>VBOX01000097.1 GCA_005893265.1 Candidatus Eiseniibacteriota bacterium | reverse complement strand
CGCGCCGGATACCGCGAGCTGGTGCACGCGTCCAAGCGAATGGAGGCGGCTCAGGGCGGCGTCAACGCCTCGCTCGAGCAGGTGCGGATCGGGATCCTCGAGTACCGTTACGGCAAGACGACCGCGTTCGAGCTGACCCGCGTTGCCGCGGACCTGGCCACGGCGCAGCAGCGATTCTCGCAAGCCCTCGTGCGGACCGCCAAGGCGGCCGCCGATCTGAAACGACTGACGTCGGAAGGGCTCAACCCGACCAAACCCCAATGAGGGAGACCGAATCCATGATTGGCCCATCGACCGTCCCGGCCTGGATCAGGCACCGGGCTCGACCGGCGGCTTTGATCCTTCTCATCGGCGTTGCGGGTTGCGCTGGAGGCGGCGGCGCGGGCGGCTTTCGGCCGCCGCCCATGCCTGTCGAGACGGCCCGGGTTCTTCAGGCGCCGGTTGCCGACCGGTTCGAGGCGGTCGGCACGATCGAAGCCGCGGACGCGATCACGGTCGTGTCGGAGATCGACGGGACCGTCGTGAGCCTCCCCTTCCAGGAGGGAAGCGCCGTGGAGAGCGGGGCGCTCATCGCCCAGCTGGACGACGCCGAGCATCGCGCCGAAGTCGAGCGTACGGAGGCAATCCGCGACCAGGCTCAGAGCACGTTCAGTCGAGTGAAGTCGGTTGTGGATCAAGGCGCCGGCGCCCCACAAGATCTGGACGATGCCGCGGCGGCCCTCAAGGTGGCCGAGGCGAATCTCGCCCTCGCCAAGGCGCGGCTGTCGAAGACGAGAATCGCGGCCCGCTTCTCCGGGCTTCTGGGCTCGCGCCGGGTGAGCCCGGGGGCATTCGTCCGCTCCGGCCAAGCCATCACCGACCTGACGAAGCTCTCCGAGCTGCGCGTGAATTTCTCGGCTCCGGAGCGTTATATCGCGCAGCTTCGACGCGGGGCGGAGGTCACGGTATCGACCACGGCCTATTCCGGATACACGCTCGCCGGCCGGATCGAGGTCATCGATCCGGTGCTCGATCCGGGCACGCGAAACGCGCGGATCCTCGCGCGTGTGCGCAATCCGGGGGGTAAGTTCCGGCCCGGAATGTCGGCCAACATCTCGGCCGTCTTGAGTCAGCGTCCCAAGGCGCTGACGATCCCGAGCGAGGCGGTCTTCGCCGAGGGGGATCAGTCGTACGCGTACATCGTGAAGGCCGATAGCACCGTGACCCGCAGCGCGCTTACGCTCGGGACCCGCTTCTCCGACGCGGTCGAAGTGGTGAAGGGTCTCGAGCCTGGCATGCTGATCGTCCGAACCGGGCACCAGAAGCTCTTCGAAGGGGCGAAGGTGATCCCTGTGGCGAGCCGGCCGGGCGGTGAAAGTGGAGGAATCGCTCAGTGAAGCTCAGCGAAGTCTCCATACAACGTCCCGTCTTCGCGACGGTGATGAGCCTCACGATCATCCTGTTCGGGGTGATTTCCTTCACGCGGCTTCCCGTCCGCGAGTACCCGGACATCGACCCGCCGGTCGTCTCGATCACGACGTTTTATCGCGGCGCAAGCCCGAACGTGGTCGAGACCGAGATCACCGACGTGCTGGAAGAGCAGCTCGCGACGCTCGAGGGCGTGAAGACGATCCAGTCCTCGAGCCTCGAGCAGGGCTCCAACATCACCATTGAATTCGAGCTGAGCCGGAACGTGGAACAGGCGGCGAACGACGTGCGGGACAAGGTCGCCCGCGTGCGCGGAAGCCTGCCGCGCGAAGCGGACGACCCGATCGTCGCCAAGGTCGACGTGAACGCCCAGCCCATCGTCTGGCTCGCGCTCTCGAGCACGACCCACAACGGCCTGGAGCTGACCGAGACCGCCGAGCTGGTCTTGAAGGACCGTCTCCAGCACGTCCCAGGAGTCGGATCGATTTTCATCGGCGGCGGGCGGCGCTACGCGATGCGCGTTTGGCTCGATCCGTTGCGGATGGCGAGCCGGGGAATTACCACGCAGGATGTGGAGCGCGCCATCCGGGCGGAAAACGCCGAAATCCCAGGAGGCCGTGTCGAGGGGCAGGGACGTGAGTTCGCCGTTCGGACGCGGGGCGAGCTGACCCAACCGGAGGAGTTTGCGTCGCTCATCGTCGCCCAGTCGGGGAACGACGTCGTTCGTCTGGGGGACGTGGCGAAAGTCGAAGTGGGGCCCGAGGACGAGCGCACCGCGGTGCGCTGGAACGGGAAGCAGGCGGTCGGGCTGGGAATCATCAAGCAATCCAAGGCGAGCACGCTGGACGTGGCGGCCGGGGTCCAGAAGATCCTGCCCGAGCTGAAGCAGATCATCCCGCCCGGAACGGTCCTCGACGTCGCGTACGATTCCTCGACTTTCATCCAGGATTCGATCAACGAGGTCTCGCACACGATCCTCATCGCGATGTGCCTCGTGGTGCTTGTGATCATCGTTTTCCTGAAGAGCTTCCGGGCCACGTTCATACCCGCCGTCGCCATCCCGATCTCGATCATCGGCGCCCTGGCGGTAGCCTACTTCCTCGGGTTCACCATCAATATCCTGACGCTTCTCGCATTGGTCTTGGCCATCGGCCTTGTCGTGGACGACGCGATCGTCGTGCTGGAGAACGTGTACCGACATCTGGAAATGGGCAAGACCCGCCGGCGGGCGGCGCTCGATGGATCGCACGAGATCGGGTTCGCGATCATGGCGACGACGATCTCACTCGTGGCGGTGTTCGTCCCGGTCGCCTTTCTCCAGGGGACGGTCGGGCGGCTCTTCAACGAGTTCGGAATCACGCTGGCGGTCGCCGTGCTCCTTTCCGGATTCGTCGCGCTCTCGCTTACCCCGATGCTCACGTCACGGATGCTCAAGCCGCTCCACGGCGGATCCGACACCTGGGCGTCGCGGACCTTCGACGCCTTCTTCGGTTGGCTGAACCGGTTCTACGATCGCACGCTTCGTGCCGCGTTGCGCCATCGTGGACGGGTGATCGGGGTTGCGTTTTTCCTCATCGTGATCGCCGGGGCCGCCTTCTTCTTCATGAGGCGCGAGCTGGTTCCGACCGAGGACCGCGGAATCGCGTTCGGAATCGTCCTTGCGCCCGAGGGCTCGACGCTCGCCTACACGGATCGATACATGCGCCAGATCGAGTCGATCCTGCTCCGGCTTCCCGAGCGGCGCGGGCTCTTCACCGCCACCGGCCTGGGATTCGGCGGACCCGGCCAGGTGACGAACGGATTCATTTTCGTGAACCTAAAGCCCCGGCATGAGCGACACAAGTCGCAGCAGCAGATCGTCCAGGAGCTCTTCCCACAGCTGTTCTCCATACCGGGTGTCCTGGCGTTCGTGATCAATCCGCCGAGCCTGGGCGGAGGCTTCTCGTCGTCCCCCGTCGAGTACGTTCTTGAAGCCGACAGCTACGAGGATCTGCAGAAGGCGACCAGGACGATGATGGCAAAGGCCGGCACGGACCTCACGATCGGGAAGAAGCCGAACGTGTTCCCGTATCTGATCAACCTGGACACGGACCTGAAGCTCAACAAGCCCCAGCTGGAGATCTTGATCGACCGCGATCGAGCCGCGTCTCTGGGCGTCTCCGTGACCGATATCGGAACAACGCTCGAGACGTTGCTGGGCGGCCGCGAGGTCACCGATTTCAAGCGCGGGTCCAAGCAGTACCACGTGATCGCACAGGTTCCCGCCGCCGGCCGCGCCACGCCGGACGTGATCGAGGAAATCTACGTGAGAGGCAAGCAGGGGCTGGTCCAGCTCGCGAACGTCGTGAAGGTGAGGGAGACCGTCGCTCCGAAGGAGCTCAATCACTACAACCGCGTCCGGTCGGCGACGATCAGCGCGAACCTGATTCCTGTCGTCTCCCTGGGTCAGGCCCTGGATGGGCTGGACAAGATCTCGCGGGAACAACTGCCGCCGACCGTCCGGCACGAGCTGGCCGGGCAATCGAAAGAGTTCCGTGAGTCGAGCAACAGCCTCTACTTCCTGTTTCTCCTCGCCGTTGTGTTCATTTATCTCGTGCTCGCGGCCCAGTTCGAGAGCTTCATCCACCCGCTCACGATTCTGCTGTCCGTGCCCCTGGCGGTGGTCGGGGCGTTGATCTCGCTCTTCGTCTTCCAGCAGAGCATGAACATCTTCTCGCAGATCGGCCTCATCATGCTCATCGGGCTCGTGACCAAGAACTCGATCCTGATCGTGGAGTACGCGAACCAGCTTCGGGCCAGGGGACGCGAGGTCACGGAGGCCGTCGTGGAAGCCGCGAAGATCCGGCTTCGGCCGATCCTCATGACCTCCTTCGCCACGGTGTTCGGGATCCTGCCGATCGCGATCGGCTTCGGAGCGGGCGCGGAATCACGGCGGCCCCTCGGGATCGCCGTGGTCGGGGGGCTTATTTTCTCGACCTTCCTCACGCTTCTGCTTGTCCCATCGGTGTACACCCTCCTTGCAAGATTCACCAAGATCGAGGGTGAAGGGGCCGAGGATGTCGCCGCCGCTCCCGCCCGGGACCACGGCGCCACGAAGACGGAAGAGGCTCTCGTCGCCGCGCAAACATCGAAGTGAAGGAGCCGCTTTAGAATCCTGATCCCCGCTGTAGAATCCTGATGCGGCCGCGCGGCGCGGCGAGGAAAGTCCTTGCCAGTGCGCGCGTGTCGGGGCAACATGGTGCGCTTCAAACGTCAGGACGTTCTTCGAGGGCACCCGATGGAAGCGGCAGCGCACAGTCACGAGCCGGTACCCAGCCGATGGCCGATCATCACGGCGTTCGGCGCCGGGCTCATTCCCGTCGGGCTGGTTTCCTCGGCGCATGGGTGGAAGCAGGGGCTCGGCGTCTTGCTCCTGGGCCTCGCGATTACGGTATACGGGGCTTCCCGGTGGTGGGCTGAGCTTCTTCGCGACCGCTTCTTCGGCAGGGACGCCGTGGACGCGGAGAAGCGTCTCAGGACGGCGATGGCCCTCTTCATCGCCTCCGAGGCCGCGATTTTCGCGTCCTTCTTCGCGGCGCTCATCTACGCGCGGTACCACGCGCCCGCGTGGCCCCCAGCGGGGATGCCCCATTTCGAGCTTTTGGTTCCGGCCGTCAATACGTTCATCCTTCTGTTCAGCAGCGTGACGCTTCACCTGGGACATTCCGCGCTCGAGCGAGACCGCCGCGACGGGGTGATCGCCTCGATCCTCATGACGATTTCCTTGGGCGCGATCTTCCTGTGCGGCCAGGCTTACGAATACGGGTTCCTGAACGGATCGGCGTTCAACATCAAGAGCGGCATCTTCGGAACCACCTTCTTCATGCTGACCGGCTTCCACGGGCTTCACGTCCTGCTGGGGCTGATCTTCCTCAACGTGGTGTACGGAGCGGTGCTTCGGGGTCAGATCACGCCCCAGCAGCACTTCCCGTTCCGGGCCGCATCCTGGTATTGGCACTTCGTGGACGTGGTCTGGCTGTTCGTGTTCACCATCGTCTACATCCTCTAGCGATGCGGCGCCCCATGCGCACCGCTTGGCTCGTCGCAGCGCTCCTTGCGGGCCTTGCCGCTTCGTCCTGCCAATGGGCGGGGGACACGAAGGCCGTGCGCGTTTCATTCTCCGCGCTCAAGGACACCATCGAGGACGTCAGCGCGCGGCTCGACGGCGCCGTGGAGGAGGGTTCGGCCGACCGCGTTCCAGCGATCGACCGGGAGCTGAACACCGTGCTCGACACCGCCGAGAAGCAATCCTCCGCGATGAACATCCTCGATCGGGAACATCTCGCGATCAGTATCGCCACCGCGCGGCAATGCATCTCGGCGATGGACCGGTACGCGCAATCCGGCGACAGTGAGCTGTTGCGCGCGCAGAACCAGCAGCTCCAACCGACGATCAAAGAGATCCAAGAGCTCCTCGAGCGCGCCGACCGCACGACAACCGCCAAGTGAAGTGACGCAGGAATCCGATCGCCTCGAGGCGCTGGCCGCCGAAGCAGACACGGCTCTTGAAGACGGGGAATACGAGATCGCGCTCGGGCTCTTCGAGGACCTGCTGCGGCAGGACCCCGAGCATTGGGGCGCCCTCCTAGGCCGCGCCGAATGCCTCCACCTCCTCTGGAGAACCGACGAAGCGCTGAAGGCGGTGCGCGCCTTGGCGCCACCCGACGCGGAGGAGGATGATCCCGAGCGCATCGAGCTGGAAGGAATGGTGCTCGAGACCCTGGGCCGCTTCGAGGAGGCGGACCGCCTTTTCGCCGAGGCGCACCGCCTCGCTCCCGAAGACTTTCCGCTCCCGACCCGGCTGTCGGCGGAGGATTTCAAGGTTATGCTCGACAAGGTGCTCGCCTCGCTGCCTCGCGTGATCCGTGAGGCGGTGCTCGAGGTGCCGGTCCTGGCGGAGCCGAAGCCGGCTCGGGAGGTCGCGGAGCACGAGCCCGCGATCAACCCCGAGGTGCTGGGGCTGTTCGTGGGGAGAGTACGGACACTACCTAGGATTTGATGAAGAGGAGCTGGAGCATCTCGGGTTGGGGTAGAGCATGACGGCTCGAAAGATCGCGATTGTAGGCGCGGGCCCCATCGGCCTGGAAGCCGCGCTCCGCGCGCGTCACGCGGGTCACGAAGTCACCGTTTTCGAGTCCGCGAGCGTTGGGGAGCACTTCCGTCTTTACGGCCCCGTTCCCCTGTTCACTCCGTTCCACATGAACTCGACCGCGCTGGGCCGCGAGCGGCTTCGCGCGGGGGGCCTCAAGCTCCCCGGCGATGATGAGACGCTCACCGCCGAAGAGCTCCGCGAACGGTACATCCTTCCTCTCTCCCGCCTTCCCGAGCTGGCCGACGCGGTGCAGGAGGGTGCCAAGGTCGTCTCAATCGCGCGTGAGGGGACCACGAAATCGCGATCAATCGCGGCGACCGGGGATCGCGCCCGCGTCCTGAATCCGTTTCTCTTACAGGTGATGGCCTCGAAGGGCGGCGCTTGGTTTACCCGCGCGGACGTGGTGATCGACGCGACCGGAGTGTACGGTACGGCGAACAAGACGGGGCCGGGCGGGCTGCCGGCGTTCGGCGAGGAAGATCTCGGAGGGAGGCTCGAGCAGCGCCTGCCCTCGATCTCCGGCGAGGCAACGTCCCGCTACGCCGGAAAGCGGATCCTCCTCCTCGGCGACGGGCACTCCGCGGCAAACGCGATTGTCGATCTCGACGCTCTGGTCCGTGCGGGGGGCGGCGCCGCACGAACGCGCGTGGAGTGGGTCCATCGCGATCGCGGCGACGGCATTTTCGCTCCGGTGCCCGAGGCGGAGCTCGAGAGCCTCCCCGTGTTACGCGACCTGGATCGGAGCGCGAACCGGATCGCGCGCGAAGCCGGGTGGATCCGCCGGCATCCGGGGGCCACCGTCACCTCGTATCGC
>VBOX01000096.1 GCA_005893265.1 Candidatus Eiseniibacteriota bacterium | reverse complement strand
TGCTCACCGCGACCGATCCGGACGCGGATGTTCTGACCTTCACGAAGGTCGCCGGTCCCGCGTTCATGAGCGTCACGACCACGAACGCCACAACGGGGAACGTCCACCTAGCGCCCGGCTTCACGGACGCGGGGAGCCACGGGGCGACGGTCCGGGCGAGCGACGGCAGCTTGAGCGACGACAAGTCGTTCACGATCACGGTGAGAGACGTGAACCGCCCGCCGACCCTGGCCGCGATCACCGACATGACGGTGACCGAGGGGGGCACGGCGGATCAGACGCTGACGGGGTCCGATCCGGACGGGGACCCCCTGACGTTCACCAAGGCGACCGGGCCGGCGTTCATGACGGTCACGACCGCGACTCCGACGACAGGGAACGTCCATCTCGCTCCGATCGCGGGAGACGCCACGGCCTCGCCCTATGCGGCGTCGGCCACGGCGTCGGACGGCACCCTGAGCGATACGAAGAGCTTCTCGATCACGGTGAATCCGGCGGCCCCGGGGAACCGCCCCCCGACGTTGGCGCAGCCGACCGACATGACGTTGGACGAGGGAACGACGGCGGATCAGGTGCTCACGGCGAGCGATCCGGACGCGGATGCTCTGACCTTCACGAAGGTCGCCGGTCCCGCGTTCATGAACGTCACGACGACGAACGCCACGACGGGGAACATCCATCTCGCGCCCGGATTCTCGGACGCGGGGATCTACCCGCCAGCGACCTACCCCGCGACGGTGCGCGCGAGCGACGGCAGCTTGAGCGACGACAAGTCGCTCCAGATCACGGTGAACAACGTGAACCGCCCGCCGACTCTGGTGCAGCCGACCGACATGACGGCGACCGAGGGGAGCACGGCAGATCAGACGCTTACAGGGTTCGATCCGGACGCGGAGGCCCTGACGTTCACGAAGGCAACGGGGCCGGGGTTCATGACGGTCACGACCGCGACTCCGACGACGGGTAACGTCCACCTCGCTCCGGTCGCGGGTGACGCCGCGGGCTCGCCCTATGCGGCGTCGGCCACGGCGTCGGACGGCACCCTGAGCGACACGAAGAGCTTCACAATCTCGGTGAGCCCGGCTTCGCAGGACCGCGCGCCGACCGTGTCCGCGCCTTCAGCCATCAACGGCGAAGAGGGGGGCGTGATCGCCTTCAGCGTGAGCGCCAGCGATCCGGATGGAGACGCGATCGCGTCCTTCACGGCGGAGTTCTCGCTGCCCGAGGGAAACGACGCCTCCTTCACGACCGACGTCTCGAAGACGACCGGCAGCTTCGTGTGGCACCCACGGACTGGGGACGCGGGGTCGTATTCCGTGACGTTCACGGCTTCGAACGGCCTCTCGGGGTCAGCTACGACGGCGCTCGGCGTTGACCGAGCCGGCACCGGCGTGAACGGTCTGTTCACGTGGACACCGCAGGCGGGGTCCGAGGGCGTCTACGACGTCGTGTTCACCGCCACCGACGCCGGCGGAACGAGCACGTTCACCAGCACGATCACCGTCGAGGGCGCCGCGGCATCGCGGCAACCCGCGGCGGCTCTGGCGCCCCAAGCTCCACAGAAGGGCCCGATCATCAGCGGCACGAGCACGGTCTCGGGTACGACGGGGAGCGAATTGAGCGTCAGCGTCTATGCGACGTCGGATCCGACGACGGGCGCTCCCGCCGGCGCGCCCCGAGTCAGATTGGTCTCCCGCGCTGCCCGGGCGATCCAGACTATCGACCTCACCGCCGATCTTTCCAATCTCCCCGCCGGGAACAACGCGCAGTTCAACATCGTCGCGGGGAAGACGAATGCGGCTCCGACCTTGACGCAGCCGTCGAACATGACGGTGGATGAGGGGGCAACGGCGGATCAGGTCCTGTCCGGATCGGATCCGGATGGGGACGCTCTGACGTTCGCGAAGGCGGACGGTCCCGGGTTCATGACGGTGACCACGACGAACGCCACGACGGGGAACGTACACCTCGCACCCGGTTTCTCGGATGCGGGCGCCTACGCGGCGACGGTGCGCGCGAGCGACGCTGCCTTGAGCGACGAGAAGTCGTTCCAGATCACGGTGAACAACGTGGAGACGGCCCTCGAGGCGGACGTGTCCGTTTCCGACGGGGAACGGGTCATCCGTCTCACCTCGGCCAGGCCATTCTGGTGCGTCGAGATCGAGCCTGTTGGGGATAACTTCAACACCAGCGACATCATTCCTTCCTCGATCGTCGCGAGGTTCGGCGGGGTGGAGGTCCCCATCCTCTCGGCGAGGCAACTCGTATGCAAAGGCAAGGAGCGAGACATCCGGAGCGATGGAGTCCAGGAGAGAGCGCGCGACCTGGACCTGGTTGGAGCCCGCATCGGAACGGGCAGTCGCAGCGAAGAAGGGGGTTCGGCATTCACGGCCTGTTTCTCAAAGGAGAGCCTCCGCATCCTCTTTGCAGACCTCCCGGGCGGACGTCAAACCGTCGAGGTGACCATCACGGGTAACCTCACCGGCGGCGGAGCCTTCGAAGGCACGGTTTCGGTCGTCGTCGTGAAGGCCGATTCGGGCGCGCTGGCGGATCCCACGGCGTGCCCTGGAACGGGACGTCGAGGGACGGATCGCGGGTGTCCTCGGGCGTGTACTTCTTCGTCCTCCAGACTCCCGACGGCATGACCAGAAATCAGCTCGTGGTCGTGAAGTAAGCGACGGCCTGAAGCGTAACGGAGCGGGGCGGCCCTGGTGCCGCCCCGCTTAGTTTTGGGGGCGACGCTCCGCGGCGCGGATCAGCGTGAGCAGCGCCGCCTGCACCGGCGTGGACTCGCCGACCTCTCCCGCGAGGCGGACCACGGCGCCCGTGATCTCCTCGACCTCCGTACGACGGCCTCGTCCGAGATCCTCAAGCATCGAGGAGCGGTTCCCGGCCGTCTCCCGGAGTACCGAGCGGAGGGCGGCCACCGGATCGAAGCCCTTCTCGAGCACCTCGAGCTTCCACCCGACCCGCGCGGCTTCCTGGGCGGCCCGCTCCGCGATCGCGAAGAGGGCGGGCTCCGCCTCGAGTGTGCCGTTCGTGCAGCGGGCGAGCGCGGTGAGTGGATTCACGGCCGAGTTCAGGACGAGCTTGCGCCACAGCACGGCGCGTGCGTCGGAGCAGGTGTCGGCCTTGAGTCCAGCCCTGCGCAGAGCTTCCGCCGCGCGCTCCGCGCTGGGGAGGTCGGTTGGGCGCCACGGCGCGACCAGGGTCCTCCCGTCCTCGTCGGAGTGGAGCGATCCTCGTTCGTCCAGGTAGGCTCCCAACGACGTCGCTCCCGCGAGCAGGGGAAGACGGGGCAGAGCGGCCGCGAGGATCTCCATGTGGCCCCAGCCGTTCTGAAGGGAGGCGATCGCGGTCTCACGCAGATCGAGGGCGGCGAGCGATCGGGCGACCGCGGGTACGTCGTAGGCTTTCACGCAGAGGAGCACGAGATCGCTGCCGCGCAAAAGCTCGGCGTCGGTGCCCCCGCGAAGCGCCGGGTAATCGCGCTTCAACATTTCGAGCCGCGACGGGGAGCGAACCACGACCCGCACGTCGGCCTTCGCGGCAAGGAATCGCGACGTGAGGAGCGTCCCGAGCGCCCCGCCGCCCACGATTCCAATCGTATCCGCCATGAAAAACCTCCGCGACCAGGGCGCGCCTTGACAGGTTCCGCGGGCGGAGTCTACACTTCGCGCGTCACAACCCCCAACCGAACCTCGGCTCACCGCCGATCGCACTCCCGAGAAACCAGCTCTCCCCCGGAACGAGCCACATGCTTGCTCGCGTCACGAGCTGCGCCACGCAAGGGATTCACGGCCTTTTCGTCGAAGTGGAGGCCGATCTAGGCACGGGGCTTCCGACGTTCTCCATCGTCGGATTGCCCGACGCGGCGGTGCGTGAAAGCCGCGAGCGCGTCCTCGCGGCGTTCCGAAACTGCGGGTTCGAATTCCCCGCCCGAAAGATCACGGTCAATCTGGCGCCCGCGCACGTCCGGAAGGAGGGCGCGCGCTTCGACCTTCCGATCGCGGTCGCGCTCCTTCTCGCGTCGGGGCAGGTTCCGCGCGGGTCCCTTGCGGACGGGGTCTTCGTGGGCGAGCTGGCGCTCGACGGGACGCTTCGCGGGGTCCGAGGAATTCTCGCGGTCATGGCGGCCGCCAAACGGGAAGGTCGCGGCCCCGTCTGGATTCCGCGCGAGAACGCGCGGGAAGCCGCCGCGATCGGCGGGATCTCGTGCCGGACCCTAGGCTCCCTTCGGGAGCTTCGCGGCGACGACGCGGCGGATGATGGGGAACGGGGAGGATGGAACACCCGCGGGGAATACCCCGATCATGCCCCAGGGGCCGAGGCGTCCGCCCCTCTCCTCCCTGACCTAGCGGAGGTGCGGGGACAGGCCGTCGCGCGCCGAGCGCTCGAGGTGGCGGCCGCGGGCGGCCACAACATCCTCTTCATCGGGCCGCCGGGCTCCGGGAAAACGATGCTTGCCAGCCGACTGCCCGGGATTCTGCCTCCGCTCGCGCGGGAAGAGGCGGTCGAGGTGAGCACCATCCATTCGGTGGCCGGCCGTCTCCCGCCCGGCTCGGGGCTGATCCTCGAGCCTCCGTTTCGCTCGCCGCACCACACCATCTCGGACGCGGGTCTCGTCGGGGGCGGCCGCGGGCCCTTCCCAGGGGAGGTGAGCCTCGCGCACCGAGGAGTCCTCTTCCTGGACGAGCTGCCCGAGTTTCACCGGAACGCGCTCGAAGCGCTGCGGCAGCCGCTTGAGGAGGGCTACGTCTCGATCGCTCGCGTGGGGGGCACGACCGTGTTTCCCGCGGCGTTCTCCCTCGTGGCTGCGATGAATCCATGCCCGTGCGGGTTTCGAGGCGATGCGCGGCACTCGTGCCGTTGCCCCCTGGACTCGGTCACACGCTACTGGTCCAAGGTGTCCGGTCCCATCCTCGACCGCATCGACCTGATCCTCGAGGTCCCGGCGGTTCCCATGGACGACCTCTTTGCGCGAGAGACGGGAGAACCGTCGGCCGCTGTACGCGAGCGCGTGGTCCGCGCACGCTCGGCCGCGGCGGCGCGCTCGCCATGCGACGCCAGGAATGCCGCGCTGACCGCAAGGGAACTGGGACGGGTCGCGCCGCTCGACACAAATTCCCGGCTGCTCCTTAGGCGCGCGGCGGAGACGTATCGAATCACCGCGCGCGGCGTCATTCGTGTGCGGCGGGTGGCCCGCACGATTGCCGATCTGGCCGGCTCCGGGACCGTGCGCGCCGAGCACGTCGCCGAGGCGCTGCAGTACCGGATGCCGTCCAGCGTCTGATTCGGCGACTCGCCGCGCTCTCCTCGAGAGAAATCGAGGGCTTGACACGGATACGTATTTAACCGTATAGTTAATTACATGACCGATCGAGCTCCATGGAAGTCCGAGCGCCTCAACGCCACCTTCGCGGCCCTCGCCGATCCCACGCGGCGCGCGATCCTGGCGCGCCTGACTCTGGGAGAGGTCTCGGTCACAGAGCTGGCCGAGCCCTTCGACATGAGCCTCCCCGCGGTTTCGAAGCACCTCAAGGTGCTGGAGCGCGCCGGCCTGATCGCTCGCGGTCGCGAGGCGCAGTGGCGGCCTTGCCGGCTCGATGCGGGTCCGATGAAGGACGCCGCGGAGTGGCTCGACCGCTATCGCCGCTTCTGGGAGGAGAGCTTCGATCGCCTGGACGTCTACCTACACAAACTGCAACGGAAGGAGAGGAAACATGGCCGCAAGAAAAAGTAATCCCGTCACGACGGCTGCGGAGCCTGAGCTCGTGATCACGCGCCTATTCGATGCGCCGCGCAGTCTCGTCTTCGATGCATGGACCAAGCCCGAGCACCTGGAGCACTGGCAGGGGGCCCCGCGCGGCTTCACGGTAACGGCGCACGATGTGGACCTCCGCCCGGGTGGGGCTTTTCGGATCCGCATGCGCTCGCCGGAAGGTGTCGACCATTGGCTGCAGGGCGTCTATCGCGAAATCGTGAAGCCCGAGCGGCTCGTCTTCACCCACGTCTGGCTGGACGCCCAGGGGCGACCGGGCAAGCAGACGGTGGTGACCATCACGCTCACCGAGCGCGGCGGCAAGACCGAGCTGACCTTGCGCCAGACTGGCTTCGGATCGGTCGAGTCACGGGATGGGCACAAGGAGGGCTGGAACAGCACCTTCGACCTCCTCGCCGAGTACCTGGCGACAGCGTGAGTCAGCTGCAGCACAACGACTTCGGGGTCCGGGCGGAAAACCATCGCTCGACGTGTCGATTTCGCGGAGCATCGTTCGTTGTACATGTAGAGCGAGGGGTTGGCACCCGGTCGACCGGCCGGGGACCGGCCCCCTAAACCGGAAAGCCAGAAGGAGATCGTGCGATGCGATTCATGGTGATCGTCAAGGCCGACAAGAACTCGGAGGCGGGGATGCTCCCGGACAAGAAGATCCTCACCGAGATGGGAAAGTTCAACGAAGAGCTGGCGAAAGCGGGCGTGATGCTCGCCGGCGAGGGGCTCCACCCGAGCTCGAAGGGCGCGCGGGTCAGGTTCTCGAAGGGGAAGCGAACCGTGATCGACGGACCCTTCACCGAGGCGAAGGAGCTGATCGCCGGCTTCTGGCTCTGGCAGGTGAATTCGAAAGAAGAAGCGATCGAGTGGCTCAAGCGCGCCCCGTTCGACGAGACCGAGCTCGAGATTCGCCAGGTGTTCGAGGCGGAAGACTTCGGCGCCGAGTTCACCCCCGAGCTCAGGGACCAGGAGGAGCGCGTGCGGGCGAAAATAGCCTCGAAGCGATAAAGGAGACACGACGATGCGATTCATGATCATAGTCAAGGCCACCAAGGACTCGGAAGCGGGGGTCATGCCGGAGGAGAAGCTGATCGCCGCGATGGCGGAATACCATGAGGAGCTCCAGAAGGCCGGTGTGCTGCTTGATGCCTCCGGACTCAGGCCGAGCTCGACGGGCTGGCGCGTCAAGTATTCCGGGGAAAAGCGCACCACGCTCGACGGGCCCTTCACAGAGGCGAAGGAGCTCATCGCCGGCTACACGCTCATCCAGGTGAAGTCCAAGGAAGAGGCGGTGGAATGGGCGCGGCGCTTTCCCAACCCAGCCGACGATGGGAAGGAAGGCGAGATTGAGATTCGCCAGCTGTTCGAGCTGGAGGACTTCGGCCCCAGCGAGGCGGTAGAGCGCTTCCGCGAGATGGGAATCGCGGCGAGGAAGTAGGCACGATGGGGCTCTGCGGCAAGGGCTTGCGCTGAGGAATTGAAGATGGTGTGATCGTTGGCTGTGACGGCTACCGACACCCATCGTGCGATCGACGCGGTCTGGAGGATTGAATCGCCGAGGCTCATCGCCGGTCTCGCGCGGATCGTGCGTGACGTCGGTCTCGCCGAGGAGCTCGCGCAGGACGCTCTCGTCATAGCCCTTGAGAAGTGGCCCGGGTCGGGGGTCCCGGAAAACCCGGGGGCCTGGCTCATGGCCACCGCGAAGCATCGCGCGATCGACCTGCTTCGTAGAGGCAAGCGGCTCGAGCGCAAGCACGAGGAGCTGGCTCGCGAGATCGAGGCCCGCCAGGAGACGGCCGTGCCGGATCTCGACGCCGCGATCGACGATGATATAGGCGACGACCTCCTGCGCCTCATGTTCACGGCCTGCCACCCGGTTCTGTCCACCGAGGGGCGCGTCGCGCTCACGCTCCGTCTTCTCGGGGGCCTGACGACCGGCGAGATCGCGCGCGCGTTCCTCGTCCCGGAGCCGACCATGGCTCAACGGATCGTTCGGGCCAAGCGGACCCTCGCCGAGGCGCGCGCCGCATTCGAGGTTCCCCGCGAGGCCGACCGAGCCGCCCGTCTGTCGTCGGTGCTCGAGGTGATCTACCTCGTGTACAACGAGGGCTACTCGGCGACCGCCGGCGACGACTGGATGCGGCCCGCGCTCTGCGAGGACGCGCTACGACTGGGCCGAATTCTGGCCGAGCTCACACCCCGTGAGCCGGAGGTCCACGGCCTCGTCGCCCTCATGGAGATCCAGTCATCGCGTCTGGGCGCGCGCACGGACGCTTCGGGACGGCCCGTCCTGCTGCTCGATCAAGACCGCGCGCGTTGGGATCAGCTCCTTATCCGTCGCGGTCTCGCGGCACTCGCACACGCCGAGGAGCTCGGCGGCGGAAACGGGCCGTACACGCTCCAAGCCTCGATCGCGGCCTGCCACGCGAGGGCGCGCACCCCGGCGGAAACGGACTGGGCGAGCATCGTAGGTTTTTACGGGGCGCTCGCGCGGCTCATGCCGTCCCCGGTCGTGGAGCTGAATCGTGCGGTTGCCCTCGCGATGCTGTTCGGACCGGCGGCCGGTCTCGAGATCGTGGATGCGCTGACCTCGGAGCCGTCGCTCGAGGGCTACCACCTCTTGCCGAGCGTGCGCGGCGATCTGCTCGCGAAGCTCGGCCGTTCCGACGAGGCCCGCGCGGAATTCGAACGCGCGGCAACGCTCACGCGCAACGCCCGCGAGCGCGAGCTGCTCCTCCTGCGCGCCGGCGCGTGCACACGCGGATCTTCGCCGTAGGTGCGCTGAGGCCGACGGTTGCGCGCGTCGGTTAGGGGCAAACCCCACCTCAGTCACCTTGACGCCCCGTGCTTGGTCTGATTCGACCAGCGCATCTCTCGAGGGCGCTTCGGCATCGCCTTTTTCCGGGGCATCGGGGGGAGAACCAGGTTGACTTCGGGGTATAGAGTCGATAGCGTCGCGGCGTTGATGCCCGCTACCCACAAACATCCATGACCCAAGACTTCCACCGATCAAGGACGAGAGTTGCCTGGTGCGGCCTCATCGCCGTCACCTTGCTGACCGCCGCGGGCTGGGCGCGGGCGGACACGAAAAAAAGCGCGAATCCAGCCGTCGCGGCTGGGTCCGCGGCAGCCACCCCGCTCCGATCGGTTTCCATCGAGGAAGCGCTTCAGCTAACGAAGAAATCGCCGAAAGATCCAAATGCCTACTTGGCGCTCGGCGGGGCATACCGCCGCGCTGGCCGTTTTGACGACGCGGTGGAGGCGTTCAAGAAGATGGTGCTGCTCGAGCCCAAGAGTTCCACCGCCCATGTGAGCCT
>VBOX01000095.1 GCA_005893265.1 Candidatus Eiseniibacteriota bacterium | reverse complement strand
GTCAAGTGCTGCGTCGTCGGAGGAGGGCCCGCCGGGATGCTCCTCGGACTCCTCCTCGCGCGAGCTGGTGTCCAGGTAGTGGTTCTCGAGAAGCACGCAGACTTCCTGCGCGATTTCCGCGGCGACACGGTCCACCCATCCACGCTCGAGATCATGCACCAGCTGGGCCTTCTTGAGAGTTTTCTCAAGCTGCCGCATCGCCGGATGCATGAGCTCAGGGTCCGCATGGGGAATACTGAGGTTCCGGTCGCGGATTTCTCGCACCTGCCGACCAAATGCCGCTTTCTCGCGCTCATGCCGCAGTGGGATTTCCTCAATTTCATCGCCACCGAAGCGCGACGGTATCCAACCTTCGCGCTTCGGATGAGGACCGAGGCGACCGGCCTCATCGAGGAAGCAGGGACGTTCGTCGGCGTCCGCGCGCAAGGTCCCGACGGCCCGATCGAGGTTCGTGCGTCGCTCGTCGTGGGGGCGAATGGCCGGCAGTCCGAATTGCGCGAGGAGGCGGGGCTCGAGATTGAATCGCTTGGGGCGCCAATGGACGTGATGTGGTTCCGTCTCTCCCGCTTGCCTGACGACCGGCCCCAGGCCATGGGAACATTCGATAGAGGCCGGATCCTGATCCTGCTCGATCGCGGGGAGCACTGGCAGGTCGGTTACGTCATCGCGAAGGGTTCGCTCGAGCAGATCCGGGGCGCGGGTCTCGATGCGTTCCGCGAGGCGATCGCACAATTGGAGCCTTTCGCGCGGGAACGTCTAAGGGAGATTCAATCGTGGGAGGACGTCAAGCTCCTCACCGTGCGGATCGACCGGCTGCGGCAGTGGTACCGGCCGGGGCTTCTCTTCATCGGCGACGCGGCCCACGCCATGTCACCTGTGGGGGGCGTCGGGATCAATCTCGCGGTCCAGGATGCAGTCGCCGCCGCGAATGTGGTAGCGGAGCCAATTCGCCAGGGCCGGCTCACGACGGGTCACCTGCGTCGTGTGCAGCGCCGTCGCGAGCTCCCGACGCGCATGACGCAGCGGCTCCAGATCCTGATGCAGGAGCTAATTGTTCGGCCTACCCTCGGGCTTCGATTCGAGCGGGTGAGGACGCCGGCTGTGGAGGGCATCCGAGCGGAGGAAGAGCGAGTACCTGTGGCTGTCGAGTAGCCGGAAGCAGCCCTCGCCGCACTCTTTGGAGGAACCGGAGCCGTCGCATTCGAATCCAAAGTCGAGCGCGCATCGACGTCCTGCATCGAAGGATGTCGGCGCGGCTTCCCCCTTGGATTGTCAACCCAGACCGCCAACCGAAAAGGAGGCGCGACACCCATGACCAAGACCCTCGATGCGGACGAGATCCTCAAGCACGCTGCTCCCCTGCAGCGCCAGCAAGGGCATGAGATTCAGCCCTACGGCCACATTATCAAGATGCCGATCGCGTTGGAGGAGTCGGCATGCTCGGAAAGCGTCGAGAATCTGAACCAACTCCTTGCCGATACCATGACGTTGCGCGACCTCTACAAAAAGCACCACTGGCAGGTCGCGGGGCCCACGTTCTACTCCCTCCATCTCCTTTTCGACAAACACTTTGAAGAACAGAGCGGTCTCGTGGACGCCATCGCGGAACGGATTCAGGCGCTCGGCGGGGTGAGCCTCGCCATGGCGCCCGACGTCGCGGAAACTACTCTGATCCCGCGTGCGCCCATGGGCCGGGAAGCCGCGCCTGCCCAGATATCCCGACTCCTTCATGCCCACGAGATCGTGCTGAAGGAGGCCCGCACGATGGCCCGGCTGGCGGCCGATCGTCGGGATGACGGCACGAACGACCTCATCGTGAGCTCAATCATCCGCACGAACGAGGCTCAGGTATGGTTCGTCGGTGAGCACGTCGTGGACACCCCATTGGTCCGCACGAAGTGATCCCAGACACGAGGGACACTTCCACGGCCTCCTGAACGACCTCGACAAGGAGACGGTCATGGCGGGCATCACCTCCTGGATTAGCGCACGTCTTCCAGATAAGGTGTCGTGATCGGCTAGTCGATTTCGGGGAAGAACGACGCACGGTGTCCTGGGTGCATTTGGCGAAACGGGAGGGAACCACACGATGAGCCGGTTGGCGGGCGTGACCCATTCACTGTTGAGGATCGTGGCGAGCTTGCTGTTCATCTGCCCGGGCGCGATGAAACTGCTGGGGTGGTTTGGCGGTATGCCGGTTCCGATGACGCCGCTCCTCTATGTCGCCGGCGTGATCGAGCTTGTGGGCGGGACCCTGATCCTGCTCGGACTCTTCACGCGGCCCGTGGCGTTCCTCGCCTCCGGCGAGATGGCGTTTGCCTATTTCATGGGTCATTTCCCACACGGGTTCTGGCCGATCCAGAACCACGGCGAGCCCGCGGTGCTCTTCTGCTTCATCTATCTGTTCCTCTGGGGCAACGGACCGGGCCCTATCAGCCTGGATCACCTGATCGCGACCCGCCGAGCGGCACCCCGAACCTGACCATGACGTGTTCGGCGTGAACGAGCAACGATGGAGGGAACAGGCCAGCGCAGCGAGGGGCTAGCGATCGTAGCGAGACCGACGTGACACTCCTAGTCAGAATTGCGCGGGATCATCCTTTTCCAAATCGATAGAATAATCAGGCACGTAAGAACGGCTAACGCTATCCACGTGTTGTTCGATCTGCCAACGGCCACCAGCCTAATTTGATCCCCATCAGGTACAAGAAGCCTGCGAATAGGGCGCTGCCAAGCCCCGCTAGTATCCGGCAAGCTTGAGCCGTGCACCTAGCACCTGAATCGGCTATCCTCATTGCCCCAGCCACAACAACCGAGCTCGACGTCAATTTGAAAGGGAACCCTGCCCGATGATCGGGAAGAAGTTGCGCGCCTACGAAATAACCGAAGAGATCGGGTCGGGCGGAATGGCCACGGTATTCCGAGCCTATCAGCCCAGCATGGACCGGCACGTGGCCATCAAGGTCATCCACTCGAACATCCTGCACGACGGCGCGCTCCGGGAGCGATTCCAGCGCGAGGCACGTCTCATCGCACGACTCGAGCACCCCCACCTTCTTCCGGTCTACGATTTCGACGGGGAGCACAACCCGCCCTACATCGTCATGCGATATCTCGAGGGTGGCACGCTGAAGCAGGTGCAGCAACAGGGCCGCGTGCCGCGGGACGAGTTTCTCTACATCCTTCGTCAGCTGGCCGGGGCGCTCGACTACGCGCATCGGCAGGGAGTCGTGCACCGGGATCTCAAGCCTTCCAACGTGATGATCGATCGGGAGGGAAACGCGTTCCTGACGGATTTCGGGATCGCGCGAGCGTCGGGACGGGAGAAAGACCTGACGGGGACCGGTCTCATGATCGGAACGCCCGGCTACATGGCTCCGGAGCAGGCGCGCGCGGACGGGATGGCGGACAAGGCCGCCGACATCTACTCCCTCGGCGTGATCGCGTTCGAGGTCCTGGCGGGATCGCCACCTTACGAGCACGAGAACGGCTTCGAGGTGATCCTGGCTCACATCAACAGCCCGATCCCCAAAGCGAGCGAACGGGACACCAAACTGCCGAAGGCCATCGACCCCGTTCTGGCCCGAGCCTTGGCCAAGGAGCCCAGCAATCGCTTCGTCACCGCGACCGAATTCGTCGAGTCGCTGATCGGCGCGCTACGGATCAAGCCCAGCGAGGCCCCGGCCGCGCTCCAGTCGATGACGCAAACCATCTCGGTCGACCAGCTCTCCTCGCATCGAAAGAAGAAGGACGAGGCCGAAACACCCGGTCCGGACACGCCCTCCGATCAGCAGCGGCAGATCACGGCCGTTTCCGTCAACGTGAAGGAGCTGGCCGAGATCCTCTACGAGAAGGGAGCCGACGCCGAGCGAGTCCGGTCCACCATGGACGCGCTCTGGGGGGCGCTGAGCGAGATCGCGAAGGGGCATGGCGGCGCGACGCACAGCCACACCGAGGACACGGGGCTCATCCTTTGGGGGCGGGACCGGGCCCGCGAGGACGATTCGGAAAACGCGATCCGGGCCACGCTGGCCATGCGTGACAAGGTGGTCACCGAGACACGCAAGGTGCTCGGAGCCAAGTGGGAGCCGACGGAGGAAAACCCGCTCCCCTTCTCGGCGGGGATCACGACCGGCCCCGTCCTTCTGGAGCGTGAGTCGGACAGCGGAAACTATGTCGCGAGCGGTGCGCCGATTACGCTAGCCGGGCGACTTAAAGATTCGGCGCCCCCGGGGGGGATCCTCGTCGCGCATGAAACCTTCACCCTAGTTCGAGGAGTCTTCACGTTCACGCAGGGAGAGCCGCTTCGCGTCCGCGGGCGCAAGGAGCCGATCGAAGTCTACGTCGTCACCCAGGTGAAGCCGCGCGCCTTCCGCCTCCGGGCGCAGGGAATCGAGGGTGTCGAGACGAAGATGATCGGGCGCGAGATCGAGCTGCGCCTCTTGCAGGAGGCCCTAACCCTGACGCTCGAGGATGGAGAAACGCAGGTCGTCACCGTGGTCGGCGAGGCGGGGGTAGGAAAGTCCCGGCTCCTCTTCGAATTCAGTAACTGGACCGATCTTCAGGAGCAGACGATCTGGTTCTTCCAGGCACGCGCCACGCAACCCTCCATGCTGGAGCCCTACTCGCTCACGCGGGACCTCTTCTCGTTCCGATTCCGGATCCTGGACTCCGATCCTCTGGCGGTCGTGCACGAGAAGTTCGTCAAAGGCGTTGCGGAATTCCTGGGGGAGGGATCCGAGAGGAAAGCGCATTTCATCGGGCAGCTCGTCGGCTTCGATTTCTCCAACAGGCCGGAGGTGGAGGCGGCGTTGAAGGATGGTGATGCCTTCCGTAGGGTGGCCCAGGACTACCTGGGTGAGCTCTTCACCACCGCTTCGAGGGTGAACCCGGTCATGATCCACATCGAGGACATCCATTGGGCGGACGACCGATCCCTGGACCTCGTCAACAACCTGGTTCGAGACAACACGGGCCTGCCGTTGTTCGTCCTCTGCATGGCGCGACCGAGTCTCTACGAACGTCGCCCGCAGTGGGGCGAGGGGCAGCGCTTTCACGAGCGCATCCAGCTCGAGCCTCTCTCCCAACTTTCCAGCCGCCGACTGGTCCGCGAGCTTCTGAAGCATGTCCCCGAGGTCCCCGCCGCCCTTCGGGATCTCGTCGTCGATCGCGCCGATGGGAACCCCTTCTATATCGAAGAGCTGATCAAGGCGCTCATCGACGACCGCGTGATCATCAAGGGGGAAGAGACATGGTCGGTCGACACCAGCCGGCTCTCCACCGTGCGGGTCCCGGCAACGCTCACGGGCGTCCTTCAGGCCCGGCTCGATACGCTGCCGGCCCAGCTGTATCAGCTACTGCAGCGGGCGTCCGTCGTGGGACGCATCTTCTGGGACTCCGCGGCCGTTCACTTGAGCCGCGAGGCGGCGGGCCTCAAGACCGCCGAGGTCCAGACGATGCTGGAGGATCTGCGCGACCGCGAGATGATCCTGCAGCGCGAGGAGTCCGGGTTCGCCGGAACGGTCGAATACGTGTTCCGCCACGCCATTCTTCGTGACGTAACTTATGAAACGGTGATCCCGCGGCAGAGGCGAGCCTTGCATCGACTGGTCGGAGACTGGCTCCTCGATGTCGGTGGGGAGCGCGCCGGAGAGCATACGCTTCTAGTGGCGGAGCATTATGGCCGCGCCGAGGAAGCATCGCTGGCGGCAGCGCAGCTGGCTAAGGCGGGCGAAAGAGCCATACAGCTGGCCACCTACGAAGAGGCTGCCACGCTCCTACAGCGTGCTCATGAAATGCTGACCGGCTCCGAGCACACCGCGCAACGGCTCGGGATCGAGATGCTCCGCGCGAACCTCGAGGCCATCCGGGGGCACTACGCGAAGGCGGTGGAGATCCTGAAGCCGGCCGTCGAGGAAGCAAGGAGCACGGGAGATATTCGCCTCCTTGCAAAAGTGTTGGGCCAGCTGGGAAGGGTCGCGATGTGGCAGGGCGACGACGCCGCCTCGGCGAAATACATCGGCGAAGCCCTCGAGTTGTCTCGAAAGGTGGGAGACAAAGATGCCCTGATCTTCAATCTTCGTCAGATGGGGAACGCTATCGTCCAGACCAATCCTCGAGAATCCATCAGGTACCAGGAGGAGAGCGTACAACTGGCACGTCAAGTGGGGGACAAGTACAGCGAGGCACATGGCTTGAATTCGCTCGCCATCGCCTTCCAACTCGACGATCGGCCGGAGCAGGCGATGGCCACGTTCGCGAAGTCGCTCGAGCTCAATCGTGAGCGCGGAGACCGTCTCAACGAGGCCATGGTGCTCGGCAACATGGCGGGACTCTACTCGGCTGCCGGGGAACTCGAGACTGCGGAACGCACCGCCAAGGAATCGGTGGCGATCGCGAAGGAAATCGGCGCGCACTCCGTTCTACCTACGGGTCAGACCGCGCTCGCCGAAATCTGCCTACGACAAGGGCGCGATACCGAAGCCCGCGTCTGGGCTCGGACGGCTGCAGAGACTTGCCGGAGCATGGGCATTCCGCCCTCCCAGATCGCGCTTCTCTATGGGATCCTCGAGATACGAAGCGGAGATCGACGGAAAGGCCTTGCTTGGGTCGGCTTCACGCGAGCCCATGATCCGAACAAGATGGAGATCGCGGCTGCCATCCGTTCCTTTTGGAGCGTCATCCGCGGCGATGACTCCGAAGAGGAGGTGGAGGCAGCCATGCGCGGGGGAGAGGGTCTGAAGTTAGAGGAGATTCTCGCGGAGGCCGAGGCGGAGGGAGCGTAGGAGCGGTCGTCGTCGCCAATATGCGGCGACCGGCTTGGGAAGACTAATCGACTCGTCCACGCCTCTACTTTGCGAACCGCTCGAAGCGGTACGCGAGCTCCGGGCCCCCGGTTCCCTCATACGCCAGTTGCGCGATGAGCAGTGTGAACGGCTCCATGTACCGCGCAATCCGCAGCGGTCCAGCGTCCTCCGGTTCGAACCCTGCGTCGCGGATGAGCCTCGCGGCGACTTCCTTGGCGCCTTCGTCGTCCCCGCAGTACAACAGTGAGGGTCGCTTGGCCTTGCGCTTGGCCTCGAAGACTTGGAACAGGACTTCGCTGGGCACGGTGCCGAAGGCAGAGACAACCTGTGCCCGAGGAACCTTCTTGGAGAGCTCCTCCGCCCCCGAGGAGGTGTCGGCGACGACGAGTTTCGTGTCCTCCGCGTTCATCGGCAGAGAGCAGGTGACGATGACTTTCCCGGACAAGTCCCCGGCCTGCTTCAGCACATCATCCACTCGAGACCAGTGCACGGCGAGCAAGACGGCGTCTGCGCCGCGCGCGGCCTCATCCGGTGTGCCGGCCCGCGCGTTCCCCTGCGCCTCTCGTGAGAGCTTCTTCAGCTTCTGTGTGCTCCGCGCGTAGCTGAACACCACTTCGTGCCCGGCACGCGCGAAGATGGTCCCGAGCTTGCCGCCCATCAGTCCGGAACCCAGAATGCCGACTCGCATGGCCTCCTCATCGACCGGTCAATTGCTCCAAGTGTTCGGGGTAGCGAGCCCCCTGCACCTTTATCGTCGAGGCGGCAGCATCAATCTCACGGAGATTGTCAGGCGTGAGCTCGACCGCAGCAGCTCCGATATTCTCCTCCAGGCGCGCCAGCTTCCGG
>VBOX01000091.1 GCA_005893265.1 Candidatus Eiseniibacteriota bacterium | reverse complement strand
GCCACACTTCATAGGTCGAATCGCAGGAAAACGTCCGGTGCCTGAACTCGGCGCAAGGCCCTTCCGGCGCCGAGGGGTTGGAGAGATGTCTCCGGGCGAGCGCCCGCGCCGCGCGGGACGCGGGGCCGCGGAGAAGGCGCGCATAGGGCAACGTCCACGTCGCGCGCGCATCCGCCTCGTCAGGAACCAGAAGGACCCGGTATCCAGAGCGCGCCACCAGCAGGAGCCGGCGCTCCACCCTGGGCGCTCGCACCGCCGAAGGCTCGGGAAACCGGTCGGGCGCTCCGCTTCGACGCGCGACGCAAAGACGTGCCGCCGGGCATCGCTCGCAGAGCGGATCGCGTGGGAGGCAAATCCGCGCGCCCAGCTCCATCAGCGCCTGCGTCCAATCGCCCGCCCGCGGCCCGGCTGTCA
The DNA here is from genome assembly GCA_005893265.1 of Candidatus Eiseniibacteriota bacterium. Taxonomy (GTDB): domain Bacteria; phylum Eisenbacteria; class RBG-16-71-46; order SZUA-252; family SZUA-252; genus WS-7. The sequence continues at coordinate 31,453 of VBOX01000091.1, read as the reverse complement.
GCGTCACCGCCCGCTCGGTAACGGCCCGCCTGAGCGGGGCCGAGTCGCGCCGCCCTTCGAGTCCGTGGATTCGCGCAAGCACCCGGACGACGTTGCCGTCCACCGCGGCGGCGGGACGCCCAAACGCGATGCTCTCGATCGCGGCGGCCGTGTAGTCGCCGATTCCCGGAAGCGAGAGGAGCGCGTCACGATTGGAGGGGAGCCGCGCCGCATGCTCGCGAACGATGATCTGCGCGGCGGCGTGCATGTGGCGGGCGCGCCGGTAGTATCCGAGCCCGGACCAGGAGGCGCGGACATCCTCCTCGCGTGCCCGCGCGAGCGATCCGACTTTGGGGAATCGGCGAAGGAAGCGCTGGTAATAGGGAATTACCGTTTCGACCCGGGTCTGCTGGAGCATGACCTCGCTCACCCAGATCGCGTAGGGATCGCGCGATCTCCGCCACGGGAGATCCCGGCGATGCTCCGTGTACCATGCCAGGATGGACGCGCGGAGGCCGCGGGTCATGGCCGCTCCTAGGACCATGCGAGCGCGGCGGCACGGTGTCCGCTCAGGACCGCGCCTTCGATCGTCGGTGGAAGCCCCGTCTTCGTCCAATCCCCGGCGAGATAGAGCCCGCGCACTCCGATCTCGGTGGGGGGCCTCAAGCGCTGCACTCCCGGAAGGGAGCGCAGCGTCGCCCGCCGCTCCTTGTACACCCGCGCGTCGAGGAGCGTCGCCCCCCGCGCCGCGGGAAATGCCTCGGCCAGCTCCCCCGCGGTCTCCTCGAGAATCGCCCGGCCCGGTCGTTCCACATCGGAGAAGGCGGCGCTCCGAACCGTGCCCACCACGTGGCGTTCCTGCGTTCCCGTCCTTCCACGATCGAACGCCCACTGGGTGTGCGTGCCCACGAGCCCGACGAATCGCGACGGGAGGATCGGGCGATCGTAGGTGTGCACCGTGGACACGATCGGTGACCAAGAAGCGCGCGTGATCTCCAGGCAATCCCCGAAGTGTTCCGGCGCGAGCATCCAGCCGGCCCGGTCGTGCGGAACCGCGAGGACGACCCGCCGGGCTTCGATCCGGTCGCCGCCCAAGAGGGAGAGCCCCGTCAACCGGCCCGCCTCGATGCGGAGCCCAAGGACCGTCGACCGGTACCGCACTTCTCCGCCTTGTCGCGCGACGTACTCCTCGAAGCCGTCCATGAGCTCCCCAAGACCGCGACGCGGGAGTGCTAACCCGCTGGATCGCGCGGGGCTCTTGAAGATCCGCTCCAGGACCTGGGCGAAAAGCTCCGCCGAGCCCTCGAGCGGATCCTCATTGAGCGACGCGAGCGCGAGCGGCCGGAGGACCGTCGAAAGGTCCTCCCGCCCGCCGATCCGTGCGAGCCACTCATCGACCGTGAGCGTCGAGCCGTCGCCGTTCCGCGAGATGAGCGCGCGCGCGCGTCCGGGAAGGGCGAGGGCGAGGAGCTTCGCCTGGGGCGAGAGCCGGGAGCACGTCCCGACCGCCGCGAGCCAATGAAAAGGGGAGGGCAGGGTGGGGCAGCGAAGCTCGAACGTCCCGCGTCCGCGCTCCCAGACTCGGAGGTGGAACGTGGGGTCCACCGCGAGCGCGGGCTCTGTGCCGATCCGCCGCAGAAGCCGGAGCGTCTCGTCGTAGAAGGCTCCCAGGACGTGCTGGCCGTTGTCTTGGATCTCCCCGGTTCTGGGATCCGTCCAGGAATACGCGCGCCCGCCGGGGCGCTGCCGCGTTTCGAGCACGAGCACCCGCGCGCCGCGCTCCGCGAGCGCGGTTGCCGCGGCGACTCCGGCGAATCCGGCGCCCACCACGATGACGTCGTGGCGGGTGCTCATCGCTGGGCGTGGGCGGCGAGGATGGCGCTCCCGGCGATCCACGCGCGCTCGTACAGGGGAACGCGCACCTCGCGGCGAAAGACGTCGAATCCGGACGCTTCGATCCGCGCGAGCAGCCGCTTGTAGATTCGGCCCATGATCTCGGCCGCGAGGATCCGCCTGGGATCGAGGTCCGCCGTCTCGCGATCCGCGGCGGCGAAGAAGGCGTGCGCGCGCGAGGCCTGGAACCGCATCAGCTCGTGGAACGCGCCGTTCCGCTCCCGCCGCGCGAGCGCTTCCTCCGGGTAGCCGAACGCCTGGAGGTCCTCCGCCGGGAGATAGATCCTTCCGCGCGCGTGATCCGATCCCAGATCGCGGAGAATGTTCGTGAGCTGGAGCGCCAGCCCGAGGTTCTCCGCGTACGCTCTCCCGCGCTCTTCCTCGTCCCCGAAGATGCGAAGGCAGATGAGCCCGACAACCGAGGCGACGCGATAGCAGTAGCGTCGCAGCTCTTCAAAGGTCGCATAGCGAAGGTGGGTCAGGTCCATCTCCACGCCGGAGAGGAGCTCTTCCAGGTACAAGCGAGGAATACGGAACCGCTGGAGATGCGGGCGCAACGCCCGCGCGGCCGGCTCCACCGGCTCTCCCTCGTAGCAAGCGGCGACTTCGCCGCGCCAGCGCACGATCTCCTCGCGGGCGCGGTCTCGATCCGGCTCTTCGTCCACGCTGTCGTCCACCTCGCGGCTGAACGCGTGCACCGCGCGAATCGCGTCGCGCTGGTCGGGGGGAAGGGCGCGGAACGCGAGCGAGAAGTTGGTGCCCCTCGGCGCGCCGCGCGTGCTAACCATCGAGCCCGAGGAGCGCGCGGATCGCGATCCCGGCCCGCGCGGCGCCACTCAACGTCGGCCTCCGCTCGAGCACGCGCCAACCGAGGCGCTCGACCGAGCGGAGGATCGCCCGGCCGCCCGCGATCGTCGCGCGGAGGTGGACCGAAAGCAGCAGAGGGGTCACCCGCACGACCGGAGCGCCGCGTGCGAAGAGATCTCTCGTGGCGCGGCACTCATGGGTGAGAAGTCTCGTGAGCGACGAGCGCGACGAAGGGCGCGTGATCTCCTCCGGATTCACGCCGAAATGGCGCAGGTCCTCCACGGGAAGAAAGAAGCGGCCCCGCGCTACGTCCTGGCCGAGGTCCTGCCAGAAGTTCGTCAATTGGAGCGCGGTGCACACCGCGTCCGAAGCCCGAAGCGCCTCCGGATCCTCGACCTTGTAGAGCGCGAGCACGAGGCGCCCGACCGGATTGGCGGAGCCGCGGCAATACGCGAGGAGATCGTCCCAGGTCGGAAACGTCGCGTCGCGCGCATCCAGACGGAACGCGGAGAGGAGATCCAGGAAGGGTTCGACGGGGAGCCGATGCCGTTCGACCGCGTCCGCGAGCGCGGTGAAGATCGCGCCCTGGGGAGCGCCGTCGAGCGCCCTCAAGAGTGCCTCTTCGATCGCATCGAGCGCGCGAAGCCGGTCCTCGCTCGGCGCCCGCGCGTCCGCGATGTCGTCCGCCTGGCGCGCGAAGGCGTAAATCGCGGCGAGCGCGATCCGCCGGTCCGCCGGAATGAAACGCGACGCGACCGGGAAATTTTCGTAGTGCGCCCGCGCGATCTCCTCGCAGGCGCGATAGGCCTCGTGAAGCGGGACCGGCTCCGCCTCGGGGGTCTCAAGCTCAGCCGGTGCGAGGGGAAAAGGCATCGGCGCTCCTTGTGAACGGGACCCAGCCAGTAGACCATGCGGCGCCGGGAATCGTCAAGGCGGCCGCCACCTACCGTGGAATGGCGGCGAGGTGCTACACTTTCCGGCTTCAGGGGGGCATCGTAGAGGCTCGATCAACGGAGGAGTCGAATGAACCGCAGATTTCGGATCGGCATCGCCTGCATCGTGCTCATGCTCCCGATTGCCGCGAACGCATTCGCGGAGACATCGGACCTTTCGATTCGCAAGTACCCGGAACGCAATCGCTCCTCGCGTGGGGGGTTCGAGGGTCGGACCATGCTGCGCCTCCACGCCGGCATTTCCACGCCGACCGGCGATCTCGATAACCTGGTCAATACCGGCTGGGGCCTCGGCGCCTCGCTCGGCTATGGCGTCGGCCGGAATACGGTTCTCTCCTGGGGGGTTGCCTATCACCACTTCGGCGAGGAGCTCGCCGACGGGCGAGTGGCGATAACGCCGGTGACCATGAGCGTGGACTACGGCTTCTCGAGCAGCGGCAGCGTAAGGCCGTGGGTGAGCGGAGGGCTCGGGCTCTACCACGTAAGCGAGAAGGTCACCGAATTCGTGGCGCCGAATACGTTCGTCATTAGCTCCGACGAGGAGAACGATTTCGGACTCAACTTCGGATTCGGAATCGCGACGCCTCTATCTCCACGGTCGACATTTGGGACAGGTTTCAAGTTCCACCATGTCGTCGGAGATCGGTTCATCGACGCCAATTTCGTGACGATCCAAGCCGGTCTGGCGTATCCCTTGTGACGGTGCGGGCCGGGGAGCAGGTCAAGCCGATCGACCTCGCGCGCGCCCGGGAAGAGACACCCGGGTGCGCGAACGTGATCCATTTCAACAACGCGGGGGCCTCGCTCATGCCTCGCCCGGTCCTCGAGGCGGTGCTCGATCACCTCCGCCTCGAGGCCTCGATCGGCGGGTACGAGGCGGCCGAGCGGGCCCTGCCCTCTCTCGAACGCGTGTACGATTCGCTCGCGACGCTGCTGGGGGCGCATCGCGACGAGATCGCGGTCGTCGAGAGCTCGACCCGCGCCTGGGACATGGCATTTTCCTCGCTTCGGCTCGGTCGAGGCGACCGTATCTTGACCTCGGCGGCGGAGTACGCGAGCAACTACATCCCCTTCCTGCAGGTCGCGCGACGCACCGGCGCGATCGTCGATGTGGTCCCCAGCGATCCGGCCGGCCAGGTCTCGGTCGAGGCGCTCCAGGGCATGATCGACGATCGCGTGAAGCTCATCTCCCTGACGTACATTCCCACGAACGGAGGGCTCGTAAACCCGGCGCGTGCCGTCGGTGCGGTCGCGCGCCGGGCGGGCGTCCCCTTCATCCTGGACGCTTGCCAGGCGGTGGGGCAGATGCCGGTCGACGTCCGCGAGATCGGGTGCGACGTGCTCTCCGCGACCGGGCGTAAATTTCTTCGGGGTCCACGCGCGGTCGGATTCCTTTACGTGAGACGAGAATTCCTCCATCAGCTGGAGCCGTCGCTCGTGGACATGCACGGGGCGACCTGGGTGTCGCGCGACACATACGCGTTGCGGCCGGACGCTCGGCGGTTCGAGAACTTCGAGAGCAATGCGGCGACCAAGTTGGGGCTTGGCGTGGCCGTGGACTACGCGATGGCGTGGGGGCTCGAGGCAATCCGGGACCGCGCCTGGGGGCTCGCGGCGACATTGCGAACCAAGCTCCCGAACGTACCCGGCGTGACCGTGCGTGACATCGGCGCCGAGAAGTGCGCGATCGTGACCTTCACGATGGAAGACAAAAAGCCCGAGGAGATCAAGAGCGCGCTCGCACGGGAGCGCATCAACGTCACGGTTACAGACGCGACCGCGACCCGGCTGGATATGGAAGCGCGCGGGCTGCTATCCATGGTCCGGGCGTCGGTCCACTACTACAACACCGAAGAAGAGATCGACCGCTTCTGCGCCGCGCTTGACGGGTTTACCCTCTAGACGACCGCAGCGCGACGCTAGTTCACTCGCTTGCGCCGGTTCTGGTTGTAGTCGACGAAGAGGTAGGAGCCGAGGTTTTCCAGATCGGCGAAGTAGGCCCGACCCTTATTGAGTTGGGTGAAACGCTCGACGAACCGGACTAAGTAAGGGTCCTGGGTCACCATGAACGTGGTGATCGCGATCCGCTTGCGGCGGCATTGCACGGCCTCGTCCAAGGTCTTGTTCACGATCTTGGGATCGAGGCCGAACGCGTTCTTGTACAGCCGCCCGTTCTCGTGGATGGCGGACGGCTTCCCGTCGGTGATCATGAAGATCTGCTTGTTCACGTGCTTTTGCCTCGCGAGGATCCGCTGCCCCAGCTGCAACGCCGCCTTGGTGTTCGTGTGATAGGGGCCCACCGAGGCGTAGGGGATATCGCGGATCTTGACCTCCCAGGCGTCGTCGCCGAACAGGACGACGTGTAGCGAATCCTTGGGGTAGCGGGTCAGGATCAGCTCGGCCAGGGCCAGCGCCGCCTGTTTCGCCGGCGTGATGCGGTCCTCTCCGTAGAGAATCATGGAGTGGCTCACGTCGATGAGCAGCACCGTCGCGCACGATGACGAATGCTCGGTCTCGAAGACCTCCAGATCGTCCTCGGTGAGGTTCAGGCCCTCTCCCCACTCCCCCCGCTGCCGGCGGACCGAGTTCCGCACGCTGGAGACGAAATCGATGTCCGAGATGCTGTCCCCGAACACGTAGGGTCTCGTCTCCGTAATCCTGTCCCCGCCGGCGCCCGTCCGGGGCACGCGGTGATCCCCGGTGGAATCCTTCGCCAGCGCGGTGAAGATGCGGTCCAGCGAATCCTGCCGGATCATCCGCTCGCCGCGGCGCGTCAAGACGTGCTTCCCGTTCACCTCCTGGACCGCCTCCGACTCCAGCAGGTGCTTCCTGAAATCTTCGGGCGTGAACTCGGAATTGAAGAACCCGAAGCGTTCCCCCAGCTCCTCCAGCGCGCGCAACGCCTCATCGACGTTGCCGTCGGTCATGAGCAGGAGACGGTTGTAGAGGGAGAGGAGGTTCCGAAGAAAGTCGACGTTCTTGATGAGCCGCTCGTCCCACTTGGAGTAGCGGAAATCCACGATCAGTCCTCCGCGTCCTCCGGCTTTCCGAGCATGGTCGAGAACATATCCGTGTAGGCGAGCGCGCTCGTGTCGGTTCGTTCCTTGGCGAGGATCGAGTTCTGATGGAGCGCCTCGAGGACGAACTCCATCGCGGTGGGGAGCTCGATCGAGTCCTTGATCGAGAGATAGCGCTTCGGAAGCTCCTCGAGACCCGTCACCTGCGACAGGCGCTGGTGGAACTCACGGGTCGAAAGCTCGTCGGAGATCTCGACCCGCTTTCCTTGCGCGAACCAGCGGAAGATCGGATCGTACTCGGACGGCGCGCCCTCGTTTTTCTCCTTGGCCTTGTACGCGTCCGGGAAGTGGCGGGCGAATACCTCCTTCACCGCTTTGCCGACGAGATGCTTCGCGACGGCGACCGCGCCCTCCTGCTCCCCTTCGTATACCAGCTCGACCTTGCCGCTGATGGAGGCGATCCCGTTCTGTAGATCGCAGATGCGCACCACCTGGCGGCGCTCGCCGGTCCGGATGGCCCGGCGCTCCGCGTTCGAGATCAGGTTTTCCATGAGCGAGATCGTCATGCGCACGCTCACGCCGGAGCCCTGATCCACGTAGGAGGATTTGCGCGCCTGGAGCGCCACCGTCTCCACGAGCTCCTTCATGTACGCGGGAACCACGACCTCGATCCCGTCGCCGCGATTCGTCCACGCCTCCTGCTCGGTGACCTTCATCGCGTCCTCGAGCGTGTAGGGGTAGTGGGTCATGATCTGAGACGCGATGCGATCGCGGAGCGGCGTGATGATGTTGCCGCGGTTCGTGTAGTCCTCCGGGTTCGCCGAGAACACGATCTGGACGTCGAGCGGAAGCCGGATCGGGAATCCGCGGATCTGGATGTCTTTCTCTTCGAGGATATTGAGGAGCCCGACCTGGATCCTGGGCTGAAGGTCGGGGAGCTCGTTGATCGCGAAAATCCCACGATTGGTCCGCGGGACGATCCCGTAGTGCATGACCTCGGGATCGCTGTACGAGAGCCTTCGGTTCGCCGCCTTGATGGGGTCGATGTCGCCGATCAAGTCGGCGATGGTGACGTCTGGAGTGGCAAGCTTTTCGCGGTAGCGCTCGTCACGGTGAATCCACCGGATCGGAACCTCGTCTCCTTCGGCCTCGACGCGCCTCTTGCACACCATGCAGACCGGATTCAGCGGATCGTCGTTCAGCTCGCAACCCTCGATCGCGGGCGTCCACTCGTCCAGGAAGCGGACCAGCTGGCGCAGGATCCGGGTCTTTGCCTGCCCCCTCAGCCCGAGCAGGATGAAGTCGTGCCCGCTCATCAAGGCGTTCTCGATTTGGGGGAGGACCGTCTTCTCGTATCCGACGATCCCCGGGAAGAGAATCTCCCCCCGCTCGATCATGCCGACGAGATTTCGCCTCATCTCCTGCTTCACGGTCTGCGGGCGATATCCGCTAACTTTAAGAGCTTTAATGGATTCCGGTCGTTTCATGGGATGCGCTGGGTCTCCTAGAGAGGGTATCGGCAGGTCACGGGTAAGAGCCTACGCCCATGTGTCGCCGCCATCAAGCGGCTCCGCCTCGGGTCAAAAGGCCAACTGACTAAATAAATGTTGACTACATGAGCCATTATGTCGAATAATATTAGGTGATGATCACAAATAGCCTAACAAAACAGGAGAATGGGGCCGCGTTGGACGCCACCGATCGAAAGATCCTGGCTCTCCTGCAAGATAACGCCAAGATCTCCCAGGCCGACGTGGCCAAGGCGGTTGGCTTGACCGCGCCTTCGGTCAACGAACGGGTCCGGAAACTCGAGCGAAGCGGGGTCATTCGCGGATACGTCGCGCTCTTGGACGAGCGCAAGCTTGGACACGACATCACCGCCTTCGTCGAGATCTTCATCGAGCACCCGAAGTTCGAGTCCGGTTTCATCCAGTCGGTGGGAGAGTTAGAAGCTGAACTCGGTGCGCGGCGTGCGGCAGACCCGCACGCTGATGGTCCTGGCCACCGCCAAAGAGCAGCGCCGGATCAAAATTGAATCGGAATGAACGTCACCCAGCCCGAAAGGAGCATACGATGAATCCAACCCTGTCCGCCGCGTCGGCGAAGGTCACGCCCGACAAGGTTCATGAGACGATCGCGAAGCGGATGCTCGCGGACGGCTTCGATTTCGTTCTCGACCTCGAGAAGAGCGAAGGCGTCCACATCTACGACTCGCGTCATGGAAGGCGCCTCCTCGACTTCTTCTCATTCTTCGCGACCAATCCCGTCGGGATGAACCATCCCGGCATGAAGACCCCGGAATTCACGCAGAAGCTCCTGCGAGCGGCGCTGCACAATCCCTCGAACTCCGACGTCTACACGGTCGAAATGGCCGAGTTCGTCGAGACCTTCGGCACCCACGCGATGCCCGATTACCTTCCGCATCTGTTCCTCGTCGCGGGGGGCACGCTCGGCGTGGAAAACGCGCTCAAGGCCGCCTTCGACTGGAAGGTGCGGAAGAACCTCGCGCGCGGCTACCGCGAGGAGCGGGGCCACAAGGTGCTCCATTTCGAGCAGGCGTTCCACGGCCGCTCCGGCTACACCCTGTCGCTGACCAACACGACCGATCCGCGCAAGACGGCCTACTTCCCGAAGTTCGACTGGCCCCGTGTGTTGAACCCCAAGGTGCGGTTTCCGCTCCAGGAGGACAACCTTCGCGACGTGAAGGAGCGTGAGGCGCTCTCGGTCGCGCAGATCGAGCTGGCCTTCGAACGGAACAAGGATGACATTGCCGCCATCATCATCGAGCCGATCCAGGGGGAGGGGGGCGACAACCACTTCCGGAAGGAATTTCTACACGAGCTGCGCCGGATCGCGGACGAGTACGAGGCGATGCTGGTGTTCGACGAGGTTCAGGCGGGCCTGGGGCTGACCGGGAAGATGTGGTCGTACGAGAACTACGACGTGAAGCCCGACATGGTGGCCTTCGGCAAGAAGACCCAGGTTTGCGGGTTCATCGCGGGGGCGCGGATCGACGAGGTGAAGGACAACGTATTCCGGGTCTCGAGCCGGCTCAACTCCACCTGGGGTGGCACGCTCGTCGACATGGTGCGCTCGGCGAGGTATCTCGAGATCATGGCGGAGGAGAAGCTTCTCGAGAACGCCGCCGTCCGCGGGACGGAGCTGCTCCAAGGCCTCGAGTCCCTGGCGCGCGAGTTCCCGGACCATGTCTCGAACGCGCGCGGCAAGGGTCTGATGTGCGCGTTCGATCTCAAGGACGGCGCGCTCCGCGACCAGGTGATCGCGAAGACCTACGAAGAGGGCGTGATCGTGATCGGCTCGGGTCCCAATTCCATCCGATTCCGCCCGCCTCTCGTGATCACGAAGGCTGCGCTCGCGGAGGGTCTCGAAAAGCTTCGCGGGAGCATCAGGAAGTCGATCGGTCGGTAGGGGCGCTCCGGCGGGGCAGCTTCGCGGCGAAGAGAGCCGCCAGCCCAAGCCCGATCCCCGCCATCCAGAGCGGCGCGCCCGGGCTCACGACGTCGAACGCGAGCCCACCCAGGAAGGGGCCTGCCGCGCGGGCCAGGCTGCCGAGCGACTGGTAGACGCCGAGGATCCCGCCCTGCTCGTCGGCCGGCGTGGCGATCGAGATGAGGCCCGACAGGGACGGCGTCATGAGCCCGCTCGCCACCGCGATCGCGCCCATCACCAGGAGGAAGAGCGCGAGCGGGGGGACGAGCGCCGCCGTGACGAACGCGGCCCCCATCAACGCAAGCCCGGCGCGCACGAGCGCGCGCTCGCCGAACCGGCGCGCGAGCGCGCCGACAATCCCCAGCTGCATCGATGCCGCCACGACGCCGACGTAGGCGAAGAGATAGCCGATCTCGTGCGGCCCCCAGCCGTAGAAGCGCTGGCAGAAGAGCGCCAGAATGGTCTCCATGCCCGAGAAGCAGAGGGTCGCGACAAAGAAGAGCCCCAGCACGGTGCCGACGGCCGGCCTCGCGAGCGCCTCGCGCAGCGTCGTCCGTGACCGTCGCGCGGCAGCGCCCGCGCGCGCCTCGCGCGGGAGCGACTCGGGAAGCCTGAGAAACGCGAAGACGGCGGCCGCGAGGGCGAGAGAGGCCGACGCGTAGGCTGGAGCCGCGAAGCCCCATCGGCTCAGCACGCCCCCGATCGCGGGGCCGAAGATGAATCCCATCCCAAACGCCGCGCCGATCAAGCCCATGCCCTTCGTCCTGTTCTCGGGCGTCGTGGTGTCGGCCACGTAAGCCTGGGCGGTCGAGAGCACGGCGCCCGCAACGCCGGCGAGGATTCGCGACGCAAAGAGGAGCGCGAGCGAGCCGGCGGCGGCGTAGACGAGGTAGGACACGCCGGTGAGCAGAAGACTTCCGATCAGGATCGGCCGGCGCCCGACACGGTCGCTGAGCCTTCCCCAGAACGGCGCGAATACGAACTGCGAGAACGAGAAGGATGTCGTCAGCAATCCGACCGTGAGGCCGGTCGCGCCGTACGTCTCCGCGTAGTAGGGAAGCAGGGGAATGATGATTCCGAAGCCGAGGAGGTGGATGAAGACCGTGAGGAATAGGATCGTCCGCGATTCCGCGGAGATCGGGCGCGGCTCGTTGGAGGTTCGCGGCACGGCGGGAGTGTAGGCTACCGCCTCGCCCGATGTATACTCGCGCCGTGGCCTCCCCGCTTTCCCGTTCCTTCTATTCCCGGCCGACCCTGACGGTCGCGCGTCAGCTCCTGGGCTGCGTCCTGTCGCGCCGCGTCGATGGGCAGATCCTGCGCGGACGAATCGTCGAGACGGAAGCCTACGTCGGGGAGGAGGACCTCGCCTGTCACGCGCGCGCGGGAATCACGCCGCGCACGGAACCGCTCTACGGGCCTCCGGGCTTCGCATACGTCTATCTCACCTACGGGATGCACTACCTCCTGAACGCGGTTACCGAGGCCAAGGGGAGACCGGCCGCGGTCCTGATCCGCGCCGTGGAGCCGCTTCAGGGGATCGAATGGATGGAGGAAGCCCGCGGGCTTGCCGAGCGGCATCTCCTCACCTCGGGTCCGGCGCGGCTTTGCCGGGCCTTCGGGCTGGATCTCGCGTGGAACCGCACCGACCTGTGCGGCACCGACCTCTGGATCGAGCGGGGGGGCTCGGTCGGGGACCCCGAGGTCGCGACATCACCGCGGATTGGCTGCCAGAACGTTCCCAGCCCCTGGGCCGCCATACCCTGGCGTTTCTATGTCGCGGGATCGCCTCACGTGACCCCCGGCCGCCGCCCGCGGAAACTTCTGATGACAACCGCGTCGGAGATCGGGAATAATCGTGCCTCACGCAACGCGCCCCCAGGGCGCATCCGCGACACACCGAGCCGCCGCTGAGGGGACACCGTTGCCGGGATTTCTCACCGAACAGAATCTGATGTGGCGCGACCGCGCACGCACGGTCGCCGAGAAGGTGGTCCGTCCTCTCGCGGCGAAATACGACCGATTACAAGAATATCCCTGGGAGATCAAAGAGGCGATCGCGAAGGCGGGCCTCAGTGGAGTCTGGATCCCCGAGGAATACGGAGGCTCGGGCGGCGGCGTCATCGACCTCTGCATCTGCGTCGAGGAGCTTTCGCGCGCGTGCGGCGGGGTCGGCGTGCTCTACGCCGTGAACGCGCTCGGGACCTTCCCGGTCCTCGTCGGGGGGACCGAGGAGCAAAAGCAGCGCTTTCTTCGCCCAATCGCCAAGGGAGAGAAGCTCATCTCCTTCGGCCTCTCAGAGAAATTCGCCGGAAGCGATGCCGCCAGCCTCCGCGCCACGGCGGTTCGCGACGGCGACTTCTACGTCTTGAACGGCGAGAAGAAATGGAACACGAACGGCGGGGCCGCCGACATCTACACCGTCTTCGCGGTTACCGATCCCGCATCGAAATCGCGGCGCACCAGCGCGATCATGGTGGAGAAGGGAACGCCCGGGTTCCGGATCGGCAAGATCGAGGACAAGATGGGGATCCGCTGCGTCCCGGTCGTGGAGATCCATTTCGAGAACTGCCGCGTCCCCGCAAAGAACCTGCTCGGGGAGGTCCCGGGCATGGGATTCAAGCACGCGATGATGACGCTGGACAAGGCGCGCCCGGGGGTCGCCGCGCAGGCGGTCGGTCTGGCGCAGGGCGCGCTCGAGTACGCGATGGTCTACGCCGGGTACCGCGAGCAGTTCGGCGCGCCGATCTCCTCGTTCCAGATGATCCAGGGCATGCTTGCCGATATGGCGACCAAGGTCGAAGCGGCGAGGAATCTCGTCCACGTGGCCGCCTTGGCGGTGGATCGGGCGGAGCCGAGCGTCTCGAAGCTCTCGGCGATGTGCAAGCTCTTCGCAACCGACACCGCGATGGAGGTCACGACCAACGCCGTGCAGATCTTCGGCGGGTACGGGTACATGCGCGACTACCCCATCGAAAAATACATGCGCGACGCCAAGATCACCCAGATCTACGAAGGCACGAATCAAGTGCAGCGGATGGTCGTGGCCCGCGCCCTCGTCAAGGAATCGCTCGGCTTGAAGCACCTGCTCGATTTCATCCCCAAGGAAATCCAGAAGGGCGTCAATGATCCGGAAACACTGAAGCGGCTCGCGGAAGAAACCGCGAATGCGCTTGACGTCCCGACGCACAATTCGTAATTCTCGCATCGAAGCTCGAGGAGGGCGCACGATGGAAACAACCGCGATGGATCGTACAGCGACGCTCAAGGTCGGCGAAATGGCGCCGGATTTCACGTCGCCCGATCAGAACGGGAACAAGGTCACGTTGTCGTCGTTTCGAGGCAAGAAGAACGTCGTACTCGTGTTTCACCCCCTCGCGTTCACCTCGGTCTGCACGGTGCAGATGCCGGGCTACAGCAAGGAGAAGCAGTCGTTCGAAGGATTGGACACGCAGGTCCTGGGGCTGAGCGTCGACTCGGTTCCGACGCACAAGGCGTGGGCCGAACACCTCGGCGGGATCGAATATCCGCTCCTCGCGGATTTCTGGCCGCACGGCGAGATTGCGAAGAAATACGGAATCTTGCGCCCCGAGGGATACTCCGAGCGGGCCACATTTGTGATCGACAAACAGGGAATCATCCGCCACATTGAAGTGCACGAGATCGGAAAGGTTCCGGACCGGGCCAAATTGATCGAAATTTTGAAGACCTTGAGTTAGCCTTAATCGATGGCGCGTGTGGGCTGGGCAACCCAACAAGGTCCATCAGGACCGCGCGGGCGAAGGGCGGCGGCGCAAGCCGTCGCCCTCGCCTTATTGGCCGCTCTCGCCTCCTTCGTTGCCGCCGCATCGCCGCCCCATCCCATGGGACGCGCGGACGCAAAGGCCGCCGCCGTCGCGCGATCCATGGACGAAGCGATGGGCGGGCAATCCACGTGGGAATCCGTCCCCTATGTCCGATTCGATTTCGTCGTGGTGAGGGAAGGGAAGGAGCTAGTCCGGTTCCGGCATTGGTGGGACAAGCGCAACGGGCGTGACCGCGTGGAGGGCCCGGACGACAAGGGGCGGAACGTCACCTCGATCGTCAATCTCTCCGATCGGAAGGGGAAATCCTTCACCGCTGGGCTCGCCGACAAGGATTCGGCCAACGTGCAAATGGGTTACGAGCGGTGGGTGAACGATAGCTACTGGCTCATGATGCCGTTCAAGCTCCGCGATCCCGGGACCATCCTCAAGTATGACGGTGTCAAGAAGGGGCCCAGTGGCGTGGAATGGGACGTGCTCGAACTCACATTTGAGTCTGGCGTTGGGCTCACGCCGAAGGATCATTACTGGCTCTACGTGAATCGGAATACGCACCTCATGGACAAATGGGATTACCTCTTACAAGACATGAAGCCTCCCGCCCAGAGCGCGACCTGGGAAGAGTGGATCAAGTCCGGGCCCGTCCGGCTTTCCACTCTTCACCGCTTCGAGGGCAAGCCGACGATGCTGCGCTTCGACGTAACCTTCCCCGTAACGATGGACGAGTCCTTGTTCACCGACGGCCGCACAAAAGAAACGACCAGCGCCCCGAGCACCTCGCGCTAGTAGCTCCCCCGGCCTCTCCCCGCAATCCCCGTCTCGCCACTTCGTTGCAATCTTGAACGAAGCGTGTCCTGCGATTAGTATGCGCCCATCGGTGAGCGGTCCGACTCGTCCCCAATGAGGAGCCATCCATGGCGGGGAAGCGTGCGGCTAAGACGTCCAAGTCACGTGGATCCAAGAAGATAAGGAAGGCCGCCGCGAGGCGGGGATCAAAGCCAAAGGCCCGTGCGAAAGCTCGGGGATCGCGCCCGAAGGCCGGGCGGAAGCCCAAAAGCGGAGCCAAATCTCGTGCCAGGACGCCCGGAAGGCGCGCGGTGAAGCGGGCGAAGAGAGCCGAGCCCGCGCGGAAGTCCAGCCCGTCGCCGAGGGGGAAGGCCCCGATCCGGAGCAACGTCGTCCCGCGATCCCCAGCCGCTGCCGCGGCGATGAGCGCGAGATCCGGAGGGAAAGGCAGATCCAGACTCCAGGCGCGCGGC
This sequence comes from Candidatus Eiseniibacteriota bacterium, assembly GCA_005893265.1. Classification (GTDB taxonomy): domain Bacteria; phylum Eisenbacteria; class RBG-16-71-46; order SZUA-252; family SZUA-252; genus WS-7. The sequence goes on along the minus strand of VBOX01000091.1, from coordinate 16,295 downwards.
TCCTTCGAGCGAGGCGAGCCTCAGGGCTTGCTCGAGTTCGATGAGGGCCCGGCGATCGCGGAATCGCCGCGCGGCCCGGAGCTAGGGGCGCTCCCACCCATCCCGAAGAAGAGGCGGAGCAAGGGGGGTCAGCTCAACATGCTCGACTACCCGGGCGAGAGCCTCACGGTCGGCATGCCGGCGCCCGAGTTTTCCCTTCCGAGCACGCTCGGTCGCCGGGTGAGCCTGAGCGAGTTTCGAGGGAAACGCGTCATCCTCTATTTTTACCCCAAGGATGATACGCCGGGCTGCACCATGGAAGCCTGCGGCTTCCGCGACTCGTTCCCGCGCATCGAGTCCAAGGACGCGATCGTCCTGGGCGTCAGCCTCGACGATGAATTGAGCCACGAGCGCTTCGCGCAAAAGTACAACCTCCCGTTTCCGCTTCTTTCGGACAAGGATGCCGCCGTCTCCCGCCAATACGGCACGTACAAGGAGAAGAGCCTCTACGGCAGGAGCTTCTGGGGAATCGAGCGCACCACGTTCGTGATCGACCGCGACGGCAAGGTGGAGCACGTGTTTCGGCGGGTCAAGGTGGAGGGGCACGCCGAAGAGGTGATGGCTACGCTCGCCCTCTAGTGCGCCGCACGAAGATCATTGCGACCGTAGGCCCGAGCTCGGCCGAAGAGGTGGTGCTCGCGCGGATGATCCGCGCGGGCATGGACGTCGCGCGGCTCAATTTTTCCCACGGCAGCCGGGCATCGCATGCCCGCGCCATCCGCCGCATCCGAAGAGCGGCCACCCACGTCGGGCGCTTCGTCGGTCTGCTCCTCGATCTCCAGGGTCCCAAGCTTCGCGTCGGGGAATTCCGGGGCGGGTTCGTGTGGCTCAAGGCTGGAGAGCAAACCCTCCTCACGAATCGGCGCGTGAAGGGGGGGCCCGGTCGCATCCCCGCGGTCTACTCCGGCCTCATGCGGGACGTCGCCGTAGGGGACCGCGTCCTCCTCGACGACGGCCAGCTCGAGCTTCGCGTGCTGAGAAAAGAGCGCCGCGGCCTTCGCTGCAAGATCGTGATCGGAGGGCAGCTCGGGGATCACAAGGGTCTGAATTTCCCCGGGGTCAAGCTGAGCGCCGATTCGCTCACGGCGAAGGATCGCGGCGATCTCGCGTTCGGGCTCAAGATGGGGATCGATTACGTAGCGCTCTCCTTCGTGCGCAGCGCGGACGATATCCTGAAGCTCCGCCGGCTGCTGCGCCGGGCGCAGCACCCCCCGGTCGTGATCGCGAAAATCGAGCGACGTGAAGCGATCGAAAATCTGGAGTCGATCCTCGGCTCCGCGGACGGCGTGATGGTGGCCCGGGGCGATCTGGGCGTGGAGTATCCGCCCGAGCGGGTCCCGATCCTACAAAAGCGGATCATCCAGCGCGCGAACGCGCGCGAGGTGCTCGTGATCACGGCGACGCAGATGCTCGAGTCCATGGTGGTTTCCCCCCGGCCGACCCGGGCCGAAGCCTCCGACGTCGCGAACGCAATCTTCGACGGAACCGATGCGGTCATGCTCAGCGCCGAGACCGCGGTCGGGCGGTACCCCGAGCGCGCCGTCCGGACCATGGGCCGGATCGCGTCGGAGGCCGAGGAAGTGACCCTGCCGATGCTGCGCCGGCGGACAGGGGATAACACGAGCGCGCTCGCCTCTCCCACGCACGCGCTCGCGCACACCGCGTATCAGGCGGCACACGAGCTGCGTGCGAAGGTGCTCGCGGTCTTCACCCACACCGGCTACTCCGCCCGGCTCGCGAGCAAAGCCAGGCCGGCCGCCCCGATCATTGCGCTCACGCCGCTGGAATCCACCTGCCGGCGCCTCACGCTCTGGTGGGGCGTCACCTCCGTCCGGGTACCGCACTGGCGAACCGCGGAAGGCATGGTGGAGCTGGGCATGCGCCGCCTGCTCGAGGAAAAGCTGGTCCGTCGTGATGATTGGGTCGTGGCGGTTGCGGGGACCACAACGCACGCCGGCGGGACCAATCTGCTGCGCATCGTCCAGATCGGGCGCCGCCCCGATCGGCCACCCGGCTTGGCCGTGCGGCGGCGGTAGCGATTCCGCCGCGTGGCGCGAATCGACCATTCCCGTGCGATGGTGCGAATCCTTGGCGCGCCGGGGTAATCAAAATTGACATAGGGTAGAACGCCCCGTACACTTGATTTCCAGGAGGAACCACCCGGAAATGGTTAATTTGACTGAAAAAGCGGCTGCCGAAATCAGGGCCATCATGGAGCAGAACGGTGGCACGTACCAAGGCGTGCGTGTTTTTGTGGCCGGAGGCGGTTGTTCCGGTCTTTCCTACGGCATGGAGATCTGCGACGAGCCGGCAAGCGCCGAGGACCAGATTTTCGAGATCCAGGGCGTGAAGGTAATCGTGGATCTGGCGAGCTACGAGTATCTCAAGGGTGCCTCCATCGATTTCGACGATTCGCTCTCCGGAGGCGGATTCAAGATCAACAATCCAAACGCCGTGAAGAGTTGCGGCTGCGGGAACTCATTCGCGACCGCGGAAGGCCAGGAATCCTCGTCCGGCGGCGGCGGTGGGTGCGGTTGTGGCGGCGAAGGTGGAGGCTGCGGGAGCCACTAGGCGCCGCTCTTCACGGATAGGCACACCCGATCCGGCGTCCCTCCCACGGGACGCCGGTTTTTCTTTCTCCAGAGGGTTCCCCGGTGACCATGCAATTCGTCAAGGTGGCGACCGTCCACGATCTCGAATCCGGTAAAGGCATGGTCGTGGTCGTGAAGGGAACCCGAGTCGCGATCTTCAACTGCGCAGGGACGTACTACGCGATCAAGGGGACCTGCCCGCACATGGGGGGCGAGCTGGGAGAGGGACTGTTGGAGGGGGAGATCGTGACATGCCCGTGGCACGGGTGGCAGTTCAATGTCAGGACAGGCAAGAACCCCGAATCCGAAGTGGTCGGAGTCCGCACCTTTGAAGTGAAGGTCGAGGGAGAGGACATCCTCCTTGGCGTCTGAACCGGGGCTCAGGATCGAGCAGCGGCCGCTCTCCGATGGCGCGCGATCGCGATTCCCAGCGCTCCGCGATGCGCCGGGCACCGTGTTCTTCGACAACGCGGCCGGGGCGCAGGTCCCGGAAGAAGTTCTCGACGCGATCCGGGAGCACCTGCTCCGCCGAAACGTCCAGCGAGGCGGCCGCTATGATAGATCGCAGGCCGTCGAGGCGATGCTGGGGGAAGCGCGCGAACGGGTCGCTTCCTTCCTGAACGCCGAGTCGCCCCAAGAGATCTCCTTCGGCCTGAACTCCACGTCCCTGATCCGCATGATCGCGGAATGCACGCGCCCGAAACTCCGGGCGGGGGACGAGGTCGTCGTCACCGAGCTGGACCATGAGGCCAACATCGGGCCGTGGCTCAGACTCGAGGCTTCCGGAGTGAAGGCCCGCTTCTGGAAGATCAGGAGCCCGGGCGCGCGGCTCGAGACCCGTGATCTGGAGGAGCTTCTACGAAGCGGCCGCGTCCGGCTGGTCGCGATGCCGCTCGCTTCGAACGCGACCGGCGGCGTCGTCGACGTAGCCGCCGCGTCCCGGCTCGCCCGCAAAGCGGGTGCGACCACGTTCGTCGATGCGGTCCATTTCGCCCCCCACGGCCGCATCGATGTGCAGGAGCTGGGAGCCGATTTCCTCGCGTTTTCCGGCTACAAGATCTTCGGGCCGCATATGGGATTCCTCTGGGGGCGACTCGACGCGCTCCGCGAGCTCAAGCCCGCGCGCGAATTCTTCATCCCCGCGGATCCGCCCTACGCGTTCGAAGCCGGCACGCAAACGTACGAAGGCATTGCCGGGATGCTCGGCGCCATGCGATATCTGGCCTCCCTGGACGCGGAGGGATCGCTTCCGCGCGCGATGGACCGGATCCGGTCGGATGAACGCGGCCTTTCGGAGGCGTTGCTGACCGCGCTGGCCGATGTCCGCGGGCTCACCATCCTCGGCGAGTCCGACCCGGGCCGCGCCGAGGCGCGTGTTCCCACGGTGAGCTTCGCGATCTCGGGATTCGATCCCGCCCGCATCGTCGAGCATCTCGCGTCGAGGGGAATTCAGGCGCGCGACGGACATCTCTACGCCCCGCGGCTTCTCGAGGCGAGCGGCATCGACCCCAAGACCGGTCTTGCGCGCGTCAGCCTGTGCCACTACAACACACGTGAGGAGATCGAGAAGCTCCGGGAGGCCCTGCACGCGTTGAGCTCCCGGAACACGTGAGCGAGTCCTCGGTCCTTCGCGATCTGGTCATCGCGTCACGCTCATCGACTCCGTCTCGCGGATGATCGAAGGCGCGACGACCGACACGTTCTACCTCGCCCCTGAGTCACCGGCGGTGGGGCGGACCCTGCATCAGCTCGATCTACGCGGCAGGACGCGGGCGCTCGTCATCGCGGTGGTACGGGAGGGAACGCACTACCTGACGCCGGAGCCGGACTTCGAGTTCCGCCCCGGGGACATCCTCGTCCTGGTAGGCGAGCACGCCGCGCTGGAAGCGGCGTTCACCGCGCTGACGCCCGAGACTAGGGTCCCGGGAGCACGTGGAGCCAGTCCCGGAGCAGGAACTGGACACGAGCGATGAGGAGCGACACGCGCGCCATGACCGTGTAGCCGAAGCTCGCGCCGAAGGCCACCATGAGGAAGTAGATTCCCACCCTTGCCCCCGCGCCGTGCACGCCCTTATGCGGCGCCGAGAAGAAGAAGTAGGCCAGCACCGTGAGGAGCCCCACCAAAACCAAGGCCGAGTTCACCGCTCCCCACCCCGGGGCGAAGGGCTTCGCAGCGTCGGCGAGCTGGGCGAAGATCTGGGCCTGCATGTATCCCGGGATCGCGACCCCGGAATAGATCCCGACGTAGAAGGCGAGTGACCAACGGGCGATCCCCGCCCCTTTGTCCCATGCGCGCGCGAGCATCATGAGGCCGAGCGCGAGCGGGATCAGCACCACAAGTTTGTGGTCGTGAAGGAGCGGCGTCCACACGTTCGGGATGAGAACGTTCTGCCACTGGACGGCCAGGAGATACCCCGCCGCGGCCCCGACGAACAGGTGCTCCGCGAAACGGTAGAACGGGTTGTCCTTGTAGAGAAACGAGAACACGCAGAGCGTGAGGAACGCCGCGATCCAGGTCTGCAGGGTCATCGGGTCATGCTCCCCGATGCCGGCCCGCCGCCGTCTCCGCCCGAGCGCTTGCTGATGAAGAGCGCCGCGTTTCCGACGATCACCAGCCCGACCACGATCAGGTGCACGAGGCTCTGAGCGTCCATGCCGCGCCGCGCGTCGCCGAAGGTGTCGATCAGGCGCTCGTACTCGGCGGCGCCCTTCATGCCGCCGATGAGCCCCAAGAGCTGCTTCGACGAAAGGTAAGGATAGTAGTCGGTCGCCATGACCGCGGTGCACCCGATCACGAGCGGCGCGTGGTAGCGGCCCTGGGCGAACTGGATCCAGTAGTCCGCGGCCGAGGAGCCGCTGAGGTTGATCACCATCTGGAGCTGCGCGTAGGAGTTGACGTGCCTCGTCACCGGGATCGAATCGAGGGGGGTTCCGTAGAAGTCGACCGGGTACATGCCTCGAAGATTTTCCCCGATGCCGATCATCACGACCTGGAAGCCGGACTTGTAGCCGAGCCACGCGTAGTCGCGATTGAGCACGGCCCCCTCCGCCTTCGCGGCGGTCGAGATCGCCCGCTCCCCGAGGCCGGTCCCGGCGGGATAGAGGGTCATCGCGATGACCTGGACGTGTTTCCGAAAACAATGGCGCAGGACGGCGACCGACATCGGAAAGAGCTCCGCCATGATGTCGGGCTCGTAGTCCATCGAGAGGAGAACCTTCGATCCCGGGGGAAGTGCGTCGATCGCGTCGTAGGCGGCCCTCACGCGCGGGGTCACGGCCACCGGAAGATTCAGGGGGAACAGGAGCGGTAGCGCGGCCCCGGCCCCGACGAGGAGGAAGATGATGCGCCGGTCGATCGCGAGGAGCTGCCGCACCCAGGTCATGGCTCAGGATCTCCCAAGGTAGCTCCGCTCGATTCCGAGAATGATTTTGAGCGCGGTCGAAACGGCGCCCAAGCCGACGCCGATCGCGATCGCGCGCTTGGCGGCGAGGTTCGGCACGTCGAGAAGCCATTCGGTGATCCCGGGCAGCCGGTGCGAGATCAGCTCGCCGATCGAGACCCTGCCGATCATCATCACGATCGCGGTGACGAGAAGGAGGGTCGCCTCGACGCTCCTCGCGCGGAAGGCGCGGAACGCGGCCGAGGCGATGACGAACGCCAGGAGCGCGAACATGGTGGAGGCGAGCGGCGAGTTCACCGTGTTGTAGATCCAATCCACGGGCGTTCCCTCGCCGACCCCCTTCCACACGCCAAGGGCGGTGATCGCGAGCAGCGAGACGAGGGTCACCACGCTGAAGCCCCAGCCCTCGGCGCGGTTCCTCACCTTCCGCGCATGGCTGTTCCAGAGGGAGATCGAGCCCAGGATGAGCGCGAAGGCGTAGACGACGAGCGTCCACTCGAGGAGCATGGAGTTGGCCGCTTGGGCCCTGTAGTGCGGGATGAAAAAGAGCGCGGCGATGGCCGCGCCCGATAGAAACGTGAGGAGGAGCGGGCCCCGCCTCATCAGCGCGCCCGCGCCGGGGTCACGCGACCTTCAACCACGTCTGGAGCGCAGGGTGTCCCAGTGCCGAGAGGACCAGCGCTCCCACGATCGCGGCCGCGGCGAGCGCCTTGGCCCAGTCCTGCGCGATCACGGTGGCAAGCTGGATCGGCTCGCGCCCCAAGTACGCGCTCGCGGCGAAAAGCTCCTCGCCGAGAAGCGTGTAGTCGCACGCGCACACGAAGAAGGGAAGCTGGGTCACCTTGTCGGTGCCCGCGATCTGGATGGCTCCGGTTCTGGCTCCCGTTTCCGCCAGGAGCAGGGATTCCGCGTAGAAGGATCCCATGTAGATGTTCGCCGCGGGCAGCTCGCGGAGCATGAAGCCGTTCACCGCGGCGACGTACGCCATCTGTTGCGCGCTCACGTAGTGAACGCAGCCGGGGCGAAAGGCGTCCGGCTTGCCCGCCTTGGAGTAGGCCTCCCGAACCGCGCCGTCCAGGACGGTCATCACGACCGGGTCGTAGCAGGGCACGTCGATGTCGCAACCCATCTCCGCGACGCGGTACGCGAGCCGGGCGCAGATCGTGATCGCGGCGAAGGTGCCGACCTCGCTCATGTCGCTCAGCCCAGGGACGTAGAGCACCGGGCGTCCCATCTCGGTCGCGCGCCCGATCGCCTCGTCGAGAGCCTTCAACCCTGCGATGGGACGGACATAGAGAGTCCCTTTTGCTCTAGCGCGGAAGATGTTGACGACGAGAAACGCGGTGAAGAGGAGAATCCCAATGAGGACGTTCAAGCGGGCCGGGTCGAACCAACGCGTGTCGAGCTCTGGCGTCACGAATCCGGACCGTACCATGGCCCTATCGGAGGGTCAACGAAGCAGGAGCCCGGGCCGGCCGGGGATGATCTTGCGCGCCCGAGGCGGGCTCATGTATCGTCCGCGCGTCTGTCGGGACGGACCCACTTCACCTGGCAAGGAGATCGAACCATGCGGAGGATCCCCTCGGTGACCCTTCTCCTCCCACTTTTGCTTGCCACCAGCCTTGCCCTTCTTTCCTGCGCCCATGAAACGCCGGCGCCGGCGCCTCTTTCCGGGGCCGACCAGATCGCGCGCGGGTACTATCTGGCCACGGTCACCGGCTGCAACGACTGCCACACGCCGGGATACTTCTACGGCGCCCCGGATACGACGCGCAGGCTGTCCGGAAGCGAGCTGGGGTGGAAGGGACCGTGGGGCGTGTCCTATGCGCGGAACCTCACCCCGGAGCCCCACACCGGGATCGGCGCCTGGAGCGAGGCCGACATCGTCACCGCGATCAAGACGGGCAAGCGGCCGGACGGGAGCATGCTGCTCCCGCCGATGCCGTGGCCCGATTTCGCGGCGCTCACGGATGAGGATGCGATGGCGATCGCCAAGTACTTGAAGGCGCTGACGCCGGTCATGCACAAGATGCCCGATCGGGTTGCGCCCGGCGCCGCCGTAAAGGGCTCCATTATCGAGCTTCCGCCGCCGTCCGCGTGGGACGCCCCGAGGACGCCAGCGCCCGCCACGCCGTCATCGACGCCGTAGGTTGGAACGCCCGCGGGGGCGTGACCCGCGAGAAGGAAGGAGGCCTCGGATGGCCGATGTGATGGAAGAACGGATCCACTCGATCGAGCGGACCGCGGGGTTCGCGTTCGTGATCGCATCGGTCGTTCTGGCGACGACGATGCTGGTGCATCCGGTCTTCCCGGACGTGAACCGGACCAGCGCCGTGCTTCAGGTGATCACGAGCGCCCGCGGTGACGCCTGGATGCAGGTCCACGCCGTCATGGCGGCCGGGTTCGCGGTCGCGGCGATCGCCTTCTGCGCGCTGGCCTTTCTCCTCCACATGAAGGGCTCCTCGGGGTCGGCATCGGTCGTTTCGACGTGCGCGGTCCTGGGCGGCGGGATCTGGGTCACCTTTCTTTGCGCCGAGCTTTACGCGTATCGCTTCTTCGCGAATCTCTACGGCGTGGATCCGGGCGGCGCCACGATGCTCTTTTCGACGATCTGGTTTTGGAAGGTCGGCGCCCTCGTGGCGGGGGCGTTGCTGTTCTTCGGCGCGGTGGCGTTCTCCGGCGTCGCGGGGGTGAAGCGCGACCTCTTCCCCCTCTGGCTGGGGTGGGGGGGCGCGCTCGTCGCGCTCGTTGGGGCCTTGGTCTACATCCTGGATTTCTTGAGCTCCACCGCGACCGGCGCCGCGAGCCAGCCCATGCAATGGCCCGCGATGCGCTACGGCGTGGGGCTGCCTATTGAGCTATGGATGCTCGGGGTCGGCGCGATCTTCTTGAAGCGGTATTTCGCGGGGAATTCGAGGGTGCGGGTAACCCACACGAGGGTCATGGGAGAGCCGATATCAAGAAGGTCTTCGGAGGTCCGAGGGTCCACGGCGCCCACCGCCTTTTCGGGAGTGGCCAAGCAGCCTGCAGCGCCTGATCCCGCGCGCCCCGTGCCTCCGAGGATCCCCCATCCGGCCCTGGCCCCCGATCCTGAGCCCGAGCAGCCGGGGCCGCCGAAGCGGCCGCCTCCCCCGCAGATTTTCCCGGGGTAGGCAGGGGATTCATTCCGCGCGCATTCGCCCTGCGCATTCGCCCTAGATGTGGACGATCCATCCCCGGGCGGGTCGCCCGGTCGCCGCGGCAACAGCACGCGCGTAGAGGGCGACCTGTCGGCGGTGGTGCTCCGGGCCCGGATCAAGATCCGCGCCGGTCTTGAAGTCCACGACCGTCCAGCCATCGTTCTCCTCGAAGGCCAGGTCGGCCTGGCCCTCGACAATCGCTCCGTCGTCATCCTGGATCGTGATCGCGACTTCACGACGGCAACGGCCCGAGTGGGCGGCCGCGCGCGCCCGCTCGAGGATCTCCGAGCCGAGCACCGCTTTCGTCACATTCTCGGCTCCTTCTCGCTCCGCATCGGTCGCGCCGAGGATGCGTCCCTGCAAGGTGCAGGTACGCGAGATCCCAGGGACATCCGCATCGAGAGGAATCGTCGCGAGCACCGCGTGGACCAGGGATCCAAATCGAACTCCGGTAGGGCGACCCGGCGCCCGCGGCAGGGTGTGTTCCGCGACCTCGGGCTGCTCCCGGACTTTCGATGACGGGGCTCCCCGTGCTCGTGTCGTCGCCGGCACGGGCAGGATACGGGGCACCGAGGCCCGCTCGATGAGGCCGTTCCGGCGCGCTTCCCACTCGCGATGCCGCCGTTCGTCCTCCTTCACGAGGGTGGGATCTACGGCGGGGTCCAGCAATTCCTGATGGAGCACTCCCACGGGGCGCCGGCGCTCCGTCCGCACGGTGGGCCACCACACGACGTCGTAGCCACCCATCGCGTAGCGGCCGGGTGCGATTCCGCCCGACGACGCATCGCGATCCTGGATCGCCGCGAAGTCGGGGCGGCCGATCGGTTGCTCGGGTCGTGTTCCCGGATCGGGATAGATCGCGTCGTTCAACGGGGAGAGCCACCACGGCATGTACAGCCATTTCCCGTCCGTGGTTCGCTTGCCTTCTCCCCAGCGTTGCTCCGCGACCGCCGGCACCACGAGGAGATCGCGGGCGCGGGTTGCTGCCACGTAGGTGAGCCGCTGTGCCTCGGCCAGCTCCCGGCGCTGTTCCGTGTCCTGGTGCTGGTGAAGCTCCCACGGAACGCACTCCGCCAGCGTGAGCGCGGTCAGGCGGCGCCTCGAGTCGACGTGCCGCTCCATGTTCTGCCAGGTCATCGACGCCGTGTAGTCGGCCAGGATGACCACGGGGAATTCCAAGCCTTTCGCCTTGTGCACCGTCATCAACCGAACGCCCTCGCTGCCTTCCTCGAGAATCGGAGCCTCTTCCCGCGCGTTGGACGCGGCATCCGCGTCCAGCCGGGCCACGAGGCTCCGGAAGGAAAGTCCTCCGGCGCGCTCGTGAGCGCGCGCGCATTCGGTCAAGTGGAGCACGTTCGCGAGAACCTGTTCTCCGGAAGGCTGGAACGCGAAGCCCGCGTGGGCCCGCGTGCTCTCGAGCAGCCCGTGGATCGTATCCGCGACCGGCCGTGCGTTGCGGCTCCGATGCAGGTCCGCCAAGAGACCCAGGGCGCCGGTGATCGCCTCGAGCCGCTCGGGAATCGAATCGCCCGGAAGCCGGAACGGATGCAAACGGCCATACCGGTGCCGGTACTCGAGGATCTCCTCGTCGCCGATCGCGAAGAGAGGTCCGTGGAGCGTCGCGAAGATCGAGAGCTCATCATCCGGCCACTCGATCGCGGTGAGCGCGGTGCGCATCGCCTCCACCTCGCTGCGCGCGTGGAAGGATCGTCCGCCGACCAGGAGATGGCGTATGCGGCGCGCGTCCAGCTCGGCGACGTAGGGCCGTGTGATCTCCTCTGAGAAGCGACGGAACAGAATACAGACGTGGCGCGCCTCCACCGGCACGGGTCCCGTGCGATCGCGTTCGGTGACGGTCCAGCCGCTCTCGTGAAGGAGCCAGTCCAGGAAGGAGCCGATCGCGGGCGGCAGCTCGTTTGAAAGCAGGTCCACGTTGATTCGCTGCTCACCGCGTGTTCCGGGAATCGGCAGCGCGATGAGCGCGGGCTGTTGCTCGAGGGCCGGTCGCACGGGAGTGAGAGGCACGTACGCGGCCTGCTGGGTATCGAGATCGCCGTCCAGTCGCGACACGAAGGCGCGGTTCACCGCCGCCTGCAGGTCCGGAACCGCGCGAAAGCTAGACGTCAAACGAAGGACGAGCGCCCCCGCGCCCGCGAGCTGTTCTTTCACCCGCTCGTAGACGCCCAGGTCGGCCCGGCGGAATCGGTAGATCGCCTGCTTCGGGTCGCCGACCACGAAAAGGCATCCCGGCCTCGCGCGCACGCGCTCCCAGCGCGTCTCGTTGGGATCGGCCGAGACGAGCAGGAGCAGGATCTCGGCTTGAAGGAGGTCCGTGTCCTGAAACTCGTCGATGAAGTAGTGCGAGAAGCGCTCCTGAAACTCGACTCGAATGTCCTTTCGGAGCACGAGATCTCGAGCCCGCACGAGCAGGTCGACGAAGTCGAGCCTGCCATGACGGCGTTTGATCGCGTCGTACGCTTCCAGCGCCCCCTTGAGCTCGGCCTGAAGCAGGGTGGCGAGGTCGGCGTTCGCGCGGCGGGTGAACGATTCGATGGCTTCGATCAATTCCCCGTGGGCGTTCAGGACCGTGGATCGGTCGACCGTCTCGCTGTAGCGCGTCGTTCGGCCACGCCGCGCCTTGGCGAATGTCACCCTTTCAGCCACGTACTGGCGAGGGAGCGCGACGATCTCGGCCTCGTCTTGATCGCGATCCTGGTCACCGGCGGCTTTCACGGCGCGGAGATCGCGGCTCAGGGTGCGCGCCGGCTCGAGGTCGAGGTACAGGGGATCCTTGGGATCGGAGGGTTGCGCGCTCAGGTCGGCGAGATCGTGAAGCCGGTCCAGAACCTTTCCAAGCTCGGCATCACCCTCGAACGGCTCCTGCCTCCACCGCGTGTCGAGGTCACGCCATTCGGAGAGCCGCCACGCCGCGACCCGCAAGCGCTCGATCGGCCCCTCCCTTCGACGCTGGGTCTTGCGCCTCAGGCTCCGCCGGATCCCAGGTGGCGGACTCTCCAACACACGCTCGAACCAACCCCGGAAGGCGCGCCCAAACATCTCTTCCGAATGACGCTCGGTGAGGACTTGAAAGGCGGGGTCGACACCGGCCTCCACGGCGCGCTCGCGGAGGATCTCGGCGCAGAACCCGTGGATCGTGCCCACCCAGGCTTCCTCGAGGTGCGCGATCGCGTGCTCGAGCCTCGGGTATTCGTCGCTGTCGCCCGGTTCATTCTTGCGCGCGAGCTCGAGCCCCGCGCGGATCCGGAGCTTGATCTCCCCCGCGGCCTTTTCCGTGAAGGTCATGGCCACGATACGGTCCACGGTCGTCACTCCGCGCGCGAGCACCGCGACGATGCGATGGACCAGCTCCGTGGTCTTTCCGGTCCCGGCGGCCGCTTCGATGATCACGTTCCGGTCGAGCTCGGACACGATCCGCGCGCGGTCGGTGGCATCCTCGAGCTCCGTGGCTCCCATAGGCGAAGCGCGCTCCGGGGAACGGACGAGACGAAGCGGAGGCGGGGTGCGCGGGGTCATTGAAGACCCCGCAGCTCGAACAGCGGCTCCAGCGGAGCGCGATCCTTGACGTGCCAGCGACTCTGCTCGGTAGGGCCGCATACCGAGCGGAAATCGCAGAAGGCGCAAGCGCCGTCCAGCGGCACCGGATGCAAGAGCCCTTTGGTGATCGCTCCCTTGATGATGTCCAGGGCGAGCGCCGCCTGGGAGCGCTGGTAGGGACCGATATCGACGGGCAGGGTCGTGAAGCCTCCCCGGGTCGTGCAGAAATCGAGCCGCGCCTGTCGCACGGGGCGGTGCAGCATCTCCTCGACCGCAAGCGCGTAGAGCATGGGCTGCAGCATTCGGCCGCCGGCCAGGACGCTCTCGCGCGGGAAACGGTTCGACCCGGTCTTGTAGTCCGTGATCCGGAGCGCGCTCCCATCGGTTGCAACGTCGATCGCGTCGACGGCGCCGTGCAGCCTCCAGCCTCCGTCGATCCCGGCCGGCTCGGGATGCCCCGGCGCGCCGTTTGCCGGAGTCCCGAAGCCGAACTGGTATTCGACCTGAAGCGGTACCCACTGTCGCGCCTCCTCGACGAGCCGCCCCAGCCACCGCCGCGCGTCGATCCGTATCTCGCGCATCTCGTCGTCCCAAACCCGGGCTATCGCAGGGGCGAGATCCTCGCGCCAGCGCGAGCTCACGCGCTGCAGCGTGGCGTCGAGGACCTTTGTGGCTTGGTCGAGTTGTCCGGCGGCGGGAGGGAGGAGCCCGGACTTCTCGAGCGCGCGGATCGTCTCCGCCAGGATTTCATGGATGATGCTGCCGCGAAGCATCGGGTCGAGCTGGATGATCGCGGCGGGTTCCTCCCGCGGCTCGAGCCGGTGGATCGTTCCGAGCAGGAACTTGTAGGGGCACGTCGCGTAGCGCTCGAGCCCCGTTACCGAGTAGACGCGATGCTCCGGTGAATTCGCGTCGAGGGCATCGGCGATCTGCGGAGTGGTCCGAACCAGTCCGTCGTGCGGCTCCCACTCGTGCCGCCACCGGGCGCGGCGCGCACGAAGCGATCGCGCCAGGTGCGGGTTGAGCCCGAACAGGTAGCGAGCCCGGCCGCGGGTCGCCGTGTCGCTCGAGCGCCGGAAGAGGTCGCCGATTACGGCAAGGTCGTGCTCGGCGGCGTCCACGGCGCGCTCTGGATCCTCGGGCGCCGGCCAGGCAAGCCGCGCCGCGCCGGCGGCGGCCGCGTCGCGCTCGAACTGCGCAGGCTCCGGGAGATCGCCGGTCACCGCGCGGACGAGGTCGAGTCCGTAGAAGGATGGAACGCGTGGGCGTCCCTCCGCGCCGTCGATTCGCGGATACGAGAAGACGACCCGCTGCTCGGCAGCGCCCACCGCAAGTAGGAGGCGCAGGCGCTCGCGTTGCACGCGCTGCTCCTTGCGGGGGAGGAAGGGCGCGCTTTCCTCACGGACGCGGTCGAGAAGGAGCGGATCTTCGCGAACCGGGAACGGGAAGGAGCGCTCCGCGAGACCCGGGATGAACACGACGTCGAAGCTCCGGCCCCGCCCTCCTTCGGGGGATGCGACGAACACCCTCCCGAACCGGTGCGCGGGAGACTCGTGCTCGAGCGAGGCCAGTCTGGGTTGCAGGACCACCTGCACCTCCTCGATGCCGACGGGACCGACCGATGCCATGGGACGGAGCTCGGCCAGAAGCTCGAGGACGCGCGTGGGGCGGCGCAGGACCCGGGGCGCGAGCCGAGCCAGGGCATCCAGCCATTCTCCCCAGGCCGCCGAGGTGGGCAGGGAATCCAGCACCTCGATCACGGGAAGCGCGAATCGCTCCAGGTGACCGAGCTGCGTCAGGTCACGCTCCACGCCGGCGAGCGGCCCGGGGTCGCGCTCCTGGACACGGAGCGTGTCGCGCTTGAGCTCGAGCTCTCTTCGCAAGCCGCGCAGCCGTCGCTCCCAGCGGGCGCGCCCGCCGATGACCGCGGCCTCGACCAGAAGCTCCTCCCATTTCCACGGCGCCCTCAGGGTTCCGGCGAGAACAGGACGCTCATCGGCGTCCGGCAGTGTGGGTGGAGGCTCGGCCTCAGTCTCGTCGAACAGGGACGTCTGTTGCGCTCGTAACGGAGCTGCGGTGGCGAGCACCTCATCGGGCGCGGGAGTCCACTCCTGCCGGTCGCTCGGCGGGGCGCCATCCGGATCCGGATCGGGCACTTGCCCGAACGACAGGTATTCGGCGAAGCGCCGAGCGGAAAGTCCTTCCGAGCGGGATGCGAGAAGCGCCAGGAATGCGCGACCCGCGGGGTCCGGGCGGCGCGCTCCGCGGTCGAAGTAGGCAGGGATCGAGGCACGCCGGAAGGCCGCGACGAAGTGATCGACGTAGGCTTCGGGGTTTCTCAGGAACACGGCGATCCGGTCCAACGGCACGCCTTGGGCCGCGACATCGAGAATCCGTCGTGCGATTTCGACCGCCTCCCGGGATTCGCCTGGCGCGGAAAACCACTGCACCTCGTCTTTGGCCTGACCTCGCGGCGGAGCGCTCTCGGAAAAGAGGTGCGCGCGCAGGCGGTCGACGGCCCGGGTGGGGGATGGTGTGTCGTCTTGGCGCTCCGCGCCCAGTGCGAGGAGCGCTTCCAATGTCTCTTCGTCGTGCTCTGGCACGGTCGCGATCGCGTGACGCGCCCGGCCGAGCAGCGCCCGGTGAAAATCGCGCTCCACCGCCGTCTGAATCGGGACATCGAGGAGGATGACGGCCCCCGGAAGGTCATCGGGCCGACTCTCGATCAGCGCCCGGGTCGCCAGCTCGTAGAGGGCCGGGGCATCGCAGAGCAGATCCTGGTCGAGCCTCTCGGCGTAGACGGAGGCGATTCGGGAAAGGTCTTGCGCGCTCGGACTCTTGAGCTGGCCGGCAGGGATTCGCGCGCCCCGGAGCTCGTGGAGCGTCTCGGCCAGCGCCGCCGGGAATCCCGGGAACTCGATCACCGGTCCGAGGGTGTTGAGCTCGCCGCGCGCGTGCACCTCAAAGGCGGCCCGCGCGGCCACCGCCTGGACGGCAAGACCTGTCGCAGGGGCCAAACCTCCCTCGGTCATGGCCGGAACCGCGAGACGGGCGGCGAGCTGTAAGGGACTGGCTCTTTGGATCCCGAACGTGGCCCCGCGGGACAGGGTCAGCTCGCGGACTAAGTCATCGGCCGCCTCCCGGGTGGCGCCGAGGACCAGCATCTCGGCGCTGCCCGCGTGCTCATGGGCAAAATCGAGAGCGGCCCGGAGCCGATTGTTGCTGGAAGGAGAGACGAATACTCGGATCATGCCTTGCGGATCCTACACCCTGGCGAAAGCTCGGGATTCCGCCGAGAGGAGGGATCCTGCCGGAAGGCACCTATGCGAGGGTGCCTCCGACAGGGTCGAGTTACGTCGACAGCGGGTCTTACCTGGAAGGAGCGACCGATGCCCTCACGCGCACCCGCTCGTGGCGCCGCAGTTCAAGCAGCTGTAGCACGCTCCCCGCCGCACCATGATCGCGCCGCAGTCGGAGCAGGGAGACGCGTCGGCCTGCGAGACGAAGCATCGATCGTCCTCGAGAGCCTC
>VBOX01000090.1 GCA_005893265.1 Candidatus Eiseniibacteriota bacterium | reverse complement strand
CTCATCGCTTCCTTTCCATCGAAGAGCACCTTCGTCACGGACTTTCGTCTTGAGATCGCGATCGTGTGCCACTTACCTGGTTCGAGCGCGCCGATCTTGGCGAACTTGACGTCACGCCGCTTCCCGTAGAGGAGATAGTGGAACATCAGCTCCCCGGTCTTCCCGCTCACCCGTACCAGGTACCCACTCGTACCCTTCGGGTCCATCTGGAATAGGAGACCGGCCGAGGGATCAATCTCGCCCGACCGGATCCGGAACCGCACCGACGCGTCGAGATCCTCCAGCAACGGCCGCGTGAACGTGAGGTAATGATAAGTGATCCCGTCGCTGTCCTCGGATTGGCTGAGGACCCGGCTCGACGGGGCGAGTGCCGTCGAGTCCCCCGACGCGAGTCGCGTCGAGTCCTCCGACACCTGCCACGTCCCGCCAAACGCCATAGTGTGGGCGGGCTTTTGTCCGAGCGTGTCCGACTGAAAGCTCCACGTGTAGGTTTTCCCCACAGGCGCGGACCTCCCCTTGGCGGCCGCGGACGAGGTGGTCGCACCCAGCGCCCACGCGACCATGAGACCAAGGAACACCGTCGAGCGGGCGCGGTACGTAGTCCCACCTATTCTGATCATTCAGCCTCCCTGAGCTTGTGGAAAAGCCGCACCATGGCCTCCGTGTCCCGGCGGCAGTAGGCGCGGAGCGCATGCCTCAGCTCCATCCGCCGGTCCACCGGCGTCTCTTCATCAATCATCTGGACGAACGCGACCGCCGCCTGCCCTCCCTCCCGAATCTCGAGATCCTCGTAGTCGAGGTCGTCGATCAGGGCGGGCAGCACTTCCTTGATTGAAAATGAGCCCCTGAAGCTGGGGTGATAGTAATGCGAACGGATCAGCTCGAGCAGATCCACCATCCGAGACTCCACGATGGCGAGGAGGTCCTCCCTCCACTCCTCCACGTCCTCCGCAAGCAAACGGATGATCCTTTCTTCGAACCCGGAGTAGACCACAATGGGTCCCTCATCGCCGAGCGCCTTGATCAGCGACGCGGCCACATCTCGGCGCGGGTCGGTCGGCTCGGTATGGAGGTACTCGCGATGCTCGAGCGATCCGTCGGGCCGAAGGACATGATCGGACCATTGGAACGGGACCTGTTGGAACGGCTTCGTCCCGACGAAGAGCGGAAGCGCCGGATTGCACGTTTCGAAATCGAGGAAATGCACCGGCGGCCTGAGCGCGTCCAGCGCCCGCTTCAGCTCGGGATCGGAATGGACGCTCCCCGTGATCACGCACGCCCGTATCCTTCTGTGGAGATCGGTCAGCAGAGGAAAATCCTCGGGAATGTCGCGGATGTCCTCGATGTCGGCATCGCGAAGGGCGCGGAACAGCTTCGGGTTCATGCGCGGAAGATGCTCGAGCGGATACTCGGGGCCGTCGAGGTGGCAGCGGGTGTAGAAAGGACAGGTGTAGGGCCGCTTGCAGTGCGGCCCGACCGGGATGGGCGGCGGATGGCTCCCCCACAGCGGAGCACGCATCGCTTCAAGCTGTGATAGCAGGAGTGGTCTGACCTCGCGGGCTTGCTCGGTGACGTCCCGAAGAGTGAACAGCTGGTCGAGGACGTAAGGACCCCCTTCGTACACATACTGATTGTTCACGTGGAGGATGCAGGCGCGGCGGACCGGCACGCCGGCTCCTTCGACCACGTAGAGCTGGATTCCGACGTCGGTGAGGTAGTCCTCCTTATATCCGGCGCTGGATTTGACCTCGATCAGGTCCCAGGACCCGTCGCCGACCGGGGCGAGAATGTCCACGCGGATGCGCACGTTCCCGTGATGGAACGCGGCTTCGTAAATCGCCTTGGTGGCCTGTTGCTCCAGCGCCGCCGCCGTGGTTCGCGCCGCCTCGTCAGGGGGAGTATCCCCGGGAATGCGCACGCCACCCCCGAAGAGCCCTCGCGCGACGATCCCGACGCGCGCCCCCGTCTCGAAGAGCGCCCTCGTGGTTAGATCGAGGGGATCGCGCAGGTCGTGGTGGTAGCACTCGTAGTAGAGCCGCTTGTGGCACTGGAGACCCGCGATGAAGCGCGACTTGGAGAGAAGCGGTATGGAGTCGCGAGCGGAGGTCGGAGTGGTACTGCCCCAGAGGGGGAGCTGTTCCATGGACCGTGCGAGCCTCACGTCCCCAAAGCCCGAGATGTCGCAATGAGTTAGGGCCGAGCGCGGTCGGGCCCGGGCGAACTAGGCAAGATGCCGAGAGGACCCGATGCGCCGGCCCTGTGGGAGTATAGCGCGGCACGATCGGTTTGCGGCTGTTGTAATATCAGATTGCGCGTTCGGATGTCGCCGCGTGAGAACCCTCGAGCATTCCGCCACACCTTGAACCGGAGGATGGAGCGATGTGCCGTCGCCTCGCCGTTCTAGTTTTCGTAGCGCTCATCCTCGCCCCGCGATCTCCGGCGTTGGGGAATCCCAAGCTTCCACCTCAGCCGAAAGCACCGAAACACCCGACGTTCAATTTCTACTGGGGGGAGAGGGTCGAGGACGACTACCAGAATCTGGAACGAGTGACCGACCCAGGCGTCGTGAGATGGGCGAAAGGTCAGAACGGCTACACGCGGGCTTGGTTGGATCACCACCCGGAACGAAGGGCGATCTTGAAGCGAGTCGTGGAGCTGACGCATTCCGACTCGCCCGATTACTACGGCGGGAGCTATCGAAACGGGACCTACTTCTTCCTGAAAGACCAGCCGCCGAAGCAGCAGCCGTTCCTGGTCGCGCTGACTTCCGTGATGGACACGAAGACGGAGCGGGCGGTCGTGGATCCCAACGCGATCGATTCAACGGGAGGAACCTCGATCGATTTTTACGCGCCATCGCTCGACGGAAAGTATGCCGCGGTGTCGCTATCGAAGAACGGCACCGAGGACGGAACCCTCCAGATGTATGAGACCGCGACCGGCCGGCGGTTGGACGAGACGATTCCCGGGGTGAACGGCGGCACGGCGGGCGGCAGCGCGGCATGGAACGCCGACGCGAGCGGGATCTACTACACGCGCTATCCCCACGAAGGAGAGCGCGCGGCGGAGGATCTCGCCTTCTACCAGCAGATCTACTACCACAAGCTCGGAACGCCGATCGCCGAAGACACCTACGTCCTCGGAAAGGAATTCCCGAAGATCGCCGAGATCGAGTTGAGCACAAGCCCCGACGGGCGGTACCTGCTCGCCGATGTAAGCAACGGAGACGGCGGGGAGCACGCGTACTGGCTTCGCGGCACCTCCGCGGCGTGGACCCAGATCACGCGCTTCGAAGACGGAATCGTGGAAATGAAGTTCGGAATGGACAACGGCTTGTATCTGCTCTCGCGCAACGACGCTCCACGCAAGAAGATCCTCCGCCTCCCTCTCGAGTACCCGGACCTGCATCATGCGGCCGTGATCATCCCCGAGACCGAAAACGCGATCGAGGGCTTCACCCCCACGGCGACGAGGGTGTATGTGATCGAGATGGTCGGGGGCCCCACCCAGATGCGGGTCTACGACCTGAAGGGGCACACGATCGGCATCGCCACGATGTCCGAGGTCGCTACGATGGGGACTGCCATACGCACCTCGGGAGACGATGTGCTCGTGCGCAGCCAGAGCTACACGCATCCGCCCGCCCTGTACCGCTACGGCTCGGACCGTACCGGGCTTCAGGAGACGGCGCTCGCGCAGGTCTCCCCCGCCGACTTCGGCGACTGCGAGGTCCGGCGTGAGTTCGCGACGGCGCCCGATGGCACCAAGCTGCCCCTCAACATCATCATGCGAAAAGACACCAAGCTCGACGGAAGCGCTCCGACGATCCTCTACGGCTACGGGAGCTACGGGCTCAGCGAGCAGCCGTATTTCCAGCCTGACCTCAAGATATGGCTCGAACAGGGCGGCATCTACGTGGACGCGAGCATCCGCGGAGGCGGCGAATTCGGCGACGCATGGCACCAGGCCGCGAGGCTCGGAACGAAGAAGGTTTCGATGGACGATTTCGCCTCGTGCGCGCGCTACCTCGTCGAGAGGGGCTACACGAGCAAGGAGCGGCTCGCGATCGAGGGCGGAAGCGCCGGCGGGCTCTTGGTCTACGGCACGTTGGTCCACTACCCCGATTTCATGCAGGCCGCGGTCGCCCACGTCGGGTACGGCGACGTGTTGCGGACCGAGCTCTCTCCGAACGGAGAATTCAACACCACCGAGTTCGGGACCGTGAAGGACTCGGTCCAATTCCGCGGGATGTACGGCTATTCCCCCTACCATCACGTGAAGGATGGAAAGACCTATCCCTCGGTGCTCGCGCTCACAGGGGTCAACGATCCGCGGGTGCCCGCTTGGGAAACGTTCAAGATGGTCGCGCGGCTTCAGGCAACCAAGTCGCCGAATCCGGTCCTCATGAGGGTGAGCTACGACTCGGGCCACGGTGTCGGCACCGCGCTCTCGGAGCGCGACCAGCAGACGGCCGACGTGCTCCTGTTCCTCTTCGACCGTCTCGGCGTCAAGTACCGTCCCGTCCAGCGCGAAGGGAAATCCGGGAAGTCGGTCCCGAGCCTGTGACCGAGGCGGCCGATCCGATCGCGCTATTTCGGGAGTGGGCCGCGCTCGCCAAACGCCCCGACATCCCGGAGCCGGATGCGGCCGCGCTCGCGACGGTCGGTCAAGACGGACGGCCATCGGTCCGGATGGTGTTGGTCCGCGCCGTCGATGATCGTGGATTTGTCTTCTACACGAACCTCGGGAGCCGAAAAGGAGCGGATCTTCTGAGCGCCGGGACCGAGGGCGCCTGGGCCGCGCTCTGCTTCTGGTGGCCCCCTCTAGCCAAACAGGTGCGGGTGGAGGGCCGGGCGAGGCTCGTGTCCGACGCGGAAGCGGACGCCTATTGGGTGGGCCGCGCCCGGGATTCGAAGGTCGGCGCCTGGACGTCGCGCCAGAGCGCCGAGCTGCCCCGGGGGCGCGAGGAGCTCACGGCACGGTTTGCGGAGCTCGACAAGAGTCTCCCGGAGAACGTGCCGCGCCCGCGCTTTTGGAGCGGCTTCAGAATCGAGCCGCTGCGAATCGAGTTCTGGGAAGGCCGTCCCCACCGACTCCACCATCGCGTGCTCTACGCGCGCGAGGGACGTGGATGGTCCTCGAGAATCCTGAGCCCGTAACCCGGCCCGCGCCGCCGATCGAGGCAACGCTCGGCTGGCTGGGAATCGCGTTCGCGACGGTCTATCTCGCCTCCGTCTACGTCAAGACGCCCATCCTTCGCCCTGGTCTCACCGTGGGCGATCTCATCGACGCTGCGACCCCGCTCGTTCTGGTCTATCTCTACGCGCGGGTCGTGCGGGCGCTTCGGGTCGGCTCACCGGGCCATCGTCAGGACTCTCCACGGATCCTCCATTTCGGGCGGATGCTCCTCACCACCGGGGGTCTTGCGCTCGTGCTGGGACACGGGATGCACGTCGCGGCGAACTCCATCCATGACGCGATCACGCGGACGCGGGTCCCCGATCCATTCGGCCTCGTCAACTGGTGGGACGAGCGGGTCTCGCATACCATCATCGATTCTTCCAAGGTCGTGATCTGCACGGCCCTCACCCTTCTCGAGCCGAGGTCACATGCGTACTCGGAGGCGGCGCCGGGGGAATCGCGGACCGTGCTCCTCATGACCGGCGCGGTCTGTTATGGGTTCATCTACTTCGCGGCGGGCGTCGAAGGCCAGACCGTTCCGCTCCTGCTTCCGTTCTGTACGGCCTACCTGGTTTGGGCACTCACCCGCGGGCGTCCTTGGGGCCCGGTGCGGCGTTTCTTCGGCGTGGGGGCGGCCGTATCGATTCTTCTCTTCGCGATCTGGGGAGTCTCGCATAGGGGCTTTCCCGAGTTCAGCGCCGTGGGAATGATCCCGCACGGCGGACCTTAACGATCGGAGTGTCGAGATGAGCCCACACATGGTTCTCGGCTTCAAGCTCCTCCACGTGCTCGCGGTGGCGCTCTTTCTGGGAAACATCACGACCGGAGTTTTCTGGAAGGCGCACGCGGACCGCTCCCGAAACCCGACGATCATCGGGCATACGCTCGAAGGGCTCATCCAGGCCGACCGGCTGTTCACGATGCCGCCGATCATCTTCATCCTGGTCGGGGGTTTTGGGGCCGCGATCGGTGGCGGCTTCCCGATCCTGGGGACCGGATGGATCTTCTGGTCGATCGTTCTCTTCACGATCTCCGGCTTCGCGTTCATGATGCACGTGGCCCCATCCCAGAGGGGCATGCTGGCGCTCGTGAGGAAGAGCGGCGATTCCCTGGATTGGGCCGCCTACCGGTCGCTTTCCCGGCGGTGGGAGATTTGGGGCTCCGTGGCGCTCGCCGCGCCGGCGCTGGCCGCGGCGCTCATGATCATGAAGCCGGCGTTGCCGGGCCTGCGCGATTTGTTCTAGACGGGGAGCCCCTCCAAGAGGGGGGCCCCGGTCCCAGACAGGACCGGGGCCCCAGAAGGCTCAACCCGCTCAGTTCAATACGACTTTCTTTTCGATCGATTCACCTCCCGCTGTGAATCTCGCGAAGTAGATTCCCTTCGCGACCTGCGACCCATCCGCCGCGCGACCGTCCCAACGGGCGGTGAAGGAGCCCGGCGCCGCATCTTGGTCGACGAGCGTGCGCACCAGCCTGCCCTGCGCGTCATAGAGCCGGAGCGAGACGCGGCCCGCCTTGGGAACCGTGAACTCGAGCTTGCTCGAGGGAGAGGGATTCTGCCCCGCGAGCCTAAAGGAGAGCTTCGGCGCGCCGACGGGGTTGGCGGTGGCGGCGCCGGCGGTCTGCATGGAGGTTGTGGCCGGGACGGAGGCGGGATGGATCGGCTCCTCGCGATGGTGTTGGTGCGTGAAGGGTGAGTGCGGCGGCGCGACGTACGGGAAGTACGGTAGGAACGGGAGGTCGTTCCCGTCCACGCCGTCCCCCAGCGCGTTCGCGGGTGAGTTGTTGAAATCGGGCGTCAGGACGGTGCCGCCCGCGGCGGCGCGTTCCTCGACGTCCACGACGTCGTCCGGGAGCCTGCGACCGTTGGGGAACCCCGATACATCCCCCGCGATCACCCCGAGCCGGTTGGGGTTCTCGGTGTTGGGGGCGATCGCCATGTTGAGCCGGAGCATCTCGCAGGGAACCTGCCTCGGATTCGCGGGCTTGTTCACGCCGGGAATGCCGGTCAGGAAGACCGTCACGAGGTCATTCCGCGAGGTGGTCGGAATCGGCAGGCCGTAGAGAAGGTTGAAGAGCTTCGGCAGCTCGGGGTCGGTGACGTAGCTCAGAAAGGATGCGTCACCCGTCGGCTTCGTGTGATTGAACCTGTCCTTGGCGCCGAGCGGAATCACGACCTCGTTCACCAGCGGCATACCGAGGCGCGAGACCTGAACGTCCGGCCCTGCGTTCAACACGGTTCCGTCCTCTTGCAGCACGCGCACCTTCGAACGCTCCGCCGAGTCGTAGATCCCGATCACGGAGTTGCGGGCGTTCGGGGCCGCGCCGTCTTTGGTGAGCTTCGCCATGGGCACCTGGATCGCGATCGTCATCACGTTGAAACCGCCGAGGCCGTCGACACCGCCCCCCATGTTGCCCGGAATCCGGCGAATCGTGAGCAGGTCGAAGACCGCGCCCAGGTCGACGAAGAAGGGATCGTCCCTCGGCCCGACGAAGATCTTCGTTCCGTCGGGAAGCGTCGTGACCGCCGCCTGGGCCAGGTCGTTGTAGCTCGGCATGGAGGTCGGGCCGACGTTGTTCGGCGCGACCACACCGTTCCTCACGAGTACCGTCGGCGAGCCGTTATCGAAGCGGGTGAGCGTGTAGGTCTGGCGCACGTTGAGATCCGGATCGTCCAGGGACGTCACCATGCCTGTGTTGTACAGAAACGTCGCCGGATTCCTACGAGCCGTCTTGAACTTGAACTGATAGCGGATGTGATCGAGACAGTCTCCAGCATTATCGATATTGATGTAGTACTCGACGTCGTCATCGAACGTGTAGAAATTCGGCCCGCCGTTCGGCTCGAGAAGCGGGATCCAATTCCCGACGAACGTCACCTTGTCCGGGGCGTCGGGCGCGACGAACGCGTAGAGATCGGTGTCGTCGGCCATCCGGTCCTTGGCTGTGCCCGGCGCCTCGCTGTGGCTCGATGCGCCCGTCGTGGCCGGCATGGCCAACGCGAGCGCGAGCGCCCCAAGGATGAACGCTGACCCCCTGATGAATCGAAGATGCCTCATGGGAAACCCCCTCATGGCGCGCGAAGCGCGGCTCCGGGTGAAGGTGGCCCGGGGATTCCGGGCCTGACACCTCCACTACGGCGCACCCCGATCGCCGGATGAGGGGTGAGGAAAAAACCCACGACGTGCCGCGTCCCGAAAAAGGACGGCCCCGCTCATCCACGGCGCTCTCCGCTCCGTAATGGAGGTGTTCCGGCAGGCGAGAGAGGATGCGAGGGGGCCGCGATGAAACGAACATTCCGGCAACGGGTCATTCAAGGAGCGATGCTGGCCGCGGCCTTCGGTGCCGCGGGTCAGCCGCGAGCCGCGGGCGCGCATGAATTCTGGCTCTCCCCTTCCAGCTACCGCCAATCCAAAGGGGACACGCTTGAGATCGCGGCCTTCGTGGGAACGGGATTCCGCGGGGAGGGAAGCCCCTATGCCGCGCCCCGCACACGCTCCTTCGAGCTTCTTGGCGCGAAGAAGCTCGACCTCAGGCCGGCGACGTTGAACGGCGAGCTTGTCTTCGCGCGGTTCATCGGTGCGGACGCCGGCGGCGCGCTGGTGGCCTACGAATCGGGATTCACGCGGCTCACCCTTCCCGCTTCCGATTTCGATCGCTACCTGGAGCTCGAGGGGTTGACCCAGCCTCGCGCCGCGCGCGCGAAATTGGGCGCGGGGGCGGGAGACGGGCGCGAGCGATACGCACGGTGCGCCAAGACCTGGATCGGCGGGGGTGACGGGAGGCGCGCGCTCCGCGCGGCCGGGCTCACGCTCGAGGTCGTGCCCCTCGACGCTCCCTCGGTGGGTAGTCCCCTCAGGGTCCGGGTGCTCTTTCGAGGGAAACCTCTGGCGGGTGCGCTCGTTCGCGCCTGGTGCGCTCCGCTTGGACGCGGGTGGGCGCCGCGCAACGAAGCCGTGCGCGATTCGGCGGGGCCGCGGGCTCAGGCCCGCGGCGACCGGGAGGGGATCGCGACGATACCCATCTCCGGTGTGGGCGAGTGGCTCATCGGCGTCGTCCACATGGTGCCCTGTCGCGAACGCGAAGCCGCCGACTGGGAGAGCTATTGGGCCTCGCTGACCTTCGCGCCTGAGCCGCTCCGATGAGAAGCTCCCTCGCCCGTCCGGGCGCGCGGATCGCGCGGGCGACTTTCGGCCAGGCACTTGCCCTCGCCACGTTCGCCCTCCTCGCCGTCACCCCTACCCGCGCGCTCGCGCACAGTCAGCCCTACAGCTTCATCGACCTGCGCCTGGATGAGCACAAGCTTCAGGGAAAGGCGGTGGCCCACGTCGTCGACATCGCGCACGAGCTGGGCATCCCGGCGCCCGACTCCCTGCTCCGCCAGGGGATTCTCGACCGCTATGGAGCGAGGGTCCAAGCCCTGCTCTCGAGCCGTTTCGCGATTCGATCGGATGGCGTGGGTCTCCGAACGCGCTGGACAGGGATCGAGCCTCTTCCCGGCCGCCGGAGCGTCGTCGCGCGATTCGAGCTGCCGTGGGAACGGATCCCCGGAAAGCTCCACCTCGCGTGCGCGCTATTCCGCTACGACCTGCAGCACGTGACGTATCTCAACGTCTACGAATCGGGACGTTTGCGTTACCAGGGTCTTCTCGATGCGACCCGGTCGAACGTGGAGTATTTCTCGGGCGGCGGGCAGGGGCGCCTTGCGTTGATCGCGACCTTCGTGGGCGAGGGAATCCACCACATCTTCATCGGCCCCGATCACATGCTCTTCATCGTCGGCCTTCTGCTCCTGGGCGGGAGCATCACCAGACTTCTCAAGATCGTGACCGCCTTTACGGTCGCCCACAGCATCACGCTCGCCCTGGCGACCCTCGACATCCTCAATCCCTCCCCCGGGATCGTCGAGCCCGCGATCGCGCTCACCATCGCCTTCATCGGCGTGGAGAACATCCTCGCGTCCCGTAACGGTCGCGACGTACGCGCGCTGATCGCCTTCGGCTTCGGATTGATCCACGGGTTCGGGTTCGCCGGCGTTCTCCGCGAGCTGGGGCTGCCCGCGGGGGCCCGCGCGTGGGCACTCTTCTCGTTCAACGGCGGGGTCGAGGTCGCGCAAAGCGTGATCGTGCTCTCGGTAGCGCCGCTCCTCGCCCTGCTCAAGTCATCGAGCGACGCATGGTCGCGCCGCGTCGTCGCGGTGGGGTCCTGGTGCGTAATTCTCGCGGGCGCGGTCTGGTTCCTGCAGCGAGTGCTACCGGCGAGCTAGACACCAACCCCGGTGTAACGTTCCCCCGAACTACCTCACTACGACCCGCGTCTGGCGGCGCGCCTCAACCGGACCCGCGCTCACTTGACGCCAAAACGAAGCCGCGTCGCTCTGGCGCAGGCGGGTCGTCTCGGAGATCGAATGGATCGCGAAGAGGATCCCGCAGCCCGTCACGATCCCGGCGTAAAGCTCACCGCGCGGGGCGGCGGATGCAAAGAGCCACGCGAATACGATCGCGATCACCACAACGGCGTTCGCAAGCCCCGTTGAAAGCCAATCGCTCATGGACGGGCTGAACCCCGGCATGATCTCGAGGTGCCCTAGGCGCGTGAACCACTGTGGACCACCGGCGTCACGCCCCTCGAAGAACTCCTTCACATAACCGGCGATCAAGCGCGTCTGCTGCCGCCCGTGGATGGTCGTATAGAAGCCGTAGGCGACGGCAAAGATGACCGGAAGCATGAGGGGGGGCCTACGCGCGGCGATGGCCCAGGACAGGAGCACCGTGGCCGCAACGCCGGAGGCGATCCAGCAGAAATGGCTCGTGCGCTCCGCATCGCGCCCGCGACTCATGAGGGCGGCATATTCCGTGCGTTCGCTCTCGTTCAGTGAAGCCATGGAGTGACTCCTTTGGTTTGGTTAGGCAGGGAAGCGCCGGCCCCGTCCGGCACTCGTCTCTCTATCGGCAGAATGGGTCCCTCAGTTGAGCCTTGGAAGGGGTGTGGCTGAACCGCGACCATGTTTTCCCACCGTCACGGGCCCGGCGGCTGCATGTGGTTGAGCTGAACGCCCAACCAATGTGATCCCTGGCACTTATGGTTCCGCCATCTTCCGGGCACGCGGGTTGCTTTGGCCTCCCTCGGACGTGATGGGGGGGCTCCCCACACGCCGGAAAGGAGTGGTTCTCATGATCGCAAGATGGCGATACAAAATGCGGACGGCAGTCGTGAGCGCCCTCGGCGTCACGATTCTCCTGGGGACTCCCCTTCTCGCCCAAGCTGATCAAGGCAAGTGGTGGACACCAAAGGAAGGGGACCGGAGGATCGAGAAGCGGGAGCGCGGAAACGGGTGGAATGACCAGGGCACGCGGGGTGACCGGGGAAGCCCTGATCGGAGGGCCTGGGGCGACCGGGGCTGGAACGGCCGGGGCTACCGCTCGTGGCGCGGCGTGCCGGTTCGCCGGGACGTCATCGTGATCCGTGACCGGGGTCATGGCGCCTACTTCCGCGCCCGCCGGGTCTTCGTCCAACCGAGGTTCTACCGCGGTAGCCTGTACGTGCGGCCCGTCCGGTATTTCATTGCGGCCGACGCGTGCATTGGTGGAATCAACTTCCACACGCGGATCGTGCGCCCGCACTACCTCTATGGGTGCAATTTCTGCGACGCGCGGTTCGATACCTATGATGACTATGCTGCGCACGTCGCGCACTGTGATCACGCCCCTGACGAATACACCATCCAGGCGTCCAACTGGGACGACAACTACGACTCGGACTGGGACGGGCCGTACCAGTCCGATGATGAAGATGACTACGGCTACGACGAGTAGGATCCCCAAACCCTAACTGCGAGGCAGGTCACTCTCCGTAGGGGCGGGCGCGTTCAGGCGCCCGCCCCTTGCTTCAATCCACGATCGGCATATCGTTACTGATAGTCGGCGGGAGCATCGAGCCGACATGGCCCCGGAAGTAGGGGTGGGGACCGCATCGGGAACGATCCCGGTGGCAAATTTTAGCCCCGGATCCCAAGGAATCCCGACGTCCCAAAGTGTGCGGCCAGCGCGGCTCCGATGACGCGCTGGCTGATTTATTTCCCTGGGGGCCCGTGCTAGACTCGCTCGCTCGACCGTCTCTGCTGTGGAATCACGCGTTCGATGGAGGCCTGAATGGCGGAAACGGCACACGCTGCGTCGCGGGAGCATTTCGGGTCCACGAGCCGGCGGGATTCGTGGTGGCTGGCGCCGGGGCTGGTCGCGGCAGGTTTGCTTTTGCTGGGAGGTTACGCGACCTGGGCGGCCCTGCAGGGCACCCACTTCGAGTTCGGCAGGTATCTCTCGCCGCTCTACTCCCCGAAGATCGCGGCTCCCTGGTGGCCGCTTTCCCCCGCGCTCCTCATTCTGATCCCGCCGCTCCTCTTCCGCTCTACGTGTTACTACTATAGAAAGGCCTATTACCGCGCGTTTTTCCTCGACCCCGTGGCGTGCGCGGTCGGCGAGCTCAACCGAGGCAAGTACACAGGGGAAACCGGGTTTCCTTTCGTGCTCCAGAACCTCCACCGCTTCGCCTTCTACCTCGCGTTCCTCTGGCTCTTCTTCCTCTGGCACGATGTGTGGGACGCGTTCTGGTTCGACGGGCGGTTCGGGGTCGGTCTCGGGACGCTCGTGATCCTCGCGAGCACGGGAACGCTGACCCTGTACACTTTTTCCTGCCATTCCTTCCGGCACCTGGTCGGCGGAAAGCTCGATTGCTTCTCCTGCACCGCGG
Organism: Candidatus Eiseniibacteriota bacterium; assembly: GCA_005893265.1. Taxonomy (GTDB): domain Bacteria; phylum Eisenbacteria; class RBG-16-71-46; order SZUA-252; family SZUA-252; genus WS-7. The sequence goes on along the minus strand of VBOX01000090.1, from coordinate 37,121 downwards.
CCGCGCGCGGGCGCCACGGCGCCTGGCTGGGCGTATCGGCGCTGAACGAGCATCACATGGGATTCGCATGGATCTCGCTCGTCTCCGTCTGTTTCGCGGACTTCTACGTGCGCCTTCTCTCGATGGGCGTCTTCCACGACGTGAGGCTCCTGTGAGCGAGCGGTACGAATCGCACGACGTCGACGTGCTCGTGATCGGCGCGGGCGGGGCGGGGCTCCGCGCGGCGATCGAGGCTTCGGCGCAGGGCGCGCGGGTGGGCGTGGTCTGCAAATCGCTGCTCGGGAAGGCGCACACGGTCATGGCCGAGGGAGGGGTCGCCGCGGCGCTCGCCCACGTCGATCCGAGCGACTCCTGGAAGGTCCACTTCAAGGACACGATGCTCGGTGGAAAGATGCTGAACAACTGGCGCATGGCGCAGCTCCACGCGCAGGAAGCCCCCGATCGCGTCCGCGAGCTCGAGCGATGGGGCGCCGTGTTCGATCGGACCCGGGACGGCCGGATCCTCCAGCGGAATTTCGGCGGTCACTCCTCACCGCGTCTGGCGCACGTGGGCGACCGCACCGGCCTGGAAATGATCCGGACACTGCAAGACTTCGGCGTCCATCAGGGGCTCGAGGTCTACATGGAGTGCACGGTCACGAAGCTCTTGAAGCAGGATTCCCGCGTTGTGGGGGCCTTTGCGTACTGGCGGGAGACGGGCCGCTTCGTCCTGTTCCGCGCGAAATCCGTCGTTCTCGCGACCGGAGGGATTGGAAAGGCCTATACGATCACGTCGAACTCATGGGAATACACCGGCGACGGCCACGCCCTCGCGTTGGGCGCGGGGGCGGAGCTGATCGACATGGAGTTCGTCCAGTTCCATCCCACTGGGATGGTATGGCCCCCGGGTGTGCAGGGGCTCCTCGTCACGGAGGCCGTGCGCGGCGAGGGCGGTCTGCTCCGGAACGCCACGGGCGAGCGCTTCATGGAGCGATACGACCCGAAGCGGATGGAGCTATCGACGAGGGATATGGTGGCGCGGGCCATCTACACCGAGGTCAAGGAGGGGCGCGGAAGCCCTCACGGGGGCGCGTTCCTGGATATCTCCCACAAGCCCCCCGAGATGGTGAAGAAGAAGCTCCCGTCGATGTACCACCAGTTCATGGAATTCGCGAACATCGACATCACGAAGAGCCCGATGGAAGTCGGGCCGACGGTGCACTACATCATGGGCGGCGTCCGGGTGGACGCGGATACGGGCGCCGCGACCGTGCCCGGTCTCTTCGCGGCAGGCGAGGCCTCGGGGGGCATGCACGGCGCGAACCGGCTTGGGGGAAACTCCCTTTCCGATCTCCTCGTGTTCGGCAGGCGCGCGGGCGCGGGCTCCGCGGCCTACGCGGCCAAGGCTCCCGGGCATGGGGTGGTCGATCCGGCTCAGGTCGCGGCTGCGGAGCGTGAGCTGCTCGAGCCTTTCGAGCGCGCGAGCGGACCGGATCCCTATTCGATCCACCGGAGATTGCAGCAGTCCATGCATTCGCTCGTCGGAATCTTCCGCACCGAACAGGATCTCATGAAGGGGATCGAGGAGATCGTGAAGCTCCAAGCCGAGGCCAACGCGGTTCGGGTCGAGGGCTCCCGAGCCTTCAACCCGGGGTGGCATCTGGCGCACGACCTGAGGAACATGCTGACGATCAGCGAGGCGATCGCCAGGTGCGCGCTTCAGCGCCGGGAGAGCCGCGGCGCGCACGCGAGGCTCGATTATCCGAACCTCAATCCCGAGCTCGGCGACGTGAACAGCGTCGCGACCCTGGACGGCGAAGCCGTTCGGGTCTCGCAGTCTCCCCTACCCCGGATGCCGGACGAGCTCCGCGCGCTTTTTGCGACGGAGCCCGCGGGCGTCCAGTCCTGATTGGAGGGAAGCGTGCCGGAAGCGGTTCTGCACGTCTATCGCGGCGACGCCTCGGGCGGCGGGCTCAAGGAGTACCGTGTGCCTCTCGAGGAAGGCATGGTGGTGCTCGACGCGATTCACCACATTCAGGGGCATCAGGCGCCGGATCTCGCGGTGCGGTGGAACTGCAAGGCGGCGAAGTGCGGATCGTGCAGCGCGGAGGTGAACGGAAAACCGAAGCTCCTGTGCAAGACGCGGATGGATGCGCTCCCGCCCGGTCAACCGGTGGTCGTGCAACCGCTGAAGGCATTCCCGATCGTCAAGGATCTCGTGACGGACGTACAATGGAACTACGAGGTGAACAAGAGGATCCCGCCCTTCACGCCGAAGCCGAACGCGGAATGGCGCTGGAAGCAGGAAGACGTCGACCGCGTGCAGGAGTTCCGCAAGTGCATCGAATGTTTCCTCTGCCAGGACGTATGTCACGTGCTGCGCTCCCACGGTCGCACGGACGCCTTCGCGGGCCCGCGCTTCCTGGTGCGCGTGGCGGGGCTCGAGATGCACCCGATGGACGCGCTCAACCGGACCAAGTTTCTGAAAGAGGACGCGGGGATCGGGCTGTGCAATATCACGAAGTGCTGCACCGAGGTCTGCCCGGAGGACATCACGATTACCGACAATGCGATCATCCCGCTCAAGGAGCGGGTGGTCGACGACCACTACGATCCCGTTCGAATGCTCGTCCGCCTCGTGACGGGAAAGAAGAAGGGCGAGTAGCCACGCGGTCCAGGCGGGCACCCCATCGCATCCCGACCCTGCGTCGCGGCCTTCTACTTTCCCTGGTCGTCCTCGCGGCATCGTGCGGCGGAAAGCACAAGGCGTCGATACCCGGGCCCCCGGCGAACGGCGGCGCGCAGATCCAGGCACTCCTCGTCGTGGGCAATCTCTCCGCGCCCTTGGACCTCCAGGTCGCGCCCGGCGACACCACGCGGCTTTTCATCGCCGAGAAACCGGGAAGAATTGTCATTCTCAAGAACGGAGCGCTCAACCCCGCGCCCTTCCTCGACATTTCCTCGCGCGTGAGCAACGGAAGCGAGCAGGGACTCCTGGGGCTCGCGTTCCACCCGCAGTACGCGACGAATCACAGATTCTACGTCGATTACACCGACGGGAGCGGCGGCGGGCAGATCGCATTCGGCCCGGACGGCTATCTCTACATCGCCCTTGGTGACGGCGGCGGCGGCGGCGACACGTACCGCAACGGGCAGAATCTCGGGTCGCTCCTTGCGAAGATCCTGCGCTTGAACATCGATTCCGGGTCGCCCTACTCGATTCCCTTGGACAACCCGTTCGTCGGGCGCGCGGGCGCGCGCGATGAGACCTGGGATTATGGGCTCCGGAACCCATGGCGTTTCTGCTTCGACCGCTCGAATGGGGATCTCTACATCGCGGACGTGGGGCAAGACGCGTGGGAAGAGTTGGACTACGAGGCCCACGGAGCGGGAGGCAAGAATTACGGCTGGAACATCATGGAGGGCCTGCACTGCTTCGGCAGCGTTACCTGCAACCGAACCGGGCTCACCCTCCCCGTCGCGGAATACTCGCACCTGGACGGGTGCTCCGTCACGGGCGGGTACGTGTATCGCGGCACCGAGATTCCCGAGCTGGACGGGGTCTACTTCTATGGGGACTACTGCACCGGCATCATCCGCAGCTTCCGCATCGATCAGGGACAGGCGACCAATCAGACGGACTGGACGTCCGCCCTACGCACCCAGTCCGGCGGCCAGATGCAGGGGCTGAGCTCGTTCGGGCAGGACGCGAGGGGAGAGCTTTACATCCTTCTGCTCAGCGGTGAGGTGTACCGGATCGCGAGGAAGTAGACCCGCCCCGGCGCCTACTTCGCCTTCTCGAACTTGAGCGCCGCCGAGTTGATGCAGTAGCGAAGCCCGGTCGGTTTCGGCCCGTCGTCGAACACGTGCCCCAGGTGGGCGTCGCAGCGCGCGCAAAGAATCTCGTCCCGGTTCATGAACATCGACTTGTCCACGGAGCTATGGACGTTCTCCGGCGCGATCGGCGCGGTGAAGCTCGGCCAACCCGTGCCCGACTCGAACTTGGCATCCGATCGGAAGAGATCGTTCCCGCAGCAGACGCACCGATAGACGCCGCGGTCGTGATTGTTCCAGTAGGCGCCCGTGAAGGCGCGCTCCGTACCCTTCTTCCGCGTGACGGCGAACTGCTCGGGCGTGAGGCTCTTCTTCCACTCATCGTCCGTCTTCTGTACGCGATCCACCATGATGATCTTCCCCTTTTGCGCCGAAAAAACCCTGATCTGCTGCGCCCCCGCGGCGAGTTGCGCCCACACTCCCGCGGCTCCGAGGATTATAGCCAGGGCCGCGATGGTTCTTCCTCTCATGACATCTCCTTCGATGAAAGCCTCTCGATCGAGTGGATCTTGCCCACGTCGATCGCCAGGGACCCGCCGTTCCTGCGCCGCTGAAACACGTCCACGAACTTCGCGTTCCACACGATCTCGTCCGGCTTGTATGAGGACCGCGCCAGCACCGTCTGGGCGAACGCTTCGTCGATTCCGGTGAGCAGGATCAAGATCTCGGCGTCCGCCTCGTGGAGATCCTTCGGCGTGAGACCGTACAGGGGGCTCGCCTTATCGATCGGGTGCACGACGGTCCAGCTCAACGGAAAGAATACGACCTTATGCCGCTCCAGTGACAAGTCGTAGAACCGGCGCACGCGTTTTGAGCCCCCGGGCTCGAGGCGGCTGAAGAGGACTTGCGCCGCCAGCTCGAGCACCTGGTTGTTGCGCCGATTGGCGATCCGGAACTCGAACGCTCGAATCCCCCGATAGGGGGCGACGATCGCGTCCCGGCTGAAAACGATGTCCGCGATGGGGCGCGAGAACCGCGCGAAGAGGAGCCCCGTGGCCAGCGCGAGCCCGAGGAGGCCCACCAGCGATTCCAGGGTCACGAGCAGGTTGGCCGCCATCCCGACCGGGGCGATCCTCCCGTAGCCGATCGTGGCCAGAGTCTGCACGCTGAAGAAATACGCCTCGGCGAAGGTCGCCATGCGCGGCCCCGCGATCTCGAGAGCGCCGGGACCGCATAGGGTGTATGCCGCCGCAAAGAACGTGTTCACGACGAGGTAGGCGGCGATGACGAGCCCGAAGTATCCCCGCCAGGACATCGTGAGAAGCGCATGGTAGGGGCTGGTGGAGGCGAAAAAGCCTCTCCCGCGGCGAACGACGTTGAAGGTGCCGTCCTTGTTCAGGAGCCGCTCGCGGCTCTCGCTGGCGACGAACGAGCCGAATCCTAGATCGCGAAGGTCGCCTTCGGACAGAAGGGTGGCCTCGGGTGCTACGCTCACCGCGATCCCGCCGTGCCCGACCGTCCCCGGTTCTGCTGGAGGGTCTGGATGGAACCGGCAAAGAAGGACACGTTATGGAACGCGTTCCTCGCGATCTCCTCGGCCACCGCGCGTGCCTCCGCCTCGCCTTTCCCGATCACGAAGATGCGGGTGTTATGGTCGAGCATGGGCAGACGTCCGTCGTCCTTGGCCGTCGCGACTTCACCGGAGCGGATGTGTCGCGCACCCACGATCGCGGTCAGCGTTTCCTTCCCGAGCACTTCTGGCTCCCGCGAATCGATCACCACCGCGGTCTTGTCCTTGTCGAGGGTCGACCAGATCGCTTCCGCCTCGAACTGGGTCGCGTGACCGAGCGCCCGCCAGACCGGGATGCCGAGCTGGTACCGGCGGACGTTGGTGTACCCGGCCGCCACGAGATCGGCCGCGACCCTCTTGTTCTTGCCGCAGAAAGGGCCGTTGCAGTAGAGGATGATCATCGCGGCCTTGTCGCCGCGTGTGAGCTTGTCGATCCCACCGACGTCGGACGTGTACTGCGACATCGCGAGCCCTGGTTTCGGGGCTACGGTCACCGCTCCGGGAATGTGGCTCACAGCGAACTCCTCGTAGGGGCGCGCGTCGATGATGAGGCCCGAGCGGCCCGCCACCAGGCGCACCATCTCGGCCGTCGAGATTTCCGGCGTGGGCTCTCCCGCCTCACCGATGATCGCCTCGGCGATCGGGCTCGCGGGCGGCGGGGGTGTCGGATCCCCGGAGGAGGTCGTGATCCCGCCAAGGCCCAGAGCCGCCGCGAGGAGCAGGACGTAGCCGGGCCCCAGGGCCGAGCCCCGAGGTACGCGTTTCCTGGTATTGTCTCGCATTCGAAACCTCGCTTTCACAGGGGAGGGGCCACGAATGCTAGGCAGTATCGATCGGGCCTTTCAAGGGCAATCCAGAGGCTCTGAGGACGCGACACGATCCCCATGACCGAACTCATGCTCAAGCATTGCTCGGTCCGCGAGTGGCGGCCGACCGACGCCGATTCGCTCGTCCTGCACGCGAACAACATCAAGGTCTGGCGAAACCTGCATGACGCCTTCCCCCTTCCCTACACCCGCGCCGATGCGGAGATCTGGATCCAGCAGGCCTCGCCGAACCACTTCGCGATCGCGGTCGACGGGGCCGCGGTCGGTGGGATCGGCCTTCACCCAGGAACCGACGTACACCGGCGCATCGCCGCGATCGGATACTGGCTGGGCGAAGCCTTCTGGGGACGCGGGATCGCGACCGAGGCCGTGCGCGCCTTTACAGAGTACACGTTCGCAACCTTCGATTTCGTCCGCCTGGAAGCGCACGTCTTCGAATGGAACCTGGCGTCGGCCCGCGTGCTCGAGAAAGCAGGCTATACGCTCGAGGCCCGGCTCCGCAAACGGGTCACGAAGGAAAGCCGGACGGTCGACTCCTTCCTCTACGCGCTGATCCGCGAATGAGCCTTTCCAGCTCGGGCGCGCGGCTTCGCGTCCTCGCGGCCGCGTTGACGTTCTCGATCGGCGGCGCCGGGATCAAGGCATGTCAACTCACGAGCTGGCAGGTGGCGAGCTTCCGCTCGGGGATCGCCGCCGTCACCCTGCTCCTGATCCTACCGGAAGCGCGGAGGGGCTGGAACGCGCGCGCGGCGCTCGTGGGGATCGCCTACGCGACGACGGTCACGCTTTTCGTGCTGGCGAACAAGCTCACCACGTCGGCCAACACGATCTTCCTCCAATCCACCGCTCCACTCTACATCCTGCTCCTCTCGCCGTGGCTCCTGCGCGAGCCGATCCGCGCGCGGGATGTGCTTGTGATGGCGGTGGTCGTGCTCGGGATGTCGCTCCTCTTCGTGGGCACCGAGCGTCGCTACGCCACCGCACCCGACCCCTTCCGCGGCAACATCCTGGCCACGCTGAGCGGCCTCTCCTGGGCGTTCACGTTGATGGGCCTCCGCTGGATGGGGCGGAACGAGGGGGCGGGGTCCGCGGCGCCCGCGGTCGTGATCGGGAACCTGATCGCCTTCTTCGTGGGGCTGCCCTTCGCGCTGCCTGTCATCGGCGCGCGGCCGCTCGACTGGGCCATCGTCGGCGGGCTCGGCACGATCCAGATCGGGGTCGCCTACGTGTTTCTCACCGCCGGGATGCGCCACGTGAGGGCACTCGAGGCCTCGATGCTGCTCTTGCTCGAGCCGGTGCTGAATCCGGTGTGGTCCTGGCTCATCCACGGCGAGAAACCCCGGGCGTGGTCGCTGGTAGGGGGCGCGGTTATTCTTGGAGGAACGCTGGTGAAGACGTGGCTTGATTCGCGGGAGGGGCGGACGAAGGAATCTACGATGGCAGCGTAGTCGCGCCCTCCTCCACCACCCACCGGACCGACTTGGAGCAGGGGCACATCCCGCCGACGCGCTTCAGCGCCGGCATCTTCTTCATCGCCTGATCGCGGGTGATCGTCCCCGCCACGACCTGCCGCAGCGACTCCACATAGTGCTTCATGTCGCGGCTCGCGAGATAGGGCTCCGGCAGATGAGCCGCCAGATGTCTCACGTACTCTTCCACGTCGGTGAACGCTTCTCCCGCGAAACCGACCATGGTGAACGCGGCGTCCCCTTTGCGCCTGAAGAACCCCTTCGCGGGCAGCTCGATCAGGTCCTCGTGGCTGATCCCGTCGTGACGAGCGTGGTCCTTCAGCAGACGCGCGGCCAGCGCCTCGGCATCCTCCGGTGACAGTTTCGGCAGCCGCGCCCGGATATAGCGCTGGTTCAAATCCGCGATCATGCGCTTGCATTCCTCGTAGTAGAGCCCTTGCGCCTCCGCGTTCTTCATGTTCTTGAAGCCGAACCGGATGTTCGATTCGCCCCCCTTCTCGTGGCCGAACATCTCGAGCCCGCGCGGCATCCACTTGTTGAACGCCTTCTGGATGGCCGAGGTCGTGATGAGCGCGTTTCCCTGCGCGGCGCGCTGCACCCACCGGCGCAGCGGAATCACGCCCGCGGCGAGATGGAACGCCTCCTCCCGCAACATCGGGGGCATCGAAGCCGCGAACGGCTTGTAGGAGCAGACGCGCTGCATCGAGAGCTGGTATTTGCCCACGCGATCGATAACCGCGGCGAAGACCACGTTGTCCACGAAGGAGTCGTACTCGAGGTTGAAAGCGTCCAGAACGTGCGAGCCGGTCTGCATGGAGAGGATCTCCTCGACCATCTCCTCCGCCTTCTGCCCCGATACGCCGCTCCAGTCCTGGGAAACGAGGAGGTGGAACATCTGGTAGCCGTGGCGCAGCTCCTCGGCCATCACGCGGAGCACCCAGAAGCGGTCCTCGTCGTCCTGCGCGCGGGCGAACGTGCCCTCGTGCTGCTGGATCGATCCGAACTCGGTCGAAGCCTGCGCCCGGATGATGGCCAGCAGGTGCTTCGCGGGCTCCTCGCCCAGCTCCTCGGGCTTCTCGCGGCGCTTCGCTCCCTTGGCGTCCCCGACCTCGACTTCATCCCCCATGCCGACTTCCATTTTGGCGCAGAGGCAGAATTCGGGATCGCTCGGGAAGTACTTCTGCCAGTTCTCGGGGAGAAGCCCGTAATCCGGGAAGTTGTGACGCTGCCAGTGGAGCACGGCATCGTGGTACTTCTTGGGAAGGGTGGTTTGCTCGACGTTCATCCTAGTTTTGATCCTTGGCCGCGCTCAGCCCGATACGCATTTCGAGGGCGGTGAGGGGCGCGTCCTTGAATCCGACCGCCCGCAGAAACGTCGCGAGCTCGGAGTCCTTCTTTTCGACCAACGTCCGCACGGTCGTTGCGCCCTGGCGCTTCAGGTGCTCCACCACGGCTTCGAAGAGCTTCCTTCCGATGGAGCGCCCCTGAAAATCGGGGTCGACGCCGAAGCGCTCGATCCAGCCGCTCGATTCCTCGAGCCCGAACTCTCCCCCTCGCAGATCGGAGAGCATGAATCCGACGACCTTGCCCCCCATCTCCGCGACCTGGCTCGCGTCGGGATCCCTTCGAAGGTAGTACATGACCCGCCGTTCCCACACTTCGGGCCGATAGACGCCGGACAGACGCTCGTCGATCGCGACGATACGGGCGATATCGAGCTCGGAGAGGGAACGGATGCGGACCAGCTCTGCGACCGCGTTCATGGGCTGAGAATATCACATCCGGCGCATGACGCGCCGCGTCACCAGCTGGAGCGGCGGCGGCGCGCTGATGTGGAAACACCGAGCACGCCGAACAGCCCTCGAACGAGCTCCTTCCCCACGGCGCGGGCGACCGGAGACTTGAGGATGTCCCCCACCGCATTCAGCACGGTCGGCTCCGCAGCGCCCCGTCCTCCGCGACCCGCGGGCGCCGCGGCCTGCTCGACCCGCTCGGCACGCGCCCGCAGTACCTCGCGATCGCTCTCGCGATCGACCGGCTGGGCGTACTCCTTCCGGAGCGGGGATCGCGATGGTCTTCGCGAAGTCGTCTGCCATGGTCAAGAATTTGGCAAGGGGCGCGCGCAAGGTCAACCGCGCCGAAAACCTTCTTGCGTCGCGTGGGTCGCTTTTCGTAGTCTCCTGCGACTGTCGAAAGGGGGGTATTCCAGGGATGGCTCACCCCAGATGATGATCTTCAGGCGGGGCGTGGTTGCGCGCGCTCTATTTGTCTCCCTCGCACTACTTTTCCTTATCCCCTGCACGGCCGCCGCTGACCAGGGATCCTTCTGGATCGTTCCTGGTGGCGGGATCGTTTGGCTCCCCAATGAGTTTCTCGTGAAACCCTCTCGCCCGGAATTCGGTGGGATCCTGGGCGCTCGTTTGTCCCCAAACTGGGCCCTTGAGGCCCATGGGACCTACATCAAGTCTCCGGGCATCAGGCCGGGCGTTTCCTCACTCAGCGTCTCGCACCTCGACGGAAACCTGACGTGGTTCCTCTCGAGCGATCAAACGGTCTCGCCGTATCTGACGGCAGGGGCGGGATTCGCCTATTTCCGTAGAATCGGTGCGTCGGGTGGTACCAACCGCCTCGATTTCGGCGGCGGGCTGGGCTTCCGCTTCGCCATGAGCGAAAGGACATCGTTTCGCATCGAGGGGCGGGATCTGACGTACAAGGTGCTCATCCATCCGACCGGTCCCGAGAAATACCGACACCATCCCGAGACGTTCGCGGGGATTTCCTTCTCCTTCGGCGGCGCGCCGAAAGACGAGGATCGTGACGGGGTTCCGGACAAGGTGGATCGCTGCCCCGGGACGCCCGCGGGCGTGCGGGTGGACGCGTCAGGTTGCGGGTTCGACAGCGACAACGACGGGGTTTTCGATGGAATCGACGCATGCAACGGCACGCCCCAAGGCGCGGTCGTGGATGCGCGCGGCTGCCCCGTCGACAGCGACAAGGACGGGATCCCGGACGGACTCGACCGGTGCGCGGACACTCCCGCCGGCGCGACCGTCGATGCCAGCGGCTGTCCACACGATGCCGACGAGGACAAGGTCTACGACGGCATCGACCAGTGCCCCGGCACCCCGAAGGGATGCGTCGTGAACACGAACGGCTGCCCGACCGACGCCGACCAGGACGGTGTCTGCGACGGACTGGACGAGTGTCCGGAGACGCCCGCGAACGCCAAGGTGGATCGGACGGGTTGTCCGATCATCGTGAGCGATAGAGAGACTCAGCTGCTTGAAACCGGGATGATCCGGCTTCAGGACATCAATTTCGCAACGGGCAAGGCGGAAATCCGGGAGGAATCGCGCGCGATACTCGACGAGGTCGGGGGTATCCTCGCACGGTGGCCCGATCTCAGGATCGAGATCGGGGGCCATACCGATTCGCGCGGCACGGCGGCGAGGAATCTCAAGCTCAGCAAGGCACGCGCCCAGGCGGTGCTCGCCTACATTACGGAAAAGTTCCTCGAGCTGGATCCGGACCAGTTCACGGCCGTCGGGTACGGAGCGTCGCGCCCCATCGCGGATAACAAGACCGAGCTGGGTCGCGCCAAGAACCGCCGGGTCGAATTCAAGGTCTTGAACAAGGATGTGCTCCGGCGCGAGAAGACTCAGCAGCGCCTGGTGCCGAAGGAATAGGTCCAGAGCCTCCCTCGGACGAGCCTCGGTTGCACGCGGCCCCGGCGTCTCTCCCGGCCCGCGATCCTGCCCCATCCATTTCCGCTCATGTTCGTCGACGGGCCTACCGATATCACCGGTATGCCATTCCCCGCGCGGTGAAAAAGCGCCGGGAGCATGCCTTGCCAGGGAAGGCGGGGGGTTAGGACCGGGGATCGCGGTAACGCGGTCCCCGTCTCCGTTTTTACGCACAAACACGGATTGACCATGGCCCCGGGTTGTGGCAGCATGCCGCGTCGCCTCAAGTAACCTCGACCCAAAGAAGCGTTGGAGTCGGGGTAGGAAGCTTCAGGGCGCTTCCTTACAACCTAGGAGAAGACGCTCGTTGCCCCCCCGCATAACGAGTGCTCTCTGTTGCCGTCCTTCCTGCCGCGAGATGTCGTGGGCGTCCGGCCGCGATCCTCCTCGTAGTACTCCTCGTTCCGTCCCCCTGGTCGCCAACGCATCATCGAACCACGGAGGTCCAATGAATCGGAGTCGTCTCACGCTTCTGGCTCTGGCCGCGGTCGCGCTCTCCTGTCTCTTCGGGCTCAGCGTTGCCGCAGCCGGAGAGCCTGATGTCGGCCAAACATTAACGGACGCCCGCCAGCAGGCCGACAACGGTGAAACCGTCTTCCGGTGCGCCACCGTCGATCATGGCAAAGCGAAAACAGCCCCCGACAAGACGCAGATCGACCTCTGGATCGCGCAGAATCGGATCGCGGCCGGCGGAGTGATCCCGGTGAACTTCCACGTGATTTATTCCGGCAGCGAGGGGAACGTCCCGCAGTCGCAACTCGACGATCAGATCCTGGTCCTCAACCGCAACTACGCCGGTCAGGACTACAACGGAAACCCGGTGCCCGGCGCCAAGAACACCGGCTACACCTTCGTGCTCGCGAGCGTGACCCGGACCAACAGCCGCAAGTGGTTCACGATGACGCCGGGTACCTCACGTGAGGCCCAGGCGAAGAACGCCCTCCACGTGAATACCTCGAGCTCGCTCAACCTCTATACCTGCAAGCCGGGGCAGAATCTCCTCGGTTGGGCCACATTCCCGTGGAACCTCGCCGGCAACCCCAACATGGACGGCGTCGTGATCCACTATGGCTCGCTCCCCGGCGGCTATCTCTCGCCGTACAACTTGGGCGGGACCGCGTCGCACGAGGTGGGGCATTGGGTGGGGCTCTACCATACCTTCCAGGGCGGCTGCGACGGTGGCAACTGCTCCGGCGCGGGCGACCTCGTGTGCGACACGCCCGGCGAAGCGACGGCGACCTCCGGCTGTCCGGGGAACAAGGACACGTGTCCCGAGGCGGGGCTCGATCCGGTCCACAACTACATGGATTACTCCACGGACATTTGCTACAACAACTTCACCCCCGGACAGGACTCGCGGGCCGACTTCATGATGTCCACCTACCGCCCGGCCATCGGCTCCGCGCGCCTCGCGAGCCAGAGCGCGTCCTTCAAGGCCGCGAAGAGCGCCGAGGCCTACGGGCTCCGCGCGATCCCCAACCCGTTCAACCCGCGCACCAAGATCGAATTCTCGATGCAGCGTGAGGGAAACGCCCTGGTCCGTGTCTACGACATCCAGGGCCGGACGGTCGCGACGATCGTGAACGGCAGGCTCTCCCAGGGAGCGCACCGGTTCGAGCTCGACGGAGACCACCTCGCGAGCGGAATTTACCTGGTGCAGCTTCGGGTGGATGGAAGACCGGTGGATGTGCGCCGGATTTCTCTGCTGAAGTAGCTCCGTCCGGACCGCTACGGTCCGACTTGAAACGAAAGGGGCCGGTCGAGAGACCGGCCCCTGATCTTTTCCTCCCGCGTGAGCGGGCGCTGCCGCGCCCTACTTTTCGGCCTTCTCCTCCTTCGCTTTCCCTTCCTCCTTTTCCGTTCCTTCGTCCTTCTCGGCGGCCGACGCTTTCTCCACCGCCGCGGCGCCGCCCTTATCGAACGCCTCGATCTTCTCCGCGAGATCGTCCGCCTCCCCCGACTTGCGGGAGATGAGCCACGCGAGCTGCTCTTTCGCCTTCGCGCGGTCGCCGCTCATGAGATACGCCTCCCCCAAGTATTCGTGAGCTTCCGCATATTCGGGCTCAATGGAGAGACATTTCTGGTATGCCTCGAACGCGCGCTTCAAGTCCCCGGTCTTCCGGGAACAGAAGCCCACCATATTCCACCCTTGGTAATAGGAAGGGTCGATCTGCGTGGCTTCGTCGAATTTCTTGAGCGCCTTGCCGAACCGCTTCTTGGCGGAGTCTGCCTTACCGGCAGCCAACTCCTTCTTGGCCTCCTCGACCGTTTCCCACCCCTTGGCGTAGATCTTTTCCGCTTCGGCTCGACCCCGCTTCGCCGCCGCTTCCGCGGGCTGAGCGGGGGATTCGGGCGCGACCTCCGGGGGCGGCGTCTGACGCGGCGGTTGTGGCGCGGTGCCGGAAGCGCGTGCCCCCGCCGCGAAGCCTAGGGCGACGAGGAGTGCGGGGATGATGCCTAGGAACGGGCGACGCGGGCTGCGGGACGATTGCATTGTGCCTCCTGAGTAGAACCGGATTCTCGGCAACGGCGGCCGAGGGGAGGGCCGCCGGAGACCTTCATAGTTCGCCCATCCAGCCTACCAGATCGAGCTTGATCCAGGTATCCTCCCGGGCCATGCACGACCCGATCACGACCCTTCTGATCCAGCTCGCGGTTCTTCTCGCCGCGGCGAAGGTTGCCGGGTGGATCTCGGTCAAGGTGGGCCGGCGTCATCCTCCTCCTCTTTGAAGTGGGGCTCCAATCGACCGTTCAGGAGATGATGCGCGTCGGGCCCTCGTCCGTCCTCGTCGCGACTCTGGGCGTTGTGACCCCATTCGCGCTCGGGTGGCTTGCGGGCGCCTGGCTCCTCCCGCACGAGACCGCCCTCGTGCACGCATTCCTCGGCGCGGTCCTCACGGCGACGAGCGTCGGGATCACGGCCCGTGTTCTCCGCGATCTGGGCTTCTCGCGGACCGTCGAGGCAAGAATCATCCTGGGCGCGGCCGTGGTCGACGACGTGTTCGGGCTCGTCATCCTGGCCGCTCTCTCGGGAATCATCACCGCGGCGAATCAAGGGGGCGGCGGGCTCAACGCCGCCGAGGTGGCGTGGATCTCGGTCAAGGCGCTCGGCTTTCTCGTCGCGGCCATCCTGATCGGGCGGAAGCTCACGCCGAGGCTGCTGGCATTAGCCTCCCGCATCAGAGTGACCGGAATGCTTCTCACGAGCGGGCTGGTCATCTGCTTCGGGCTCGCCTATCTGGGAACCTTGGTGGGGCTTTCCCCCATCGTCGGTGCGTTCGCGGCGGGGCTGATCCTCGAGGCGGGCCATTTCAAGAACTTCGAGGAGAGCCGGGAATCCAGCATCGAATCGCTGCTCCATCCGATCTCGACGTTCCTTGTCCCGATCTTTTTCGTGCTCACGGGACTCAAGGTCGAGCTCAGGTCCTTCGCGGACGGGCGAATCGTCGTGCTCGCTCTGGTCTTGACGGCCGCGGCGTGGGTCGGGAAACAAGCGTGCTCGCTCGGCGTCCTCGAGCGCGGCGTGAACCGGCTCGCGGTCGGTCTCGGCATGGTGCCGCGCGGCGAGGTGGGGCTCATCTTCGCGAACGTGGGCGCCACCCTCGCGATTGCCGGGCGGCCCGTCATCACGCCGGAGCTCTACTCGGCGGTGGTTATCATGGTGATCCTGACGACGGTCGTCACGCCCGCCGCTCTCCAGTGGGGCCTTAAGCGGACGGTCCCCCGCCCGACGGAGCCTCGCGCCCCCGCGAGCGCAAGGGCCGGCCCAGCACCGTAGAGAGTAGGGCGGAAGCGGCGCGCACTCGCTCGAGGTCGGGGGAGAGCGAAGCGCCGGCCCGGGCGAGCGCCGAGATCAAATCCTCGGTGGCGACGTTACCCGCCGCCCCCGGTGCGAAAGGACATCCGCCCACACCGCCGGCCGAGGAATCGAACACGGCGATCCCTCGTTCGTAGGAAGCAAGGACGTTCGCGATCGCCGTGCCGTACGTGTCGTGGAAATGCATCGCAAGCCTGTCCTGGTCGACGTGATCGAGCAGGAGATCGAGCAGGGCGTGCACCTCTGCGGGGACAGCCTTGCCGATGGTGTCGCCGATCGAGATCTCGTCGACCCCGAGATCCAGGAGCTGCCGCACCACCCCAAGAACCGCATCGGGCGCGATCTTCCCCTCATAGGGACACCAGAACGCGGTCGACACGTACCCCCGAACCGGAATTTTTTCGCGACGCGCTCCGTCCACGACCGGTCGGAACCGCGCGATCGATCCCTGGATCGAGGCGTTGACGTTCTTGCGATTGAAGGTTTCGGAGGCGGCCGTGAACACGGCGACCTTCCGGACCTTCGCGCCCAGCGCGCGCTCGAACCCCCTCTCGTTCGGCACCAGCGCCGAGTAGACCGTGGAATCCTTGCGCCGAATGCGCGCGAATACTTCCTCGGCGTCGGCGAGCTGGGGGATCCATTGCGGCGACACGAACGCGCTGACCTCGATCTCCTCGTAACCTGCGTCCGAGAGCGCGTCCACGAAGGCAACCTTGGAGTCGGTCGGGACCGTTTTCGACTCGTTCTGGAGCCCATCCCTCGGCCCCACTTCGACCACGCGGACCTTCACGCGCGGCCCGCCGGCCCCGCGGAAGGAGCGCCGGGTGTCTCCCCCGCCGGCTCGAGCACGACGAGCAGATCGCCGAGCTCGACACGCTCCCCGTCACCGCATCGCACTTCGGCCACTCTGCCGTCCTCCGGCGCTACCAGGCGGAATTCCATCTTCATCGCCTCGATCGTCATGAGGAGATCCCCTTCGCGCACGATCGAGCCCGCCGGGGCCGCCACGTGGACGACGCGTCCCGTCATCGGCGCGCGAAGCTCATCGGACGAACGCTCGGCCCTGGCCGCCGCCTCCGGGCGATCGTGCTCCAGCAGATACGATCGCCCTTCGCAGGAGATCCAGACGCCGCGCCGGCCCGGCGCCACGGCGCACCGGAACGACTTCCCGCCCGAGCGCACATCGAACCAGGAGCCGTCGCGGCTTACATCGGCCTCGATCCTTCGTCCGTCCGTCTCGAGCAGGACGTGTCCGGCCTTCCGTTCGTAGCCGAGAGAGAGGGGGGTTCGGCCGTGGCGCAACCGGAGGAGGCGGCTCACGGGGTCCTGCCCCACCCCCCGAGGCGCTGCCAGGGCGAGTAACGGTCGGTCTCCTCTTCCCCATCGCCCGCGGCCTTAGGCGACGTCAAGAACGTGGCGGCCGCCGCGAGTACCGCGTCGGGAATCTCCTTCGGCGCCTGCCACTCGCGGGATTCCACCGTGTGCGTGAACGTTTCTCCCTGCCGAAATGCCGCATCCTCCAGCAGGTCGATCAGGAACGACTGGTTCGTCACCACTCCGAGCAGCGCGGTCCCGCGCAACGCGCTCAGCAGTTTCGTTCTCGCATCCTCGCGATCCCGCCCGTGCGCGATCACTTTCGCCAGGAGCGAATCGTAATACGGATGGAGGGTCTGCCCTTCCGCGATGCCGGTATCGACACGCGATCCGTCCGCCTTGGGCCACGCGAGAAGAAGGATCTTCCCGGTCTGCGGCAGGAACCCTTGATAGGCGTCCTCCGCGCAGAGCCGCGCCTCGATCGCATGCCCGCGCAGCTCGGGTGTGCCCTTGCCCAGCGACTCCCCGAGGGGTCTGCCCGCCGCGATCAGGATTTGCGCTCGGACGAGATCGAGCCCGCTGCGCATTTCGGTCACCGGATGCTCCACCTGCAGCCGTGTGTTCACCTCGAGGAAATAGAATGTCCCGTCGGGGCCCAGCAGGAACTCAACCGTCATCGCGCCCGCATAGGAAGCGGCGCGGGCGAGCGACGCGGCGGCACCCTGCATCGCCTCGCGGAGCGAGGACGCCACGGCAACGGACGGCGATTCCTCGATCAATTTTTGGTGTCGCCGCTGGAGGCTGCACTCGCGCTCCCCCAGCGCCGCGACCTCACGACCGTCGGCCAGAATTTGTATTTCGATGTGACGCGCCGGATGGACGTATTTCTCGAGGAGAAGCCGCTCATCGCCGAAGGCCGATCCCGCCTCGCGCCGCGCGGCCTCGAGCGCGGCCGGCATCTCGTCTCGGGCGCGCACCAGGCGCATGCCGCGGCCGCCTCCTCCGCCCGAAGCCTTGAGGAGCACGGGATATCCGACCCGGTCGGCCTCGCCGAGCGCGCGTTCCACGGAGTCGACCCCTTCCGCCCCGGGGACGCACGGCACACCGCATTCCGCCGCCGTCCGGCGCGCGGCGGATTTGTCCCCGAGACGTGCCGTGCTTTCCGGCGACGGGCCTATGAAGGTGAGCCCGGCGTCGCGGCATTGCTTCGCGAAAATCGCGCTCTCCGACAGGAACCCGTAGCCCGGATGAATCGCGTCCGCGCCCACGTGCCGCGCGGCCTCGAGGATGGCCTGGGCGTTGAGGTAGCTCTGGGCGGGAGGGGCGGGGCCGATCGCGACCGACTCGTCCCCCGAGCGCACGTGCGGCGCCCCGCGGTCCGCGTCGGAGTAGACGGTGACCGACGGGATCCCCATCTCCTTGAGGGTGCGACAGACGCGAACCGCGATCTCTCCCCGGTTCGCGACCAGAACCTTTCGAAAAGCACGCGCCCCCTGGCCAACCGGAGCGCCTCGGGTGGCGAAATCCGCGCGCGCCGGGCTCACTGCTTCCAGGAAGGAGAGCGCTTCTCGAGGAAGGCCCCGAGGCCTTCCTGCCCCTCCGGGGACGCGCGCAACCCCGCGATCGCCCGGATCGCGTTCTCGATCGCGTCGTCCCGGGTGAGGGCGAGCGTCTCTCGGATGAGCCGTTTCGCCGTGAAGACCGCGCGCGGACCGTTTTCAGCGAGAGCTGCGACGAGCCGGTCGACGGTCGGATCCAGCTCCGCCGCGGAGACGATCTCGTGCACCAGGCCGATCTCCTTGGCCTGGGCCGCGCCGAAGATTTCCGTCGTGAGGAAATAGCGCCTCGCCGCGGATGCGCCTATTTTCGGAAGCACGAAGGGGGATATCACGGCAGGCGCGATCCCGAGCCGCGCCTCGGTGAAACCGAATTGCGCGGCGTCCACGGCGACGGCCATGTCGCAGCAGGCGAGAAGCCCCATCCCGCCCCCGAGTGAGGTGCCGTGGACGCGGGCGATCGTCGGAATGGGAAGCTCATCGAGCGTCCGATACATGGTCGCCATCCGCCGCGCGTCCGACTCGTTTTCGGACTGCGTGTAGGTCACGCTCCGGCGCATCCAGTTCATGTCGGCGCCCGCGCAGAAGACCGCGCCTTCCCCGGCCACGATGAGAGCGCGCGGCGCCCGTTCCGGAGCCGCCTCGTACAGCGCGCGGATCTCCTCCAGCGCGCGCGTGAGCTCCCCGATCAGAACGTCGTCGAAGGCGTTTCGGACTTCCGGGCGGGCGAGCGTAACGCGGGCGGCCGGCGACTTGATATCGACCTTGATCCGGGAGAAGGTTCTCATGGGCGTCGAGAGAGGAACGCGCGCGGAAGGATGGCGCCGCCCCTACATCCTGTATACGGGGGCCGGGCCCCGCGTGACCGGCGCGTTGAGAGCCGCGGAGAGCGCCAAGCCGACCACCTCGCGCGTCTGAGCGGGGTCGATCACACCGTCGTCCCAGAGATGTCCGGTCGCGAAGTAGGGGCCCCCCTCCTTCTCGTACTTCGCGAGCACGGGGTCGGCAATCGCCTTCGCCTCCTCGGGCGACAGGGTCTTCCCCTCGCGCGCGAGCTGCTCGCGCTTCACCTGGACAAGGACCTCCGCCGCCTGCTGCCCTCCCATCACCGAGATCCTCGAGTTGGGCCAGGCGAAGAGGAAGCGGGGCCGGTAGCCGCGCCCGCACATCGCGTAGTTCCCCGCGCCGTGCGAGGCCCCGATCAGAACCGTGATCCGCGGGACCTGAGCGGTCGCGACCGCCTGAACCATCTTGGCGCCGTCTTTCGCGATCCCCCCCGCTTCATATTTCTTCCCGACCATGAAGCCGGTGATGTTCTGCAAGAACAGGAGCGGGACCCGGCGTTGGGTGCATAGCTCGATGAAGTGTGTTCCCTTGAGCGCGCTCTCCGAGAAGAGCACGCCGTTGTTGGCGACCACCCCCACCGGATACCCCATCCAACGACCGAAGCCGCAGACCAGGGTGGTCCCGTAGTTCGCTTTGAATTCGTGGAACCGGCTCCCATCCAGGAGCCGCGCGAGCACCTCCCGAACGTCGTAGGGCTGCTTTAAGTCGGTCGGCAGCACGCCATAGATCTCTTCAGGTGGGTAGGCCGGGTCCTCGGGCTCCTCGAGATCGAGGTCGACGCGTTTGACCCGATTGAGATTCCCCATGATGTTCCGGACGGTCTGAAGCGCTTCCGCCTCGTTCGCCGCCATGTGATCCACGACGCCGCTCACGCGCGCGTGGACCTCGGCTCCTCCCAGATCTTCCGGGGTGACCTCCTCGCCGGTGGCAGCCTTGACGAGCGGCGGACCTGCCAGGTAGATCGTACCGGTTCCCTTCACGATGACGTTCTCGTCGGACATCGCGGGCACATAAGCGCCCCCCGCAGTGCACATGCCGAGCACCGCCGCGACCTGCGGGATCGCCTCGGCGGACATGATCGCCTGGTTGTAGAAGATGCGGCCGAAGTGCTCCTTGTCGGGAAACACCTCGGCCTGCAGGGGCAGAAACACCCCGCCCGAATCGACCAGGTACACCGCGGGAACCCGGTTCTCGAGCGCGATTTCCTGCGCGCGGATGTGTTTCTTGATCGTGATCGGGTAGTACGTGCCGCCCTTGACGGTCGCGTCGTTCGCCACGATGACGCATTCGCGCCCGGAAACGACGCCGATGCCGGTGATGATGCCGGCGGCTGGGATTTCGTCGTCATAGAGACCGGTTGCCGCAAGCGGGCTGAATTCCAGGAACGGTGTATCGGGGTCCAGCAGCCGCTCGATCCGCTCGCGCACGAGGAGCTTCCCGCGATCTCGCTGGAGCTTCACGACCTGAGGCGGCGCCGCGTTCGCGACGGCCGTGAGACGCCGGCGCAGATCCTCGACAAGCCCTTCGTGATGCGCGCGGTTGCGTTGGAATTCGGCCGAGCCGGTCTTGAGGTGACTTCTCAATATCTCCATAGGACCCGGACACTCTAATCGCTGATCTTCCAAAGGGAAAGAGGGGAGAATCGGTCCCCGTTGGGTCTTCAGATGCTCCGATCGGCTGCCGATGAACCCCCTGACCCATCGCCATCCCACCTGGAGGATCCCGTGTCCCGAAACAAGGCCAACCTGGCCCAGAGGCAGGCGGATCGCAGGACGTGGGCCCTCCTGGGCCTGATCATCCTCGTCCTGTTGGGCTTTGTCGTCACCGTTCAGACGCTCTGGGTCTCGATCGTCCGGTCCGGATTCCTGGGCGACAACGTGCCGGTGAACGGCTGGATGCTGGTCGTGGGGCTCGTGGGGCTCACGGTCCTCTTCTGCCTGTACATCGTGCACCAGCAGACGAAGATCAACCGGTTTCGGTCGCGGCTCGTGACCGAGCAGATGGAGCTGGAACAGTCACGTGGGCGGCTCGCGGAGCTGACGTCGCTGTTTCAGCTCGGAAACAGTCTGCACATGGACCTCCCGCTGGACACGATTCTCGAAATCACGGTTCGGCGAGTGGCCAGCACGCTTCACTCCCATGACGTCGCGCTCTTTCTGTTCGAGGCGGACACGAAGACGCTCAAGTGCCGCGCGCGCTTCGGGCTAACGCCCAGGGAGCCGGAGGCCGAGATCCGGGCGGGCGAGGGCGCGGTCGGCTGGTCGGCGCGGCACCGGGAGGCCATCTTGATGTCCGCGACCGACCGGCAAGCTCGGTTCGCGGAGCACTTCATGGCGCATCCGGACGCGGGATCCGCGCTCATCCTTCCCGTCAATTTCGAGACCCGCTGCGTCGCGGTCTTACGCGTGCATCGCGCGGCGAAGGCCGAGCCCTTCAGGCTCGAGCACCGCGACATCGGCCAGCTCTTCGCGGATAACGTGGCGGGAGTGATCGATCGCGCGTTGGTCGTGCGTCATCTGGAACAGCGGGCCACCGATCTCAAGCCCAGCGCCAAGGGGGTGCCGGCCCCGCAGCTCGTGACGCCGTTTCAGGACTCCTTTCTCTCATCCGCTGAGAACGAGCTCAAAGCGCCGCTCACGACCATCCTCGCCTATTCCGAGGTGCTGGACCAGAACGACAAGCGGATGACAACGTCCATGCGGCGGGAGTTCACGGCGCGGCTTCGGGGCGAGGCGGAGCGCCTGATGAACCTGGTCGACGACGTTCTCGACCTGGCGAGGCTCGAGACGGGGCGCTTCCTTCTCGATCTTCGCAAGGACAACGTGAACGCGATCTCACGCGCCGCGGCCGATGTCGTCCGGCCCCTCGCGACCGGGAAGCAGATCGACATCGAGCTCAAGCTTGATGAGAAAATCCCCGATCAGCACATCGACTCGACGAAGATGCGGCAAGCGATCCTGCATCTGCTGCACAACGGGATTCGGTTCTCCCCTGGGAAGGGACGCGTGACGCTCACCACGTGGCTCGGCGATGATCATGTCCGGATCGAGGTTCGGGATTCCGGCCCGGCGGTCGAGCCGGAGGCTACGCCCAGCGTCTTCGACATCGAAAATCAGGGGGAGGGGCTTTCGAAGCGGGTGAAGGATGGGCTGGGATTCGGGCTTCACCTCACCAAACGATTCGTGGAGCTGCACGGGGGCCAGGTGGGCGTCGGCGTGGGCCCGACCGGAACGGGCGCCGCGTTCTGGATCCGGCTACCTCGACAGGAAGGCCTCGAGAGCGTGATCGGGCGCGATCCATTCCTTGAACAGCTCTGGGAGCAGAGCTAGAGCCCGATCCATCAAGCGGGCCCGATCCTTTGCCCGCCGGCCAGCGCCGCCTGGACCATCGCGAACTCCCCCACGTTTTCGAGTGTGACCATCCCGACGATCCCGCGCCCCGGCTCCACGACGGGCACCGCCGGACAGCCGCTCTCCTGCATCCTCCGGAACACGTCCTCGAGCATTTCCCCAGGCTGAGCCAAGCCGCAGTTTCGGCGCGTCACATCCGCCACCTTCGTATCGGTGCGGCCCCCCGCGAGGGCCTTGAGAAGATCCGACCGGGCGAGGATTCCGAGCGGCGGATCCGGAGCCGCTGCGCCGAGGACGGGAAAGTCCTGTTGGTGCCCGCCGAGCAATAGCTCCACGGCCCGCGAGAGGGGCTCCTCGGGACGAAGGGCTTGGAAATCGCGAATCATGGCGCGGGATACCGGAATGCCGTCGAACACGGAACGCATCTGGACGAACGCCGACTCCTGACCGGCCCCGATGAAGACGAACACCGCGATGAAAAGAAGCACCGGGTTTCCGAAGAGACCCAGAAGGCCAAAGAGGAGGGCGATCGCCTGTCCGACGTTGGCCGCGATCCGGGTCGCCCGGACGTAGTCGAGGCGCATCGCGAGCAGGGCCCGGAGCACGCGACCCCCGTCCATCGGGAACGCGGGAATCAGGTTGAAAACCGTTACGATCACATTGAACGAGAAGAGCCGTGCGACGAAGCTTCGCTCGAGCAACGTGGGGTCGCCGAGAACTACGACGCCGGATGAGACGTACAGGAACAGGAATAGTGCCGCCGCGATCACTACGTTGACCAACGGTCCGGCGAACGCGATCGCGAGTTCTTGCGCGGGTTTCTGAGGGATCCGGTCAAGGCGCGCCACCCCCCCGATCGGGAGGAGCGTGATGTCCCGGGTCACGACGCCGAACCGACGCCCCATCAGGGCGTGTCCCAGCTCGTGGAGCAGCACGCATGCGAAGGCGGAGAGGATGAACCCGACGCCCTGCACCGCCTGCGCGCCACCGCCGCGGGCGTAGCTCGCCCAGAAAAGCCACACGATGAAGAGCAGGAACGTCGCGTGGATCCGGACCGGAATACCGGCCACGCTCGCGATCTTCCAGGCCCAGCGCATGGCGATTAGCTGATGGGCAGATCCGCGCGGCTCACGCCGCGGGAGCCGGCTTCAGCTGGATCGCGACCGGCGCGGTGAGCGTGACCTTGAGCTTCTGGCCGGCGGGCACCACGATCTGGTCTCCCTTGGTCGCGACGGCAACGCCGGTCCCGAGCACCGCTCCGACCGCCGCTCCCTTCACGATGCTCTTCTTTCCGCCCAGGATCCCGCCCACGATTCCGCCTGCCACGGCACCGCCGCCGATCTCCTTGGCGCTCTCTCCCGCGTCCCCTTTGCCCTTGAGACGAAACGGCTCGCACGAGATCGCGTAGCTCGTGCCGTCGGCCATCGTAAGCTCCGTGAAGCGAAGCGTGAGCTCCGCACCGCCCGCGATCCGTCCCGCAGGGTCGATGTGGGTGACCTGCCCGTGAATGGTGGCGCCCGCCGGAACGATGGTCTTCTCGTTGACCCGAACCGGCTCGAGCGTGCGGACCGTGACCGGATCCCCGACCTTGTTCCTGCCGGTGTCGATCGTGGTCTGCAGGGCTCCGACGAAGGCGGTCCCGGCTGTCAGCGTCTCTTCCTTTTCCTTTTCGGCCACGGCGGTGTTGCGGCCGCAGCCTCCGGCGGAGACGAGCAGGAACGCGAGCGCGGATGCGAGAAGCGCGGGTCGGTGGAGCCGCATGGCGAGGGATCGTTTCACGGGGTCCTCCTCGGTGGCTACTTGGCGGCGGCCGGGGTAGGTCGCGCAACCGGGTGATTGTCTCTCTGCGAACCCTGAGGGGTTGTCTTCGCTTGAATCCATGATGCCCCAGGGGACGCGCAAATGCACCTCCCCTTGTGCGTGGCGACGGGTTAGGTACCTTGATCCACCACCAGCCATAGATCCGCAAACGACAGAAATGTAACATCTTTCCCGGGGGTCGGGATCCCACTGCGGGCTTGACACCGGGGCGAGGCAGGCACGTAATTCCCCGCGGAATCGGTCCGCGCATTCGGGTTCCATCACTCTCCAAGGAGGGATTGTATGTACCGACGGATCCTCGTAGTCGCCGCAGCACTGCTTTCTCTCTATTGCATGGGGTCGCCGACGTTAGCGTACAGCGGGCCGGCGGCTGAGCACCCAAGTGTCGGGGTGGGCTTCCATGACACCGCCGCACCCCTGGGCGTGCGTTGGTGGCTCGCGAGCCAGAAGGTAGGCATCGATCTCGGATTGGGATTCCACTCGGACGACGCGGCGTCGTCAGGGTTTCCGGATGAGAAGTTGACGGGATGGGCGGTTGACGCGGGGGTGCCGATCGTCGTGAAGAGCTGGCCGAGGGTTCACGTCCTCTTCCGGCCCGGGCTTCTTTACCAGAGCCAGCAGGTGGAGAATCCCGCGACGCCCGCCGTGTTCGACACCGAGAATGCGAAGGACCTTTTCATCACTGGGGAGATTGAAGGCGAGGGGTTCATCCTCGAAAACTTCAGCGTGTCCGCGAGCGTGGGGCTCGCGTACGAGAGCTTCAATCCCGCGGATGTGGGGTCGCCCCCGTTCCCGGGCAACGAGACCTTCTTCACGACCCTGGGCAACAACTTCACGGAAGTCGGATTCCACCTCTACTTTCTCCACTAGACCTTAGCGCCGCCCGGCGCCAAGGAGCAGGCGGGCAGAAAAAAGGAGCCCCCGGAGTTTGCCTCCGGGGGCTTTCCCATTCTTGGATCCGGCCTGAAGCTTCGCGACGCCGCCGCCCCGGCGGGTCGGGGCTACGGCGAGAGGTAGCGCTTGAGCCAGGTGTGGATCTCGCGGTTCCAGACGAGCGAGTTTTGAGGCTTCAGGACCCAGTGGTTCTCGTCCGGGAAGAACACGAGCCGCGCGTCGATGCCCTTTGCCTTGTAGATGTTGTAGACCGCCAGCGCCTGGGTGTGCGGAACCCGGTAGTCGCGCTCGCCGTGGGTCACGAGCATGGGGGTCGTGAAGCCGCGTGCGAAGCGAGCCGGGTTCCATCGGTCGATCGCGTCGAGCTTGTCCCAAGGCTCACCGCCATAGGACAGGTGGCGCCCCTGTGTAATGTCGCTTGCGTATTCGGCGAGGAGGTCGAAGACCCCCGCATGGTTGACGAGACACGCGAACCGATCGGTGTTCCCCGCGATCCAGCAGACGAGGTACCCGCCGTAGCTTCCCCCGGTCGCGGCCATGCGCTTCTCGTCGATGAACCCCGTTTCGAGGAGTACGTCGGTGGCGCGCATGATGTCGGTGAACGGCTTGTCGCCGTGCCCTCCCAGGATGCACGCGGCGAAGTCCTGCCCCCATGAGGTGGAGCCATGGAAATTGACGCAGGCGACGACATACCCTGGCGCCGCGAACGCTTGCGGGTTCCAGCGGAAGTGGAAATTGTCGCCGGCGATCCCATGCGGCCCACCGTGGATGACGTGGACGAGCGGCCATTTCCGCCCTGGGTCGAAGCCGGGTGGGAGAACGAGGAACATCTGCACGCGATCGCCGTTCGCACCGGCGAACTCGACTTCGCGCACCTCCCCAAGGGCGACCTCGCTCATCAGCGCATCATTGAACTGCGTGAGCTTCCGGAATCCGCCCCCATCGAGCCGGCACGAAGCCGCCTCGGGGGGCGAGGTCAGCGACTGCGCGGTGAAGTACACCCGCCCGTCGCGCCCGATGCGCAGCCCCGAGATCGTGCCGGCCTCGAGCACGAGCTTCGGAGTCCCACCGGCCTTTCCCAGCGCGTACAGCACGACGCGTCCGCGGTCCTCCGCCTCGAGGACCAAGCTGCCGTCGGGCGCATGCTCCCACGCGGCCGGAGACCGGTCCCAGTCCTCGGTGAGGACCGTGTGCGTCCCCGCCGCCCGGTCGTACCGCACCATCCGTACCCTGTCGGCGTAGAAGTAGGGTGAGCGCTGCATACCGTAGACGATCGATTTCCCATCCCATGAGTAGCGAGGCCGGCTGCAATCGGCCGAATTGGGAGGGGTCCCTTCGGGGGTGAGGCACCGAACGGGGCCTTTCCCCGTCGTGGCCACGGTATGGACCGCCCAGCGGAGGAGCTGGTGCGGCGGCAGGCTCGAGTTCGCGGAAAACGCGATCTCCGCCCCGTCGGGGGAAATATCGTAGTGCCCGGCCGGGTCCATCAGATCGAACCAGCCGGTGCCGCCGGGCGTGAGGTCGGTCAGCCGGCGGGTTGGCAGATCGAACACGAAAAGATGCGGCCGTTCCCCGTCGAGGAGCCAGTGATCCCAGAACCGATACACCCGATCCTCGGTGATGTGGACCTTGACCGGATCCTTCGCGCGCTTCTCGAGCAGGTCCTTGGTGCCCTCGGGGGTCGGAGCCTCGTCGAGCAGCATCGCCACGAACGCGATCCTTTTCCCGTCCGGAAACCATTTCGGATCGAATACGCCGAGCGGAAAATCTGTTAACCGCTCGGCTTCCCCCCCGTCGAGCGGCATGATGTGGAGCTGTAGCTTTTCCTCAGCCCGGGCCCGCGTGAAGGATACCCACTGTCCGTCCGGAGACACGGCGGGATCGGTGCTCCCGTACTCTTCTGATGTCAGCGGGCGCGGGCCGCCCCCTTCCGTGGGAACGAGCCAGAGCCGATGCTTCCCCTTGTTCGCCTCGAGATCGTATGTGGTGACGGAAACAACGATTCCGTCGCCCTTCGGGGTCGGCTGGGGCGTGCCGACGCGGGCGACCTTCCAAAGATCCTCTGCCGTGAGTCGGCGCTTGGCTGTATTGCTGCCCGGATAGAGGAGGGTTGTCTGGCTGTCAGCGACGTGCAAACGACCTCCGGCGGGTACCGGGGACCCCGAATGCGGGGAGAGACTTCAGGACACTCGGAATCGAGGACTATATCGCGGACGCACGCTCAATTCCAGCCCGCACTTCGGAGGACTGGATTAGGTGGACCTGGGCCCGGCCGAGCTCACGGAGGGCCTCCTCTCCCGTCTTCGAGTCCACCGGGCGCGTCGCGTCCACAATGACGAAGACCCGGACGTCCGGCAGGAGGCGGCGCGCATCGAGGGAGCTCCACCGAACGCAGTAGTCCAGGGTCAGGCCCGCCACGTAGATCCGGGTCACTCCCCGCGCGCGCAAGTAACCGTCGAGGCCCGTCGGGTTTCGGCCCGCGTTGTCCGAGAAGCCGGAGTAGCTGTCGACCATTGGGTCGTAGCCTTTCCGGATCACGGCCTGGATCCGCGTCTGGTCCAGATCCGGATGGAGCTCCGCCCCGCGGGTCCCCTGCACGCAGTGATCCGGCCAGAACGTCTGGGGGAGCCCCCCCAGCATTCCCTGATCGAAAGGCTTCGTGCCGGGGTGCTGGCTGGCGAAGCTCCGGTGATCCCTCGGATGCCAATCCTGTGTCGCGACCCGGATCGGAAAGAGCGGCATCAACGCGTTGATGATCGGCACCACCTCCGCGCCCCCACGGACGGGCAGCTCACGGGCCTCCGAGATGAATCCATTTTGAACGTCGACAACGATAAGCGCTGAATTCCCGCTCATCCGGCTCTCGCCTCCTCGATGAGCCGCAAGCGCAGCTCATGAAGCTTTGGACTCAGGGAAACCCGGTATCGATGGGGGTTCATCAGCCGAAGGGAGCCCTCGGGCAGCGACCTGAGCTCCGTTGCGGTCCGCTTTGCGAGGGCGGGAAGCGCGGCGGGACTCAAGACCCGCGACCCGCGGTCCATCACCACGGTCCGTAGGTCCTCGAGCCGCGTATCGCCCGGAATCGGCGCGTGGCGAAGTGGATGGCTCGGATCGAAGACCTGAGCGCCCGGACCGATCGTCTCGCCCTCCAGGCCGATCACGTCCATTTCGAACCCACCGTCGGGACGGATCACGCGCCACAGCTGCTTCTTCCCGGGGATCGTGCCCTTGGAAGGATCGCCGCTCACCTTGACCTTGGGTTTCCCGTCGATCTCGACGAGCTTGTAGATGCCCCCAAGCGCTCCTCCCCCCTGTCCCGCTCCGGTCACGAGCCGCGTTCCCACGCCGTAGAGGTCCACGAGCCCGCCTTCCGAGCGGATGGATTGGATCACGTGCTCGTCCAGCTCGTTGGAGGCTAGGATCTTCACGTGGGTCAATCCCGCTTCGTCGAGGAGTCGCCGCGATTCCCGGCTCAGGTAGGCAAGATCCCCGGAATCCAGGCGCACTCCCGACAGCTTGTGCCCGCCGGCCTCCAGCTCCTTCGCGACCGTGATCGCGTTCGGGATTCCACTCCGCAGCGTGTCGTAGGTGTCGACGAGCAACACGCAGTCGTCCGGAAACGAGGTGGCGTACGCGCGAAACGCCTCGAGCTCGGTGCGGAAGGACATCACCCAGCTGTGCGCCTGGGTCCCCGCGACGGGAAGACCGAACGCCTTCCCCGCGGCGAGATTGCTCGTCGTGAGCACCCCCCCGACGGCCGCGGCGCGCGTGGCCGAGATCGCGCCGTCCGGTCCCTGGGCGCGCCTTGTTCCGAACTCCACCACCTTGGCGGGCGCGGCGGCCCGCACCACACGTGAAGCCTTCGTCGCGATCAAGGTTTGGAAATTGACGATATTCAGGAGCGCAGTTTCGACGAGCTGCGTTTCCGCCAGGGCTCCTTGCACGGTGAGGATCGGTTCGTACGGAAAGACCGCCGTGCCCTCCGGCACGGCGGTGACGGTTCCCTTGAAGCGAATGGACGAGAGGTAAGCGATGAATGGGCCGCGGAACAGACCGATCGACTCGATGTAGTCCAGATCGTCTTCCCGGAATCTCAAGGACTCCAGGAACTCGAGCGCCGGGTCCAGGCCGGCCATCACCGCGTATCCACCGTCAAACGGGAGCTCGCGGAAGAAAAGATCGAACGTCGCGGGAAGCTGATGCATGCCTTGCTCGAAGTAACCCGCGAGCATCGTCAGCTCGTAGAGATCCGTCAGCAGGGCGGACGGCGCCACGGCTTCTCCCCCTCGGGGGTCAGAAACGGAATAGCGCGGCGATCGGTCCCGGACCGGGCATCCATGCGCGCGGAACCACGTACACCTCGCCGCCACGTTTCAGCGATTCTTCGGCGATGTCGTCAAGCACGTCGGCGTCTTCCGCGTTCATCCGCCGCGCGTGGACCTGAACCGACCCCGTCTTGCGGTCCAGGATCCCCCAGACCGATTCCTCTTCCGCGACCAGGAGCAGCTGCACGCGGCCGGTCACCGCGGCCACGGCGATCTCCTCGAGCTGCTCCGATGCGCGGCCGGTCCCGGCTCGCTCGCGATAACGCGCCACCCAGGTCTCGACTCGCTCCTGGAGCACCCGGCTCACGATCGGCCACGCCTCGGCGTGGATCTGGTCCGAAGGAGCGCGTTCGTAGTTTCCCTCGAGACCGGCCCCGAGAAGGTCGGGGTAACGGTTCACCTGCCTGTAGATCGGGTGGTAGTACTTGACGGCTGCGAGCACAAGCGGCATCCGCTCGTCGCGGAGATACTCGTGCAGGCCCCGGTCGATGGCATTGAAGAACCGGAGCAGCTCCTCTTTCTTCCGCTCCTTCCCCGGGCCTCTCCCGTGAAAGACGCCGCCCTGGACCCACCCACCCGCTGCCGAAAAGGACCGGTCGTAGTGGGGAACCCCGAGCGCTTCCCGGAGGCTTGACGGCACGCCTTGCAGGTTGACCGCGCCCGCGCCGAACGGGCTCCCCTCGTAGAGGGTCACCGCGTTCTGGCTCACCGCGAGGACGAGGTACCGGCTGTTCGAGTGGAGGAATTTAAGCAGAGGTTTTGTGTGATACGTGTCCGCGACGACGACGAGCTCCGGAACGGGGATGGGGAGACGGTACACGGCCGTCGTGCTCTCGGACCGAAAGAGCGCGAGCCCGTCGAGTGAAGACTCCCAGTGGCGATCTGTTTCGAGCTGCCGCAGGGGTCCGAGGAACGCCTCCGCGTCACGGCTCTTGTACCTCGTCCCGAGAAGCTCCCCCGCCTGATGCAGCAGGGCCCGGAAGCGCACCGGGTCCTGTTTCCATTCCGGGTGACGACGATGGGTCGGCAAGTAGAGCGATAGAAGGGGCCCCGGCCCGTTGGTCAACAAGAGGCGCTGCAACTCTTCAGCGCGGAAGGACTGAATCATGGAACGGGGGACCTCCGGGGTTAAGCGGGTTTCGGAGCGGGCGGCGGGAGCGCGCGCGCCTCGACGATGGACGCGAAGCCGCATGTGCCGTGGGTGCCGTCACAGAATGGTTTGTTCGAGGACTGACCGCAGCGGCAGAGAGAGATCATCGTGCGGCCGGCCAGATCGAACGGCTTCCCCTCCTGGTCGAGGATCGTGAAATCCCCCTCGATCCGGATCGACCCATTGTTGCGAATCGTGACCGTGGCTCCCGGCATGAATCCTCCTGGTCGTGTGCGCGATTCCGGGCGGCGGGCGATCGCCTCCACGGGAAATCGAGTTGAGTATATACTCCCCGGAACGCATGGCTCATCAATACATCTTCACGATGAAGGACCTCCGCAAGGTCTATCCCCCGAACCGCGAGGTTTTGAAGGGGATCTGGCTCTCGTTTCTCCCGGGCGCCAAAATCGGTGTGCTCGGGCTGAACGGCGCCGGAAAGAGCACCCTGCTCCGCATCATGGCGGGCGTCGAGGAACCCTCGGGAGGCGAGGCGCGACCCGCCAAGGGAATCCGCGTCGGGTACCTCCCGCAAGAGCCCGTGCTCGATCCGTCGAAGGACGTGCTCGGAAATATCGAGGAGGGCGTGGCCGATACGCGCGCCCTGCTCCAGCGGTTCAACGAGCTGAATCTCAAGCTTGGCGAAAGCCTCTCCGAGAGCGAGATGGAGCGCGTGCTCGACGAGCACGGCCGCGTGATGGCGGAGATCGAGACCAAGAACGCCTGGGAGCTGGATCGCACGGTCGAGATCGCGATGGACGCGCTGCGCGTGCCGCCCGGCGACACGAAGGTGGAGACGCTCTCGGGCGGAGAGCGCAGGCGCGTGGCGCTCTGCCGACTGCTCCTTAAGCACCCCGATCTTCTCCTCCTCGACGAGCCGACCAACCACCTCGACGCGGAGTCGGTAGCCTGGCTGGAGCGTTTCCTCAAGGAGTATCCCGGCACGGTTGTCGCCGTGACCCACGACCGTTACTTCCTGGACAACGTGGCGGGATGGATTCTCGAGCTGGACCGGGGCGCGGGCATCCCCTGGGAGGGCAATTACTCCTCGTGGCTCGAACAGAAACAGGAGCGTCTCTCGCTCGAGGAGAAGGCGGAATCGGCGCGGCAGCGCACCCTGAAGCGCGAGCTCGAGTGGATCCGCATGTCGCCGCGCGCGCGGCAGGCGAAGAGCAAGGCGCGCGTCACCGCTTACGAGGATCTGCTGCGCCAGGAGACGGAGAAACGCCAGGACTCCGTGGAAATCTCCATCCCCGCCGGTCCGCGCCTCGGAAATCTCGTGGTCGAAGCGCGCGATCTCGTGAAGGGCTACGGAGACCGCGTGCTGATCGACGGGCTCAGCTTCATGCTGCCGCCCGGCGGCATCGTGGGGATCATCGGGCCGAACGGCGCGGGCAAGACGACCCTGTTCCGGCTCATGGCGGGGCTCGAGGCCCCCGATGCCGGCACGGTCCGGATCGGCGATACCGTGAAGCTGGCGGTCGTGGACCAGAGCCGTGACGCTCTGCGCGGCGAGAAGAACGTGTGGGAAGAGATCTCGAACGGCGAGGACGAGATCGAGCTGGGGAGCCGCACCCTGCCCTCGCGCTCCTACGTGGCCATGTTCAACTTCAAGGGGGCCGACCAGCAGAAGCTGGTGAAGAACCTGAGCGGAGGGGAGCGGAACCGGGTCCATCTGGCCAAACTCCTGCGCTCCGGCGGGAATCTCCTGCTGCTGGACGAGCCCACCAACGACCTCGACGTGGACACCCTCCGCGCGCTGGAGGAAGGGATCTTGAACTTCGCCGGGTCGATCTGCGTGATCAGCCACGACCGCTGGTTCCTGGATCGCATCGCCACGCACATGATCGCGTTCGAGGAGGACGGGAGCGTCGTCTGGTTCGAGGGGAACTACCAGGACTACGAGGCGAACCGGCACACGCGCCTGGGCGCCGCCGCCGATCAGCCGCATCGACTCAAATACAAGAAGTTGATCCGGAAGTAGGGCGCCGTGGGCGGCTGCCCCACCCCCCCTCGATAGTTCTTGCAAGTGTATGCGACGTTAGCTAACATAGCTAACACCCATGGGCAACCTGACTCGCGCCGGAATCGCCAGAGCCACCTCGCGGACTTCTTTTGCTCTCTGGCCCGGCACGGGTAACGTACTCGTCTTCATGCTTGCGATGATCGCCGCGATCGCGGTTCTCGGATCCGCTGTAGGGTACTCTCTAGGCAGACCGGAACGTGGGTCGGGCATCTCGTCTCGGCAAGCCCGCGCTTCTGCCGACGGAGCACTGGCCGCGCAGGCGACAGAGATCGATCGGGCATCCGTTGGGGAGACCCGCGTCGCCAGTTTCCTGGGGCTGGAGTTCGGCATGAGCGAGGAAGCCATCATCGCGCAGAAGCAAGACCTCGGAACGTCGTGGGGAAACCTGACCGTCGCGCATACGCTCGCGGCCAGCGACAGGCAAGGCATGACCGTGGCCCAGGTGCTCCAACTCCACGACCGCGGGATGGGTTGGGGCCAAGTCGCGGCCGCGCTCCGTTTCGAGCTGAACGACGCCGTCAGAGCCGTGAATGCGGAGCGCCGCGTCGCGAGGGGGCTCATGAAGCCTGACGGAAAGGCCGCACCGATCGGCGGCGACGGGTTCTAGGCTCCGCGCGCATTCCATCGAAGGGGGAAGCTACATGAAACAACTCGGCATACTACTCGTGGTGCTGGGAATCGTCGCGCTGGTCTACGGGGTCTTGGGCGTCGACCGCCAGACCGCGGTGATCGACGTGGGAGGAATCAAGGCGACGGCCACGGAACACAAGACCACTCCGATCGCGACCGTCCTCGGAATCGTCTCCCTCGTCGGCGGCGCCGCCCTCTTGGTGGCCTCGAAGCCCCGCGCCTAGCCGCACCCGCCTCTCTACGCGCCCTCTGGATGCAGTATATAAAAACGTCTTGACGGTGTTCGCTTCGTAAGCTAACGTAGCTAACATGCATCAAACGCATCTCGGCGAAGAGATTCGCCGGCTTCGGCTGCTGGCCGGTCTGACATTGCGCGGACTCGCGGCGGACCTCGGCATCTCCGCGGCTCATCTATCCGACATCGAGCACAATCGCCGCCGTCCCTCGGAGAATCTCCTCCGGAGGATCACTCACGAGTTGCGAGACGTTGGTGCGACGTTCGAGTCCCTCGAGCGGCTCGCGACGGGTATCGATCCCGAAGCGCGCGAATGGGTCACGTCGACCCCCGGCGCGCGCGCGGTGTTGCGTCGGGTGGTGGAGTCCGGACTGGATCCGGAGGATTTGTTGCGCACACTGGAAAGAATCATCGCACGGAAGAGAAAGGGGAAGAGCCGAAAAGCGGCATCACGGGGTGGGGACTGAATATCATGTGTATGCGAGGCGGATCGCTGAGTCCGTCATGTTCCGAGGTGAGAAGTGTCAGGACCCCGTTCGGGGCTTTGGCTCGCTCCACCTGGTTTTCGATAAAGAGGCCACAGATGATGAAACGAATCGCAGGCAGCATCGGTATCGCCGTTTTCATAATCCTTGCGGCCGCGTCAACGGGCTGCACGAAGAGCGACGCAGTTGCGGACGCGAAGACGCAGGCCGCACAGGAAAATCAAGCTTCGGCGCCGAGCCAGGAAACCTTAGTAGTCCCAGCGGGTACCCATTTCCTTGCTGTGCTTGATACGCGCCTCAGCACGGACGCCAACAGCACCGGGGACCCGTTCGTCGCCAGAACGATCGAACCCATTGTCATCGATGGGAGAACCGTTGTTCCGGCCGGCTCGCGGATCAATGGCGTGCTGCGCGACGTCCAGGCGTCGGGCCGAATCAAGGACCGCGCCCGGATGACGCTTGTGTTCTCGGAGATGACCGACTCTGCGGGAAAGATGCACTCGATGTCCGCCCAACCGCTCACGATCAAGGCGGCGTCCGAGACGCATAACGATGTATTGAAAATCGCCGGTGGCTCAGCCGCCGGCGCCGTCCTCGGCGCGATCAGCGGAAAGAAGAACGGCGCCGTGATCGGTGCGGCCGCCGGAGCGGGCGCGGGAACCATCCTCGTCCTCGCGACCAAGGGCGATGACGTGGAACTGAACCAGGGACTGAAACTCTACGTCGAGATGACGGGCCCGACGGATTTCGTCGTCGCCGCCCAGAAGTAGATCGCGCGGCACGGGCGAGGCGATCCACCCGTCCTCGCGGCCATAGCACTCAGCAACGGGGGCCGGAATCACATCCGGCCCCCGTGTCGCATCGGGCTCTTGCCGAGAGGCGCTTCTCAGAGCGCGAGGGCGAGGGCCGTCGTAACTGAAACCTGCGATAGGCCATCCAGCCGGCCGCCTCCGGAAATGACGCGCTCCGGATCCCTCACCTTCGCCGACCAGAGATACCTGAGGCCCAAGTCGAGATGAAGTCTTCCCGCGATAGGGCCTGCAATGCCCGCCCCGGCGATTGCGCCCGGCAGGACCTCGGTGAATCCGTGGTCGACCGTGGTTGCTCCCAGCATGTTCGTATAGTGCGTCCTCAGTTGGGCAACGACGAGAGCGGGAGAAACTTGAAGATAAGGTTTCCCACGCACCTCCGGATTCAGGACCGGCAGGAACCGAATACCCAGCCCAACAGGCAGGAATCTCGCTCTTTGGTAGGAGCTCCCAAAGCTGAGACAGCTCGATTCGAGTTGAAGGGATACGCGATTGCCGAGCCTCTTGGAGGCCACGATGGAGGGATACCCTCCTCCG
This sequence comes from Candidatus Eiseniibacteriota bacterium, assembly GCA_005893265.1. Classification (GTDB taxonomy): domain Bacteria; phylum Eisenbacteria; class RBG-16-71-46; order SZUA-252; family SZUA-252; genus WS-7. Next base: position 1,967 of record VBOX01000090.1, on the reverse strand, counting down.
CTCAAGCTCGCGGGACCGAAGAAGTATGTGTGGTATCGATAGCCGTCCGTGAAGCCCCCACTGAGGCCGACGGACCATGACGCGAGGGCTCCCGTGGCGGGAACGAGAAGGACGCATGAAAGAGAGATCCAGATGAACGACGCGCGGAACATGGGAAGGCCTCCTTTCCGGCTACACTGAGAGTCTGATCCCCCTCGACCGCCTTTATCAACCCCGTATCCTCCCTGCGATTCCCCTTGACGGTGTGATATCATTATGCTATCTTTCTGATGTCACCTCAAACGCAAGGAGAAACTCCATGATTCAGGAACGCGTCGCCTCACCCATTCGGGGAGCCGTAGGGCTCACCGTATCGATCCTCCTCATCCTCGCGGGCATCGCACTTATCTTTCGGGCGGCCGGAAGTCAGAACCCCCTGGGGAGCATCCTGCTCGCGGTTCTGGCGCTCGTCTTAGGGTCGCTCGCGGCGGCGGGCCTATTCACCGCGCAACCGAACCAGGCCGTGGTGCTGATCCTCTTCGGGAGCTACGTCGGGTCGGTCCGGTCGAGCGGCTGGTGGTGGACGAATCCGTTCATCACGCGCAGGAAACTCTCGCTCCGGGCCAGGAGCCTGAACGGTGAGCGGATCAAGGTGAACGACCAGCACGGGAACCCGGTCGAGATCGCGGCGGTCGTGGTCTGGAAGGTGCGCGACACCGCGCAGGCGGCGTTCGACGTGGACGACTACGAGCGGTTCGTCACGGTTCAGAGCGAGACCGCGGTGCGGCACCTCGCCAGCTCCTATCCGTACGATGACTACGAGGCGGACGGGATCTCCCTGCGCGGGAGCACCGATAAGGTCTCCGAATTTCTCAAGGCCGAGCTGCACGAGCGGCTAAAGCCCGCGGGCGTGGAGGTGATGGAGACCAGGCTGAGCCACCTCGCCTACTCCCCCGAAATCGCGCAGGCCATGCTTCAGCGCCAGCAGGCCGGCGCCATCATCGCGGCGCGGACGCGGATCGTGGAGGGAGCGGTGGGGATGGTCGAGATGGCGCTGGATCGCCTGGGCAAGAACAAGATCGTGGAGCTGGACGAAGAGCGCAAGGCCGCGATGGTTTCGAACCTGCTCGTGGTCCTATGCGGCGAGCACGCGGCGACTCCCGTCCTCAACGCCGGCACGCTGTACAAATAGGCTCCGGATGACGGAGCGGAAGGCCTTCCTCCTGCGCATCAGCCCCGACCTGTGGGAGAGCCTCGAGCAATGGGCGGCCGACGAGCTCCGGAGCGTGAACGGTCAGATCGAGTTCGTCCTCGCCCGCGCGGTACGCGAGGCGGGCCGGGGCAAGAAGGGACGCGCGGGGGGCGGGACGCGCGATCGCGACGCTCCCCCGCGCGATCGGTCCTAGTTCCGCGTGCGGTCGCGACGGTCCTCGGTCAGCTCTCGGCGATCCTCTCCCAGCTCGCGCCCCGAGGCGATGGCATCACGACGGGCGATGCTCAAGAACTCCTGAAACAGCTCTCGCTCGCGGCTCTCGGCCGCGGGATCGTCCCTCCGCACGCGCGGCTGAAGCGTGCGCAGGTCATAGATGATTTCCCGCTCCCTGGCCAGACGTCCCTTGCTCGAGGCCAGATCAAGCCTGTCGTCGCGCAGATCCCGCCGGTCATCCCACCCAGGGCTCCCTTGCCTACGGTCCCGCCTCAGCTCGCGGGCGCTTGCCCGTGCCTCGCGGCGGTCCCTTGCCACCTGTTGCTTGGCATCCGCAGCTTCGCGTGCAAGAAACGCGTGGACTTGGCGGCGAGCCCGCCGCTCGGCCGGCTCGTCGAAGCGACGCTGCGCGGCGTCCAGCTGCCAGAGGAGCCCCTCAAGCCGCCTCACCTCGGCGACGTCGCGGCTCAGCTCGACCCGGTCGGTGCGAATCTGCGCGCGATCGTGCGCGCGCTCCCTCGCGTTCTGGTCCCCGGATGCCGCCGATGCGACGGCGACGCTC
>VBOX01000094.1 GCA_005893265.1 Candidatus Eiseniibacteriota bacterium | reverse complement strand
GAGGATTCGCCGCCCGAGCCCGACGCGCCGGCAGAGAATCCGAGTCGAGCCTCCGAGAGCGCGGGCCCCGCCGGGCGGCGCGTGCCCGCCACGTCATGGCTCGCGCCCGGCTCGAGCGACAGCGCGCCGTATCGAAGCAGCACGCCACCTCGAAACAGCGCGCCGCCGCCGAGCAAGGCTCCGGAGCAGAGCGAGCCCGCCCCGCCGAAGCCCGCCACCCCGATCGACCGACTCCATCAAGCGACCGTGGCGGCGGACGAGGAAGAGGATGTGGTCGCGCTCCGACGGCTCCGCGCGACGTGGAAGACGTTCATGTCGAAAATGGGCGTGGGACCTGATCGGGCACGCGCAAGGAGAGAGTACGCCGATTGCCTGTGGGCGATTCAAAGGTTCACCGGCAAGCGCTCCGACCAGAGAGACGCGCTCGCCGCCTACCGCGAATACCTCCTGAGCGCACCGGCCGGCGGCGCCGACAGCCGCTCGGTTTCGCGGCTGCGCCAGCTCGAGGACGCGATCTCCGAAAGGCGCTGAACCGCTCCATCCCCCCGTGCCGCACCCCGTTTGACTTCCCCATCCGGTTGACGACCGAGCGGATGGGCCGTAGGCTCACCGGCGTGAATCCGAATCCCACACCGGCGGGAGATCGCCCGATCCGAGGGCTTCCCCTCGACATTGGCCGGAGATTCGGGTCGTTCTCGAGGAGCCGCCTGGGATGGGTGCTGGTCGTGCTTCTCTTTGTTTTCGGCTTTCTCGGGTACGACTGGTTCCGGCTCTCCTCGCTCGCTTCATTCCGCTATTCCGGGCAAGGCTGGAAGTTTCCGACGCGCGTGTACGCGGACTGGCTCGAGCTGCGCGTGGGAATGCCGCTCGAAAGCTCGACCCTTCGCGAGGCGCTCGATTGGGCGCGGTATCGCCGGGCGACCGGGAAGCCCTACGCCCCGGGCCAGTACCGCGTGAGCGGGTCCATCTTCGAGATCTACCTCCGGCCCTTTCTCTACCCGGACCGTGCCGAGCCCGGCTCGCGCACCATGGTGGAGATCCGCGACGGACTGGTCACTTCGATCGGAAACGGCTTCACGGAAACGACGCCGCGCGGGCTCCTGCGCATCGATCCGCAGCTCCTCGCCGAATTCTCGGACACGGAGCGTGAGCGCCGCTCCTACATGCCGCTCTCCGCGATCCCGCGCCACGTCGCGCTCGCCGCGGTCGCCAGTGAAGACCGGCGCTTCTTCCGGCACATGGGGCTCGACCTCCTGGGGATCGGACGCGCCACCGCGCGCAACGTAGTCGCGGGATCGGTCGTCGAGGGCGGAAGCACGATCAGCCAGCAGCTCGCGAAGAACGTGTTTCTCTCGCGGAAGCGCACGTTCACCCGGAAGCTTCACGAAGCCCTTCTCGCGGTGATGATCGAGCTCCGGTACTCCAAGGAGCAGATCCTCGAGTTCTACCTGAATCAAATCTATCTCGGACAGCGAGGGACCTGGAGCGTCTGCGGCATCGAGGAGGGCGCTCTCTATTACTTCAACAAGCACGCGACCGAGCTGACCCTGGGGGAGGGCGCGCTCTTGGCCGGCATTATCCCCGCGCCGAATAAGCTCTCACCCTACCGGGACGCGGACTTGGCGATCGCGAGGCGGAACGAGGTGCTCGAGGATATGGTCGCGTGCGGGTTCATTTCGCGCGCCGAATCGCAGCGTGCGCGGAAAGCGCAGCTCCGGTTCGCGCCCAATCCGACGCCCACGACCCGCGCCCCGTATTTCGTCGACTACGTCCGGGAGGTTCTCTCGAAGGACATCTCCGAATCGGACCTGAGCACCCGCGGGCTGCTCGTGTTCACAACGCTCGATCCGCGGGTCGAAGAAGCCGCCGAACGATGCGTGCGCGAGGGGGCGCGGGAAGCGGACGCGCGCTCGCCGGTGGGCGGGGCGGGCCGGGACCCGGCGCAGGCCGCGCTGCTCGCAATCGAACCGCAGAATGGAGCGATCCGCGCCATGGTCGGGGGGCGCGACTACCGCGAGAGCCCCTTCAACCGAGCCGTGGAATCGCGACGGCAGCCTGGCTCCGCATTCAAGCCGTTCGTCTACGTTGCCGCGCTCGACACGCCCTTCTCGGGAAGACGGCCGCCTCTCACCGCCGCGACCCTTCTGGACGACGTGCCCGATTCCTTCCCGACTCCCTTCGGCCTGTGGGCTCCTCGCAACTACGAGAACGGGTATTACGGGCGTGTCACCGCGGCCCGCGCGCTCGCGCGCTCGCTCAACGTGGCGACGGTCCGGCTCGAGTTCCTGGTGGGCGTGCCCAAGGTGACGCAGATGGCGCGCGCGCTCGGGATCCAGAGCAAGCTGCGTGAGGTCGCGTCCCTCGCGCTCGGGACGAGCGAGGTGACCCCGCTCGAGCTCACGACCGCGTACGCCACTCTCGCGAACGGCGGCGTGATGGTAAAACCGAACGCGGCTCGAGCCGTTCTCGACCGCGGAGGAAGCCTCATCTGGACATCCAGGCGCGAGACGCGTCGGGTCGTTCGTCCGGAAACGGCGTACCTCGCGACCACGCTGCTCCAGGGGCCGGTGCTGTATGGAACGGCCGCGTCGATCCGGAGCGGGTACGGATTCACGCGCCCCGCCGCGGGCAAGACCGGCACGACCGACGACGAGAACGACGCGTGGTTCGTCGGCTATACGCCCGATCTCGTGGCGGGGGTCTGGGTTGGGTGTGACCGGAACAGGCGGCTCGGGCTCACCGGGACGCAGGCCGCGGTTCCGATCTGGGCTCGGTTCATGGAAATCGCGCACCGGGGAAAGCCGGTCCGTGATTTCCAGGCGCCTCCGGGCGTGATCGACGTTTGGATTGACGCGGATACCGGCCTCCGCGCCGGCGCCGATTGCGTCCACGTGATGAGGGAGTCGTTCATCCCGACCACCGAGCCCAGGCAGGTGTGTACCGCGTACCACGCGCCGGCGTGGTCCGACTCCTTGCGCCCGGATTCGACCGGGGTTGTCCCGGACCTGGGACCCGGCGACAACGCTCCAGGCGAGACCAAAGAGCCCGGCGTCAGCCCGGATGAGAAGGCTCCGGATGGTGCTACTCCGGACGGAACCGTCCCGGACGGGACCGCTCCGGACAGCAAGGAGCAGGCTCCCCCAGGGCTCTAGAGGAACTCCTGGATCCGGAAGATCGAGCGGAAGTGCTACGCTGCGCGACTCGATCGCAGCCGCGCTTCACCAGGCGGAGGAGCACGCATGAGCTGGATCTGGATCCGGTGTTTGATCGCGCTGTTGCCTCTCGTCTGGATCGCGGGACCGGCGCGGGCTGAGGAGGCGGCTTCCCGGGCCATCGCCAAGGGTCGCTGGTCGATCGCGATTTCGCTGCCGGACGGAGGCGGTGGCTCGATGGGCCTGTGGAGGATGGTCTCCGACCGGTCCAACCTTGGGGCCACGATCGGCGTCGCACACACGCGGGAAACCATAACCGACGGTCCGGATACCGCGCGGGTCGGCATGGCGACTCAGTTTTGGAGCGTTTCCTTGGAGCCGTCCATCAAACGGTACCTCGCGCTGCGCGAGGCGGTCTCCCCCTATCTTTTCGGCGGCCTGAAGGGCTCGTATGGCTGGTCCAACGGAGGCGGCTTCTATTTCTCCAACTCGAACCGGTTTACACGGAGCGCGACGCTGCGGGTAGGACTGGGCGCGGACTGGACACCGCTCGAAGCGATCAGCATCGGGGCGGCCACCGGGATCCTCTGGACGGAATCCATGACAAGTTATTCCGAGCCGGGCGCGCCGAAGCGAAGCGAGTCGCAGTTCGATACGATGACAACGTCGCTCACGATGCATCTTTACTTCTGACACCCTAAAATCGTTCTCCGCCGGCCGCACGCTCGTGTAAACTCGCCTCGTGGTTCCCCGTCCGAGTCTCCCCGGCTTCTTCCGAGCGCGAGGCGTCGCATGAGCGCTGGATTCGTCCACCTCCACAACCACAGCGATTACTCGCTCCTCGACGGCGCCTGCCGCCTGGACCGCCTGGTCGACCGGGCCAAGGGGCTCGGCATGCCCGCGATCGCGCTCACCGACCACGGCAACCTCTTCGGCACGGTCGAGTTTTACGAAATGGCGAAGGCGGCGGGGCTGAAACCCATCATCGGATGCGAGGTCTATGTCGCCCACGGCTCGCGTTTGGACAAGACGCGGAGCGCCGACGGAAAGGGCGCGTACGACCACCTCGTCCTGCTCGCGAGGAACCGCGATGGATACAAAAATCTCATGCGTCTGTCCTCGGCCGGATATCTCGAGGGCTTCCATTACAAGCCCCGAATCGACAAGGACATTCTGTCGCGCCATGCGGAAGGCCTCCTCTGCCTGAGCGCGTGTCTTCGCGGCGAGGTGCCGCAGCTCGTGCTCGCCGGGTATCTCGATGGCGCCGAGAAGGCGGCCGCTTGGTACCGGGACCTTTTCGGCGCGGAGTTCTATTACCTCGAGATCCAAGACCACGGCATTCCCGAGGAGCGAACGGTAGCGGAGGGTCTGATCGATCTGGGCAAGCGCATGGGGATCCCGGTCGTCGCGACCAACGACTGCCACTACTTGGCGCGCGAGGACGCGGAAGCGCACGAGGTTCTCCTCTGCATCCAAACGGGCAAGACCATGCAGGACAAGGACCGCTTCCGATTCGCGACCGACCAGGTGTACGTGAAATCGGCGGAGGAGATGGAGGCGCTCTTTCAGGGCGCGCCCGACGCGATCCGGAACTCCCTCGAGGTGGCCGAGAAATGCGACCTCACGCTCGACACGGAGCGGGTACAGCTGCCGGAGTTCCCACTCCCTCCGGAGTTCCACGAGGCCGAGGGTTACTTGCGCTCGCTCGCGCACGAGGGGCTCGCGCGCCGGTACGGCACGATCCTGCCCGAGATGGAGCAGCGCCTCACGTATGAGCTGGATACGATCTGCCAGGTGGGCTACGCGCGCTACTTCCTCATCGTGCGCGACTTCATCGAGTTCGCCCGCGGCAACGGGATCGGCGTGGGTCCAGGGCGCGGCTCCGCGGCGGGAAGCCTCGTCTCGTACGTGCTCGGCATCACCGACATCGATCCGCTCAAATTCAATCTCCTCTTCGAGCGTTTCCTGAATCCCGAGCGGATCAGCATGCCCGACATCGACATCGATTTCGATTACGAGAACCGGGGCAGGGTGATCGATTACGTGCTCGAGAAATACGGCCGCGAGAACGTGACCCAGATCATCACGTTCGGAACCATGGCGGCCCGCGCGGTCGTGCGCGACGTCGGTCGCGCGCTCGGCATGAGCTACGCGGATCAGGATCGCGTGGCGAAGCTGATCCCGGGCGAGCTGGGCATGACGCTCACGCGGGCGCTCGAAATCGTGCCGGAGCTTCGGTCGCTCACGCAGCTGGACGAGACCATGGCGAAGCTGATCCGCTGCTCGCTCGCGCTCGAGGGGCTCGCGCGGCACGCGTCCACGCACGCCGCCGGCGTCTTGATCGCGCCCGGGAGGCTCTCCGACTACGTGCCGGTCTACCGCTCGAGCAAGGGGGACGTGACCACGCAGTTCGACATGACCTCGCTTGAGAAGATCGGCCTCTTGAAAATGGACTTCCTCGGCCTTCGAACGCTGACGGTGCTGGAGGACGCGGCCCGGCTCGCCTCGGAGGGTGTGGGGAGTCCGATCGATCTCAAGGTGATCCCGCTCGACGATGCGGCGACGTACGCGCTCCTGTCCAAGGCGCAGACGATCGGGGTGTTCCAGCTCGAGTCCTCCGGAATGCGGGAGCTCCTGCGTAAGGTGATGCCCGATACGTTCGAAGACATCATCGCGATCAACGCCCTCTTCCGGCCCGGACCGATCCAAAGCGGGATGCTCGATGACTTCGCGAAGCGGAAGCATGGGAAGCAGAAGGTGACCTACATGCACCCCGCTCTCGAGCCCATCTTGAGCAACACGCACGGCGTGATCGCCTATCAGGACCAGGTCATGCAGATCGCCAACCGACTGGCCGGATTTTCCCTCGCCCAGGGGGATCTCCTCCGGCGCGCCATGGGCAAGAAGAAGCCCGATGAGATGGCGCGCATGAAGCAAACGTTTGTCGAAGGGTGCGGCAAGAATCAAGTTCCCAAGCGGAAGGCGGAGGAGATTTTCGATCTCGTGGAGAAGTTCGCGGGCTACGGCTTCCCCCGGGCCCACAGCGCGGCGTACGCGCTCCTCTCCTACCAGTGCGCCTATCTGAAGGCTCACTACCCCGCGGCGTACATCGCGGCGGCGCTGACCAGCGAGGTGGGGGATACCGATCGAATCGTGACGCTGGTCGAGGAGGCACGCCGGCTCGGCATCCCGATCAAGCCGCCTGACGTGAACACGAGTCACGGGGCGTTCACGCTGGAAGGGGACGCCATCCGCTTCGGGCTGAACGCGATCAAGAACGTAGGAAAGGGCTCCGTCCTGGCTATTGTCGCGGCGCGCGAGCACGGGGGACCTTTCTCATCGCTCGCGGATCTCTGTCGCCGCGTGGACTTGAAGGCGATAAACAAGCGTGTGGTCGAGTCGCTGGTGCTGGCCGGCGCGTGCGATTCGCTCGGTGGCGACCGTGCGCAGCTCTTCGAGA
>VBOX01000093.1 GCA_005893265.1 Candidatus Eiseniibacteriota bacterium | reverse complement strand
TTCGCGAGAGCCTTCATCTCCTCCGGCTGACGGGCGCGGGCGAGGGAATCGTTGAGCGCCAGCTGCTTCCTCGCCAACTCCGAGGCCCGCTCGGCGACCGCTTCGAGTTTCTCTTCCATCTTGAGCTGCTTCAGGAGGTCGATCGTGCGTTCCAGGTTCCGGATCACGTCCTCTTGCGTGAGCTTCATGTTCTGCATCGCGCGCTCGAGATCCTGAGGCGACATCTTGTGGAGCGCCTCTTGGACGCGCTGCATGGCTCGAAGGATCGACTGATCGCGGAGCTGGTTCAGGAGCTGCTGGAGCTCGGTCAGCTTCTGGACCAGCTCAGCGTTGAGCGCGCGCGACTGTGCCAGCTTGTCGGCGTCCTGCGAGAGCTTCTCCGCGACCTTGTCGATCTGCTCGCGCATCGTCTGCTGGCCCTCGAGCATCTTCTGGATGTCCTGCCCCTTTTCCCAGGGCAGCTCCCGGGTGCGCCCCATGTCGCGCGCCAGCTCCTCCGACTTCTCCTTCAGCCCCTGCGCGTTCCGGATCGCGTCTTCCAGGGTGGCGACGGATGAGTCCTGCTGCCGTTCGACGTCGGCGAGGATCTCCGCCGCGGAGGGGAAGCGAAGCGTCCGCGTTTCCGACCACGCGGTCTGGGGCCCGTCGATCTGATTCCCATCCTGGGCGCCGACTTCGTACTCGATCTCCTCGCCGGGAAGGAGGCTCATCGGCGCGAGAGACCACGTGTAACGGACGGCCAGCTCCCGTACGCCGTCTTTCTCCTGGTGAAGCATCTCGACGCGCTGGGGCTCTTCGCGCACGCGGTACCGGAGGAGAACCTTCCTGACGCCGTAGTCGTCGGTGGCGCCCGCCAGGATGGTCGCGGTCAGATCGCGCGTCACGTCCTCGACCGGCCCGGGAGAGAGAATGGTGACGGTCGGCGGCCGGTCCGGAATGGACTTGATGTCGTAGGGGCCGAGATCGACCTTGCGTCCCCTCGGATCGATCAGGCGGATGCGGTATTTCGCGTCCGAGCGAACCGGAACGGTGAACCGGGCGAGCCGCTCGCCTAAGTCTCCGCGGAGCCTTCCGGCGCCGCTCTCATACTCGATGGACGCGGTATCCACCGATCGATTGAGGAGCACTTCGACGCGGGCGGTCGTCCCGCGCGGGGCGGCGAGATCCCCCGTGATGGCGTTGGTCGCCTCCGAGGGGATCCCGCAGTACGCGGGATAATCGTATCGAATGCGAAAGCCGGATGCCCGCGGCAGGTCCCGCACCGAGATGAGATACACCGGGCTGACCTGATCGGAAGCACGCACCTGATAGGCGAGGTCCTCTTTCAAATTGGCGATCACCGTGGCGTACGCGCGCTCTCCGGAGCGCGGCCGCGCCTCGTCGGTCGCAGGCTCGAGCGCCGTTTCGCGCCACGCGCCGCCTCCGCCCGACCGCTCCTTCGACAAGAGCCGCGGCTTCCGATCGGTCCCCGCCACGTAGACCCGTACGGGAACCGAGGCGCCACCCTCCACTTCTTCGGACCCGGGCTCGACCCTGATTTGAATCGGGGCCAGAGGGGCCGTTTCGGGATCCGCGATGCGCTTCACGCTCGTGATGGTCCGCGATCCACCGAGCGCCGCGACCGCGGCCAGGACAGCCAACACGATCCCGAGGCGCTTGAGGGAGGTCGAGCGGCCGCGCCAGCCGCGCAGCCGGCCGAGCGGGAGCGAGGCGGCCCGCTCCGCGGCGGCCCGGACCGCATGCTGGGTGAGCGCGTCGGAGTAACCGGTCTCGAGGGCGGAAGACGTGGCCGGGCCCCGGCCCAGCTCGAACGCGGTCAGGAGCGCGTCCTCGCGCTGATCGATCAAGCGGCTCGCCTCCAGCGCGGCTTCGGAAAGCCCCGCGCGCGAGCGAAGCACGCGGATGAGCGCGAACACCAGTGCGGCCGAGGCTCCGAGCAGGAGCCCCGCCCTGAGCGCTACGTACTCCGAGCGATGCAGCGGCAGGAGGAGCGCGGCCAGGAGCGCCAGTCCGGCGAGAGCCATGAGACCGAGCGTCGCGAGGAAGCCGGTCCGCTCGACCGATCGCCAAATGAGGAACCGGCGCGCACGCCGGAGCTCTCGAAGCAGGGCTTCGTAGGCGGGATTCATCGCGTGGGCCTCAATGCGTCACCGTATAGGTCGCGACGTTGATGGCGAAGCGCATCGCGGCCATCCGCTTCTCGGCGGGATCGTCGTGGACTCCGGCATCTTCGATTCCGTTTCCGATGTCGCAGTCGAAGGTGTAGAGGACCAGGACGCGTCCGCCCTTGATTACCGCGTACACCCGCGCCGGGCCGCCGTCGTGCTCGTGGATCTTGGGCGCCCCCGCGGGAAAGGAATTCGGGTACCGAAAGATCGCGTGGCTGAAGGGAAGCTCGGCGAGCGGCGTCTCGGGGTAGAGCCGCTTCACAAGCTCGCGGAAGGATTTGTCCATGCCAAAATTGTCGTCCGCCCAGAGAAACCCGCCGGCGTCGAGGTAGCCCCTTAGCGCGCGGGCCTCCTCCTCGCTCATCTTAATGTTGCCGTGGCCGGTCATGAAGAGCATGGGGTAGTTCCAAATCTCCGGGTCGGTCGGGGTCACGACGCCTTCCTCTTCCTGGCTCACGCGGACATCCCCGCGTTCCCTGAGCGCGCGGAGAAGATTTCGAAGCGAGCTCTCATCCGAGTACCAATCACCGCCGCCCGTGTATTTGAGCCTAGCGATCGTGAAGCCGCCGTTCAGCTCGAGCTCCCGGGGGGCGGCGGACGGCGCGTGATCAGGCAAAGCACATGCCATGCCTATGACAAGGCACGCCGCCATGGCCGAACGGGGCATTTGGAGTCGCGAGGAAAACCCGGTCACGAGGCCTCAGATCTGGGGCTCTAAGTCACTTAATTATATCAGATGGCGGCGCACGCCGTCCTTCATGGAGCTGTTATGTAAGAGTACCGGCGGAACGCGCTGGGGTTCCGTGGAGGGGGGATCTCGAGCGGCGTTAAGTAGCGGGAGCGTCGAGTGTTGCCGGTCCGAGGAGGGTGTGGGTCAAGGACCCCGCCAAATCCTCGAATCGGAACCAGACCGCGTGGAGCGTGCTTCCCATCCGCTGACCCGGATTTACACAGATCGTGGGACCCAGGCGATCGGCGAACTTGCCGGAAACCGCCGGCGACTCGTGGATGTGCCCATGGAGCGAAATCAAAGGGCGGTGGGTCTCCAGAAACTTGCGGACCTCGCGGGAGCCCACGTGGACTTCCCCGTGAATCAGATCGAGGGCGGTCCCGAAAGGCGGGCCGTGGGACACGCAGACGAGGGGCTTCTTCTCGGGACCCAGCTCGCGCCCAATCGCCTCAAGATCCTCCCCGATCCATTCCTCCCATTCGCGCCCGCGAAAATCGAACGGGTGAACCGATCCGTCTTCTTCGCTCCGGAACCCGTCCATGCGAATGGGACCGTTGAGCCCTTCCTCCCATCGCTCCCAATCTTTGAGCGCGAACGGGGTCAGGCTCACCGAGCCGAGCCCCGCGATCCACGTCTCGGCGTCGAGCCGCCGCACCGTCCTATGGATGTGATGGAAGCGATCGATCCCCGCCCGGAGCAGCACGGGAAGGTTGGCGCGCCAGTCGTCGTTCCCCATGATGAAGAAGAGATCCGCCGAGCCGGCTTCCCCCCGGTACTCGCGCAGCAGCGGGATCAGGAACTCCGTGAAAAACAGCCGCTGCTCGGGGACCGTCGCGTGGGGTGCCAAGTCACCGCCGAGAATCAACGTGCGGACGCCGAGCTTGCGCGCGAGAGCCAGCGCTTCGCTGTAAAGCGTGCGGCTTCCGTGAAGATCCGCCGTGTAGAGGACGTCGGCTTGCGAGGCGGATGGAGCGGGTGCGGACACGTTATCGGGTCAATCTTCCGCGCGGATTTCGGTCAGAAACCAGCGGTTGTTCGAAGCCCTGGCGACGAGGGCGACGCGAACAGCGCGCTTCCCCTGGCGCCCTCCCCAATCGCCGGTCCAGGTCGCGGTGCCGCGACAGAGCCGCCTCTTCGGGTCCAATTGGAACCGCGTCATTTGAAAACTTAAAGTGCGCACGAGCCTCAGCTGGTCCTGCAACAGAAACGCGGCGGCGACGCGGGTGAGCGCCGCGGTGAGCGGAGCACCAGGCTTGACCGCGATCCGGACGGCCGTCGTATCGACCAGCGACGCGAGACGCTCGGCGTCCGACGCGGCCCACGCACCCTCCACGTCCGCGAACAGCCGGACCGCGGTAAGGGGTCCGAGCTCGGACCGGGGATCCGCAGCCGTGGAGGGTGGAGCCTCGGGCGTACCCGCGGCCAAGGCGGAAGAGGCTAGACCGGCAAGGAGCAGCAGGAACGTAAGCGCTTTCACAGGATGGCTCCGCTCCGGATGACGGCGAGCGCCGGAACTACTTCTTCGCGCCGCCGCCCCCCGCGCGCTCGAGCCAGAGCTGGACTTCGAGCGCGAGTCCGCTTGCGACGTAAACCGATGAGTACGTGCCGAACACGACACCGACAAGCATCGCGAATGAAAAGTCGTGGATGACCTCACCACCGAGGGTGAACAGCGCCACGACCGTGAGGAACACCGTGAAGGAGGTGATCACGGTGCGGCTCAGGGTCTCGTTGATGGCCACGTTCATCACCTTCTCGGGCGGCTCCCGGCGAAGCGTCTTGGATCTTTCGCGGATCCGGTCGAATACGACGATGGTGTCGTTGATGGAGTAGCCCGCGATGGTCAGGAGTGCGGCGACCACGGTCAGCGTGATTTCCTTGTTCGTGATACTGAGCGCCCCCAGCGTGATAAAGACGTCGTGGAACAGCGCGGCGACCGCGCCGACGGAATAGCGCCAGTCGTAGCGGATCCCGACGTAAATCAGGATGAGGCCCAGCGCGAAGAAGATGGCCTTGATGGCGGCCCCTCGCAGCTCGTTCCCGACCCGAGGCCCGACCGATTCGACGCGAAGCACTTCCACCTTTCGGCCCGCGTTTCCGGCCTGTACGGCATTCGCGATCGCGTCGGAGGGGCTCGCACGGCCCGCCTTTATTTCGGCGCGGATCAGAAACTGGCCGGGACGGGAAAGCTCCTGGATCTCGCTCCCCGCCAAACCGGCGCGATCGACCGCCGACCGCACCGCGTCCACGTGAACCGGGGGCGTCACCAGAATCTCGATGAGCGACCCGCCGGTGAAATCGACTCCATACCTGGGGCCGCCGTGCAGGATGAGCGAGGCGATCGCGATCGCCACGCAGACTCCAGACACGATGAAGGCGATGTGCCGCCTCGCCATCCAGTTGACGTTGACCCCGTGGAGAATTTGAAGCATCGGCTCTCCTAGATGCTGATGGAGGACAGCTTCCGGCGGACCGACCACGCGTCGAAGATCATCTTCGAGATCCCGACCGCCGTGATGAGGTTGATGATGAGTCCGATCGAAAGCGTAATCGCGAAACCTCGGATGGGTCCCGTCCCGAACCACATCAAGGCGAAGGAGCTGAGGAGCGTCGTCACGTGCGCGTCTATGATCGTGCGGTAGGCTCGCGCGTAGCCCGTCTCGATGGCGGCAAGCACGGTCCTCTTGTTCCGGAGCTCCTCCCGGATGCGCTCGAAAATGAGCACGTTCGTGTCGACGGCCATGCCGATGGTGAGAACGATCCCCGCGATGCCCGGAAGCGTGAGGGTCCCGTGGAAGCCGGCCATACAGGCCAGAAGACCCAGGATGTTGAGGAATAGGGCGACCACGGCGACCATGCCCGAGATGCGGTAATAGACGAGCATGAACAGCACGACGAGGGCGGCTCCGACGCCGGCGGCGCGGATGCCTTTCTCGATAGAATCCTGCCCGAGCGAGGGACCCACCGTGCGCTCCTCGACGATGCTGACCGGAGCGGGGAGCGCGCCCGAGCGGAGCACGATCGCGAGATTCTGCGCCTCCTCCTCAGTAAAGCTGCCCGTGATCGAGCCCTGCCCGCGCGGGATCTTCTCCTGGATATTGGGCGCGGACTGGATCTTTCTGGTCCAGGTCAAGGCGCATCTGGGCGCTCGCCACCTCGGACCCTTTCATGAGCGCTTCCTTCCCGACCACGTAGAGGGTCCGCGCCGTGCGCCCCGAAATCTCGGATTCGTGGGCGTCCCACGAAAACTGCGCGTCGCTGACGAACGTGGAATCGGCTTTGAGCTGCTGGATCATCTGATCCACGATCGGAACGTTCTCGCGGAGGACGGTCGCCTCGGAGTGGGACGAGGCAAGAAGCTTCGAAGTAAACGGATGGACGGTGGAATCGGGGGCGGCGCTGTCCGGAGGAGCCCCGCCACGCAGCTTGCGGGCGAAATATTGGTCCACGCGGTCGTAGAACGCCTTCCCTTCCTCCTCGGTCTTGACCAGCTTGAATTCGAGAAGGGCGGTTTGCCCGATCAGGCTCTTGGCGCGCTCACGATCGAGCAATCCGGGAAGCTGGATCAAGATCCGGTTTTCGCCCTGCTTCTGGATCGAAGGCTCGGCGACCCCGAACTGGTCGATTCGGTTATTGATGATCTGCCTCACCTGATCCACGGCGTTCTTGGCTTCCGCGGGGCCGAGCTTGGAGGTGTCGACCTCGAGCAGGAGATACATCCCGCCCTGGAGATCCAGGCCGAGCTTGATCGCCTTCTCGCGGAGCTTGACGTACTTCTCCAATTTGATCCGCTCGGCTTCGTTGGTGGCGAGGTCGGGCCGCGCCTGCAGAACTTCCTGCCTGGTCTTCGGCGGAAGCGAATAGAACTGGAAGGTGGGCCAAAGGGTCCAAACCGACGCCAGCACGAAGACCACCGTGAGGTAGAACTTCCACTGGTCGCTTCGCGTCATCATCGCGCCGAATGCCTCGTCATAAGCCCCTCTGCCGCTTCATGAAAGTCGGGTTCAAGCCTCGAAGAAGGAGGCAAGGCAGGCCGCGGAGCGTAGCCGATCGCCGGACGGTAAGTCAATTCGGGATTTGGCCCTGGAGGGGTGCCGACACCAGGAGGAATGGTATCGAGAGGGAGTGACAGGGGAATGTCGTGCGAAGAACTTCCGTGTTACATCACGCTCAGAGCAGGCTGTAACCAATCCGACATGGCGTCGCCCTCTCGCTGTAACCGTGCACGGCTACCCTGGGGTGTGAGAATACGAACCCCGAAACTCAACGGCAAAGAGCAAAAGAGCAGGCACGCCATGGATGACCCTCGCGATGCTACAATCGGCGAGGACGCGACTGACGGTGCTCTCGAGCCCCGTCCCAAGGCGAAACCTCGTCAGGGAACTATGCCCCGAAGCCCGCGCGCGACAGTTCTGGTGGTCGACGACGAGGAGGAAATCTGCGAGCTCGTGAGCTACAACCTTGCGCGCGAGGGGTATCGCGTCGTGAAGGAGCACGACGGCGAGGCAGCCGTGGATCGCATCTTCAAATCGCCTCCCGATCTTCTCGTGCTCGACCTCCTGCTGCCGAAGATGAGCGGCCTCGAAGTGCTCCAGGCCATCCGGTCGGAGCCGCGGACCCGCTCCCTGCCGGTGCTCGTCTTGACCGCGCGCGGGACGGAGATGGACAAGCTCGTCGGCTTCGAGCGCGGCGCGGACGATTACCTGACGAAGCCCTTCTCCCCGAAGGAGCTCGCAGCCCGCGTCCATGCGATCCTTCGTAGAACGCGCGGAGAGGAGACCGCCACCCCGACGAAGGTCGGTCCCTTCGAGTTCGACCGCGAGCGCCATCGTGTCCTGCTCCACCGCCGGGAGCTCAGCCTCACTCCCACGGAGTATCGGCTTCTCGAGTTCCTGCTTCAGAAGCCGGGTAGGGTCTTCTCGCGGGAACAGCTTCTCGACAAGGTCTGGGGGTTGGGCTACTTCGGCGAGACGAGGACGGTCGACGTCCACGTGCGGCGGCTCCGGGCGAAGCTCGGGCGCGAGTCCGGGCTCATCCGAACGGTCACTGGGGTGGGGTACGCGGCCGACGTTTCCGGGAAGTAACCCGTGACGTCGCTCACGTCCCGGCTCTATTCGCTGATCGCCATCCTCCTGGGAGCGGGGCTCCTCGCGGCCGGCATCGTGCTCGACCGTGACTCGCGGCTCACGACCATCCACTTCCTCGAATCCGACGGCAGACACGAGCTCGCGCTGCTTCGGGTTTCGGCACCGGTCGCGGAGATCCGGCGCGGGAACATCGCCGCCGTGGACGCGTGGTGCGATCGCGCGGGAGAGGCTCTCGATCGCCGCGTCACCGTGATCGAGTCGACGGGCCGGGTGCTCGGCGACTCACGCGTTCCGTTGGACTCGATCCCCAAGATGCAGAACCACGCGGATCGCCCCGAGGTGCGCGCCGCGCTGCGCACGGGAGTCGGGGAGTCGACGCGGCAGAGCTGGACCATCCGACAGAAGCTCTTCTACATCGCGGAGCCGCTCGAGGCCGCGACGCCTGGTGCGGGGTCGCGGGGGCACCTGGCGCCGGCGGTTTTAAGAATCGCCATGCCGGTGCCCGGCGCTTACGAGTTCGGTCGCCGCTGGCAGCGGCATCTCTGGATCGGCATCGCCGCCGTCTTCGCCCTGGTGCTCGGCGGCGGTTACGTGCTCGGACGTCGCGTGGACCGCCGACTCCGAAGGCTGCGGGAGTCGGCCGAGGCGCTCGGAAGCGGGGATCTGGCGGCCCGGGTACCCGTCGATTCACACGACGAGCTGGCCGCGCTCGGCCGCATCCTGAACTCGATGGCCGAGCGCCTTGCGGCCAAGCTCTCCGAGCTTCAAGCCGAGCGTGATGGGGGTGAAGCGGTCCTCGCCAACCTGAGCCAAGGGATCGCGCTCCTGACGCCGGACCTCTCCGTCCGCCACGCGAACGACCGCTTCTGGGAGATCGTGGGTACGAGGCGCCCACCGGGCCCGGAGGTCCGCCTCGCCGCCACGCGCCAGCCCGTCCTCGAGGAGATCGCCGCTCAAGCGAGACAGCGCGGGACCGCGGTGCGCCGGGACGTCTCGCTCTACGTCGGCGGGCGCGGCGATTACGAGATTTCGGTTTCCCCGATCAGGGCTGGAGCGGAATCCGGAGGGTGGCTCCTCTCCATCGAGGATCTGAAGCCCGAGCGGACCATGGCGAAGCTGCGCCGGGAGTTCGTAGCCAACGTGTCGCACGAGCTTCGCACGCCGCTCACGTCCATCCGCGGCTACGCCGAGACGCTGCTGCAGGGGGGCCTCGACGACGAGGAAAACCGGTCCCGTTTCGTGGACACGATCCGAAAGCAGGCGGTCCGTCTTGAATCCCTCGTCGAAGATCTCCTCGAGCTGGCCGACCTCGAGCGTCCGGATACCGCGCTCGACCTCAAGGACTGGGATGTGGCCGAAGTCGTTCGCGACCTGGCGGCAGGGTTCGAGGAATTGGCGAATCGACGCGGCCTTTCGCTCGAGCTCGACGCGCGGCCGGGAATCCACGCCCGCATGGACCGGAAGCGGATCGAGGTCGCGGTCCACAACCTCATCGAGAACGCGATCAAGTACACGGATTCGGGGACCGTTCGCGTCGCGGTGCGAGACGACGGGGGGTGGGTGCTCATCGCGGTCCAAGACACCGGCCGCGGCGTCGAGCCCGAGCACGTGCCACGCCTCTTCGAACGCTTCTATCGGGTCGATCGGGGACGGGCCCGGGCCGAAGGCGGAACGGGGCTCGGCCTCTCGATCGTGAAGCACGCAATCGAGCTTCACCGAGGGCGGGTCAGCGTCGAAAGCACACCGGGGCGCGGGAGCACGTTCCGGCTCGAGTTTCCTCGGGCGGGCCCGCCGCAAGGGGGATCCCCCGCCCAGGCCCAGGACACGACATTTCCGCGCCCGGCCCCCACGGATGCCCCGCAAGCGACGTAACACAGTTGTAACACCTTCGTCACCGGCCCGGAGGTACGCGCGATCTAGGCTTGTAGGATGGGCACATTGACGGAGCCTATGGCGGGCGACGCCGAACGCCGCGGCCATGCGTTCACGCAGACGGCCGAGACCCCGGGGCAAGCGGCGGACCCCCCTGGGCCCGGATTAGATTCGAAACCGGTGATCGAGGCGCGCGACGTTTGCTTGTCCTACGGCGCACACCAGGTGCTCCACTCGATCTCGCTCGCGATCGCGGAGCGGAGAATCGCCGCGATCATCGGCCCGTCGGGCTGCGGCAAGTCCACCCTGCTCCGATGCTTCAACCGCATGAACGATCTTTATCCCCCCGTCCGCTACAGCGGCTCGGTCATGTTCGAGGGAACCGACATCCTACGGAGCGGGATCGACCTCGTGGAGCTCCGTCGCCGGGTGGGGATGGTGTTCCAGCGCGCGAATCCTTTTCCGATGTCCATCTATCAAAATGTGGCA
The DNA here is from genome assembly GCA_005893265.1 of Candidatus Eiseniibacteriota bacterium. Classification (GTDB taxonomy): domain Bacteria; phylum Eisenbacteria; class RBG-16-71-46; order SZUA-252; family SZUA-252; genus WS-7. Next base: position 8,101 of record VBOX01000093.1, on the reverse strand, counting down.
TACGGCCTGCGCTTGTTGGGAGTACGCTCCAAGCGGGAGCTGGAGGAAGCGGTGGAAGGGGCGCTCAAGCATGCGGCGCTCTGGAACGAGGTGAAGGACCGGCTGAACCGACCGGCCCTGGGGCTCTCCGGCGGGCAGCAACAGCGTCTTTGTATCGCCCGGGCGCTCGCGGTGAATCCGGAGGTGCTGCTGCTCGACGAGCCCGCCTCCGCCCTCGATCCGACCGCGACGGCGAAAATCGAGGAGCTCATCCTCGAGATCAGAAGCTCGATCTCGATCGTCATCGTCACGCATAACATGCAGCAGGCCGCCCGGATCTCGGATCGCACCGCGTTTCTCATGCTGGGAAAGCTGGTCGAGGAGGGCCCGACTCGGGACATCTTCACTCACCCCCGCGAGCGCCTGACCGAGGATTACATCACCGGTCGCTTCGGATAGAATCGCGGTAACCAGAACACCGTCGGGAAAGGGCCCCATGGAACGACATTTCCATCACGAACTCGAAGCGCTTCGCGACCGGCTGAGCGAAATGGCCGGACGCGCCGAAACCGCGCTCGTGAAATCCATGGAGGCCTTGAAGACCCGGAACGCGAGGCTCGCCGAGGAGGTGAGGGCGGAGGACATCGCGATCGACCGGATCGAGCTCCAAATCGAGAGCCAGTCGCTGAATTTCCTCGGGCTGCAGCAGCCGGTCGCGCGCGACCTCAGATTCCTCGTGGCCGCGATCCGGATCTCGAACGACCTCGAGCGAATCGGTGACCACGCGGTCAACATCGCCCAGAGCGCCGTCCGGCTGAGCTCCCTTCCTCAGATAAAGCCGCTCGAGGATTTGCCCATGATGGCCGAGCGCACGATCACCATGCTCCGCGACGCGGTTTCGGCATGGCTGAACGGGGATGCCGCGACCGCCAGGCGCATCTGCGAGCGGGACGTTGAGATCGATGGGCTCAAGGCGAAGATTTTCGCGAAGCTCTCGGGGGGAATGATCCAGTCGCCGGAGTCGGTGCCGCGCGCTTTGGAGTTGCTCCTCGTGAGCCGGAACCTCGAGCGCGTCGCTGATCTGGCAACGAACATCGCCGAGGAAGCGATCTTCGTCGCGGAGGCCCGCGTGATCAAGCACCACGCGGAGGAGTCCGAGGAAGGATCGCCGGGCGCGGGAGCCCCCGGCTCCGGCACCTCTACCGCTGGGCGACCCGCCTCACGGTAAGCCGCAAGACCGCCGAAATCCCGGTCACCATCATCACGAGCACGAGCGCCCCGGTCCAGGCCTGCCTGTTCCAATCGTCGTACGGCGTCCTCCCGTAAAAGAGGAGGGGGGCGGTCTCGCCCGCGGCGCGGGCCACCGCGAGCATGCTCGCCGTCACGATCCCGGCGCGCGCTGCGGGAATGACCACCTGCTGCGTCACCTTCCAGCGTGGCGCGCCGAGCGCCAACGCCGCCTCGCGATAGGACTGCGGAACAAGCCGCACCATTTCCTCCGTGGAGCGGATGATCGTCGGAAGCATCAAGATCCCCAGCGCCACCCCACCCGCCAGCGCGGAAAACCCACCCATCGGAAGGACGACAAGCCCGTACGCCGCCACGCCGACGACGATGGACGGCACGCCGCTAAGCAGGTCCGCGGTGTATCGCACGAGAGACGAGAACCGGCCACGACCGAACTCAGCGAGGTAGACGCCGGCGCCGACGCCCACAGGCACCGCGAAGAGGGTTCCGAGACCGACGAGAATCAGCGTGCCCACGATCGCATTGGCCATCCCGCCGCCGGGCTCGCCCACCGGTTTCGGCATGTCGAGGAAGAACGAAAGCGAGAGCGCCGGGAGGCCCTTGGCCAGGAGGTGCCAGACGATGAGCGCGAGCGGCAGAACGACGATCGCGCCCGCCCCGTAACAGGCCGCGATCACGATCCGGCTCCAGATCGCGCGCCGATTGATATGCCCCGCGGCCCTCGTGAGCGCCGGCCGGCTCATGCGAGCGCGGCGGCCGAGCGCCGCCCCCCCGTGGCCCAGTAGACCAGGACTCGCGCCGCCCCGTTCACCACGATCGTGATCGCGAAGAGCACGAGCGCGATCTCGATCAGCGAGGAGATATAGAGCGGGGTCGTTGCTTCCGTGAACTCGTTGGCGATGATGCTCGCCATCGTGGCTGCCGGGTCAAGAAGCGATGCCGAGATGCGGTTCGTGTTCCCGATCACCATGGTGACCGCCATCGTCTCCCCAAGCGCCCGCCCGAGCGCCAAGATCACCGCCCCCAAGATCCCGGGCCGCGCCGCGTCGAGCGCCACGCCGATCGCCTCCGCGGGCGTCGCGCCCAGAGCGAGCGCCGCCTCCCGAAGGGATCTCGGCGTGGAGAGCAGCACTTCGCGCGAGATCGAAACGATCGTGGGAACGACCATGATCGAAAGGACGATCGCCGCGTTCAGCATTCCGATCCCAAAGGGATATCCACGGAACAGCGGCACGAATCCGACGTGGGCGATGAGCCACGGCTCGATGGCGGTGCGCAACCACGGCGCCAGCACGAAAAAACCCCAGACCCCGTACACGATGCTGGGGATCGCCGCGAGAAGCTCGATCACGAAGGAGACGATCGCGCCGACGCGGCGCGGCGCGATTTCGGCCAGGTAGACCGCGCTCCCGATTCCGAGCGGGACCGCGAGGAGAAGCGCGAGCGCCGAGGAGACGACGGTGCCGTAGATGTAGGGAAGCGCTCCGAACTTCTCGGAAACCGGATCCCACGCGGTGCTCGTGAGGAATCCAAGGCCGAACGTGCGGATGGACAGCCCCGAGCCCCTGGCCGCCTCGAAGACGATGAGCGCGACGACCACGAAAACTAGGGCTGCCGCGCCGCCTAAGGCGGCGCGGTAGAGCCCATCCGCTGTGATGCGAGCCGCTTTCACCGATCGGCGAGCAAGGGCTTCCCGGCGACGGTAAGCTTGCGCAGCGTCATCTCGTTCACCTTCACAACGGCTTCGGGAAGGCGGGCGTAGTCGAGCGACGCGGCCACATCCTGCCCCTCGTGGATCGCCCAATCGATGAAGGTCGCGAGCGCATGCCCCTTAGCCGGATCCTTCTGATCCTGATACACGAGAAGAAACGTGAGCCCGCAAATCGGGTAGGCGGTCGGCGCCGACGAATTCACGATCGGGGTGCGGACGTCCTTTGCGAGGAGCGGCGACGCACCTTCCGCGGCGGCCGTCGTCGAGGCAAGCGTGGGCTCGACAAAGCTTCCGCTCTTGTTCCGCACGTGTGCCACCGGAAGCCGGTTCTGCTTCGCGTACGCAAGCTCGATATAGCCGATAGAGCCCTGCGTCTGCCGAACGAGCCCGGAGACTCCCTCGTTGCCCTTGCCGCCGATGCCGACCGGCCAGCTCACGGACGTGTTCGCGCCCACCATCTCCTTCCACGGCCCGCTCACCGCAGACAGGTAGGTCGTGAAGATGTTCGTCGTCCCGCTCCCGTCCGAGCGATGCACGGGGAGAATCGGCGCCGCGGGAAGCGCTACGCCTGGATTCGCGGCCGCAACGCGCTTGTCGTTCCAGGTCGTGATCTGCCCCATGTAGATTCCCGCGATGACATCGGACGTCAGGCGGAGCGGCTGCTTGAGGGAGGGCAGGTTGTAGGCCATCACGACGGCGCCCGCCACGGTCGGGAAGTGAAGGACCCTGCGTGGCATCTCCTTCAAGCGGGCATCCGAGAGCGCGGCGTCGCTCGCGCCGAAATCGACGGTGCCGGCCTTGACCTGCTGGATCCCGCCGCCGCTTCCGATCGATTGGTAGTTGATCTCGATCCCGGTCTTCTGGTGGTACATGTCGAACCACTTCGAGTAGATCGGGTACGGGAAGGTCGCGCCCGCGCCGGTGAGCGTGGTCGTGGCCGGGCCTGCCTGAACCGCGGGCCCGAGGGCGCCGAGCATGAGGCCGGCGGCCGCCAGCCCGAGCGCCATAAGATGGAGGGTCTTGCGTCTGATATTCACGTGGATTCTCCTTTGTGTCCTGTGGATCGCCATCAAGTGTGTGCTACGGATGGCCATCAAGGCTTGCTGAATCTGTAGTAGAAGGTGAGCCGCGCCTGGACGTCGTGGTGCGCGGGAGCGACGGCGGTTCCCCGCGCCCGGTATTGGGTCGCCTCCACGTTGGGCATCACGTGGACGTCTTTGTAAGGTTGCCAGTCGAGTCCGGCGATATAAAGGTCCGAATCGACCCGGTTGGCCGCCCGCGTATTGGGCTGCCACCGATCGTAGCGCGCGTAGGCGGCGAGCGTGGGCTTGGGCGCCATCCTCCCGAAGATCGAGAGGCCGAAGGGTTCGGTGCTGGGACCGGCCGAGTGGATGACCTGGTCAACGACCTCGGCGCCGATCGCGCCGCGCTTCAGCTCGTAGCCGGCGAAGAGCTTGTAGAGCGCCCGATCCGCGTTGGCCACTCCATCCTCGTAGTCCACGTACGGCTCGATCTTGAGATCCCGGATCAGGTTGAGCGGCAGGCTCAGGTAGAATCGCTTGTAGCGGTTGTTTTCCGGCTTCTGCCCGTTCCCGTCCCCGATCATCGCCGAGTACCCAACCTTGTGCGCGGCATCCGCGAAACCCTTCATCTCCACGCCGAGGTCGGCCGAGGGCGAGATGCCGCGAAAGTCGGCGATCGTCTTCTCGATCGAGCGGTACTGCCAGAACTCTTCCGAGTTCTCGAACGTGGGGGTCGCGATCTCCCCGAAGAAGAAGTTCCCGCGCGGGATGACGTTCTTGGCCTGGAGGTAGGCGGCCTTGACGAAGACCCCGATCTTGCCGCCCGAAGTGAGCTCCTTGCTGTCCACCTCGAGCCGGAATCGCGTCGAGTACTTGATCGAGAGATCGTTATCGACCTGGAAGTAGGCGCGGCGAAGCTGGACCCCGTTCAGGTCCTTTCCGATGAGCCCTTTGCCGTCGATATTGACCTGGCCCGAATCCGCGCCCGAGGAGGCATAGCGGTGGGTCGGATCGCCGCTCGCATTGTAGTAGAGGTCCCCGAACATGTAGCCGCTGATCCTGCCCCGGGGGAAATCGGGCTCGGTCTGCAGAACCGGTATGGGCGGCGCCGGGACCGGCGTCCCCTCCGGAACCGCCGGGGAGGCGCTTTGAGCCGCGCCCTGCGAGACGGCTTGTGAATCGGCCAGCGCCACGACTTGCGCGGCCCCTTGGGGCGTCTTTTGGGACACGGTTTGCGGAAGCTCCTCCGCCCGCGCGCCCCAAGGAATCAGAAACGTCAGCACACCCGCCACGACCAGTTTGCGTCCTCTCATTCCCTCTCCTCTCCTGTCTCGGTGATCGTCCCGCTCCCTACGAAACCATCTCGCCCGGGAAACGGCCCTGGTACTGAGGAAAAGAGTAGGTTGGTGTTGTAACGGGGGTGTTACGGCCCCCTGACTTCGGAGTAACGTGTGGCCGGTCGATAGAGACCACTCGAGCGGCTGCAAGGCGGACCAAGTAGGAAGGAACGGAACGGGCCGGATTCTACGAGAACGATGTGACGATCCCGTCTCACCGAGCTGAAATGCGCGTTACGCGCGCCGGAGCGCCTCCGCCATCTCGCGAACGGCCTGTGCCATGCCGACGAAGATCGCGCGGGAGATGATCGAATGCCCGATGCTCATTTCAGGAAAAGGATAGAGCTCGAGGAGAGGCCCGACGTTTTCCACGTTGAGCCCGTGCCCTAAGTGCGGCGTGATCTTGATCCGCTCCAGTTGTAGCGCGGCGGCCCGGACTCGCGCGAGCTCCCGTTCCGCCGCGGCCGTTCCCCACGCGTTCGCGTAGGCGCCGGTGTGGATCTCGACGATGCCGGCGCCCGTGCCGCGGGCCGCATCGATCATCTCGGGATCGGGGTCGAGAAAAAGGCTCACCGTGATCCCGGCCCGCTTGAGCCTGGCGCAGCCCTCGCGGACCGAGTCGGCGCGACCGCGTACATCCAGCCCGCCCTCCGTGGTCAGCTCCTGCCTGCGCTCGGGAACCAGCGTGGCGCGTTCGGGCTTCAAGTCGACCGCGATTCGCACCATCTCCTCCGTGAGGGCCATCTCGAGGTTCAAGATTCCACGGCGGAGGGCGCGCAGCCGGGTCACGTCGTCGTCCTGGATGTGACGCCGGTCTTCCCGAAGGTGGACGGTGATGCCCGAAGCGCCCGCGTCGAGGGCCTGCACCGCGGCCTGAACCGGATCGGGCTCGCGGCCGCCGCGCGCCTGCCGAAGGGTAGCGACGTGGTCGACGTTGACGCTCAGCTCGGTCTTCATGCCGAGACGATGACGCGCGTGGGGGTCATGGCTGGCGGCGTGTCAGAGCGCGATGCGCGAGATCGGAACCAGCTCCACGCCCTGGGCCTTGATCCGCGGCAGCTCGGCTTCCAGGATGTCGAGGACCATCGTGCTCGGCCTCACCATCACGACGATCGAGCCGCGCGCCACGGCGGACGCGACGATCTCTTTGAGATTGGCCCGCACGACGGCGGCCGCCGCGCGGTTGCCATCGAGGGTCGCCGCGACCGGTAGCGTGCGCGCTCCTGTTTCCTCCCCGATTTCCTGCACCATGGTGGACCCGGAGGCATGCGCGTCGATGAAGGGGAGATCGCGTCGCTTCAATTCGTCCAGGACCGCCCGCATCACGTCCGGGTCGTTGAGCGCGGCGCTTCCGAGCCGATTCACGACCGCCTGCACCGGGCCGACCGCGGAGAGGCATCGCATGATTCGGTCTTCGATATCGATACGCGAGAGATCGAGGAGGATCGCGTCCTTGCCCGGGTCGACGCGGGGATACCCTTTCGGCTCCATCGGTAGATAAAGGATAACCTCGTGCTGCTCCTCCCGCACCTCGCGGCTGATCCGCCCGGCTTCGGGCTCGTCGGGCCGCAACGCCACGGAGAAGAGAACCGGGCTCTTGAGAAACGATCGATAGAGGGCGACCGGGCTCCGATCGAGGTCGGTTACGATGAGCGCGATCTGTGCACCCTGATCCGCCACCGCCTCGTTTGGCTCGACTGTGATCGCATGCGTCACTTGCTTGCCGAACCCGAGACGCAGGTCCAGGAGCATCCCGGCGACCGGCGCCGGTCTCTCCACGCCTCGGATGACGCTCCCGCCAAGAAGCAGCATCGCCTGGGTCAGTGCGTCGTTGATCTTGTACAGGGAAGCCCGGCGCGGCACCTGGATGCGCCACTGGATGGGCGCGGGGCTCGAGCCAACCGGGGTAGCCACTGGGCCGTCGCCGGGGGTTGCGGTCGCGGGAGCGGCCAGCGTGCGCTCCTCGATTCGGCTCTTGTCGATGCCGATCTCTTCGAGGGCGCCGCGGAGCGTGCGGCTGGTGAGCCGAAGAAGCGCGGCTTGATCCCGGGCGCGAATGGTCCTCAGATACTCCGATTCAAGCCGGAGGCGAACCCGGTCCCAGTCGGAGTCCACGATGAAGGGTTTCGGGCCCGCCTGTTCGGTGCCGGCCGGCGCCTGGGAGCTCGGGGCACGGCCGCGCGCGATGAGGACGGCAGCCCCGGTAAGTATCACGGCGATGCCGATCAGGAGCCCGCGCGAAGGAGCGCGGCGACTTTTGCGCGGGGGACCGCGTTTCTTGCGAGCCAAGGTTTTTCGGTCGGTGACGGAGGTGAGCGCGGCGCTGCCTGCCGCGGGGATTCTAGGTGCGGGGGTTCCGGGGTGTCAAGGAAGGGGCGGCCCAGGTTGTTGGGCCGCGGCCGTGGTCAAGACCTGATCTCCGTCCACTTGATGATCTTCCACGTCGTATCGGAGGGCGAGGAGGAATCCGGGGTCTTTGGGATGAAGTGGAACTCGATGATCTCCTTATCCAGTGGGACATAGTAAGTGTAGTTGCCATCATAGATTGTAAGGCTCTGAATCGGATTCTGAATCAGGGCCCACGCCGGATCTTCCCCCAAATCCGCACTACGGACCATCTTGGGTATGAGTTGGAGCTCGGCGATGGCTGTCCTGCTTTGGGCGAGCACTTCTATGTGCCGGGCCTCATCAGCGAACGTAAAGGTGTAGATCGTGTCTGTGCCCGTTTGATCCTGAGACCTGCCCACGTATCTGGCGTCGAAGCAGGCTTGGTACGCGAGACTGTCCTTCGCGGTGTAGGCCTT
>VBOX01000082.1 GCA_005893265.1 Candidatus Eiseniibacteriota bacterium | reverse complement strand
TTGACTTCCCCGGGACACGCTCCTACGTTTAAGGGGAGGAACCGGGCGACCGTTCGGTCCGAATCAATATAATTTGATAAATATCAACCACTTACTTCGCTTTCGCCGCATCCATGGCGGGCGCATGGGAGCGGCGGCCCACATGTCCGGGGCCGATTCCAGATCGGCTCGGATTTGGCCGGGTCGATCCGTGGCGGCGCTCTTTCTCCTCTTCACATCAGCGCTGGGACTTGCGGGGTGCGGCCATGCGACCGTGCCGTGCCCGACGCCGACGGATCAGCTGGATCGATTGCGAAGCGAAGCCGAACGCCTGCGCGAGGATACAGAACGCGCGCAAGCCGAGGAGGAGGCGCTAGGTGCCCGGAGGGACGCTGCCGCGGAGCGCGCCGAGGCGGCACAAGCGCGGCTCGACTCGCTGATGGAGGGCCGCCGTCGTTGAGGCTCCGGGGACTCCCGGAGGCGGCACTGATCGTGGCGTTTGCGGCATCGATACAGGGGTGCGGGAAGCCCGTCCTGCGGGTGGCGGACGCCTCGCTTGGGGACTACTACACCGAGAAGGAATTCAAGAAGCTGAACGAGGAGCAAAGACGCGAGTACTGCGCGGAGCTGGCGCGACAGGACTCGGCCTACAAAGCGGAGCTGATCGACCTTCGCGGGGAGCTGGACGCGACCCGGTCGCGCTCGCTGGGGCTGCGCCAAGAGGGGGACTCACTGTTCGCGGTCGGAACGGCGGCTGAATCCCGGATTCAAGAGGCGCGGAAAGGCGGGTCCCACGGAACGCCGCGATCCGGGGCGGGTCGAACGGGCGCGGCTACCCACGTGGTCCGCCGCGGCGAGTCGCTCTGGCGAATCAGCGCTTCATCCGCCGCATACGGGTCCGGTACCAAGTGGCCGAGCATCTACGACGCGAATCGCGAGCGGATTCACGATCCCAACCTCATCTATCCTGGACAGGAGCTAACCATCCCACGATGAGCGACAAGAAGAAGGACGGCACGGACGAGACGACGCGGCTGGTCGGTATCCAGGACCTGGATCCGCTCGCCCTTTTCGGGAAAAACGATTCGAACCTCCGCCTGGTGGAGCGGAGCTACCCGGTACAGCTCACCTACCGCGACGGGTCGCTGACCGTGCGTGGCGAGCCCGCGACCGTCGATGAGGTCAGCGCGATCCTGAGCGCTCTCGCCGACCTGGTGCGGAAGGGAGCGATCCTGGAGGAGCACGACGTCCACAACTTCATCGGGGTCTCCGACGCGCACGAGCGCGAGGAGTCGCTCCAGATTTACGAGCGCCCCGTGCTCTTCTCGTTCGACAAGCGCACGCTCCGGGTAAAGACGCTGGGGCAGGCGCGGTACGTCGCGGCGCTGCAGAAGCACGACATCGTGTTCGCGATCGGACCGGCCGGCACCGGGAAGACCTACCTCGCGGTGGCCGCCGCGGTGCACGCTCTCAGGGCACGGCAGGTCGAGCGGATCCTCCTCGTGCGTCCCGCGGTCGAGGCGGGGGAGAGCCTCGGATTCCTTCCGGGAGACATGAAGGAGAAAGTGGATCCTTATCTTCGGCCGCTCTACGATGCGCTCAACGACCTCCTGTCCTTCGAGAAGATCCGCCGCTTTCTCGAGCTCGGCGTGATCGAGGTGGCGCCGCTCGCCTATATGCGCGGGCGCACGCTCAACAACGCGTTCGTGATCCTGGACGAGGCGCAGAACACGACCGTGGGGCAGATGAAGATGTTCCTGACGCGCTTGGGATACGGCTCGAAGGCGGTGATCACGGGGGACGTGACCCAGATCGATCTCGGCGTGGAGCACGCCTCCGGTCTCGTGGAGATCCAATCGATTCTCCACGGGGTGCGGGGAATCGAGTTCATCTATTTGACCGAGCGCGACGTCGTCCGCCATCACCTGGTGCGCGAGATCATCCGCGCGTTCGACGAGCACGAGAAGGTCAATGAAATCAAACGGGGGAATGGTGGCCGTTAGGCCGCGGACCGGCGCCGGCCCTTCGAGGCGGAGGCATCGTGGCCGCTGAGCAGCTCCGCGTGCTGGAGCCGCACCGGCGCGAGCCGGCGGGTCTCCGGTCTCGCTTCCGCCGCATCAGCCGGCGCGTCCGGCGCACTTCGGTCCTCGCGGGCTTCCTCCTTTTCGCGTGCCTCCTCTTCCCGAGGGAGCCCTCGTTCGAGGTGATGACCCTTCGCGAGGGTTTCCCCGCGAAGCGCGACCTCATCGCGCCGTTCCAGTTCTACCTCCTCAAGGCGAAGGAAGGGCTCCACCAGGAGCAGGTTGCCGCGACACGCGCGGTCGCTCCCGTCTTTTCTTCGGATGAGAGCGTCGAAACGCGGGTCAAGACCTCGCTCGACTCCCTTCGGACGGCCGCGGCCGCCCCGGGAGCTTCGACCCGGCTCGCGGGGCGGCTCCGAGCCATGGGGATTTCCCGCGAAGCGGCGCGCGTCCTCTCGGGGCCGGACGGGGCCCGCATCGCGACCCTGGCGCTCCGAATCGCCGATCAGGTCTATGGGACTGGGCTCCTGGCCGAGCGCGACGCCGCGCGCGCCGAGACCGATTCCCCGGTCGCGCGGGTCGAGCGGGACGGGGTGCGGGTCGCGACGCCGTGGGCGCTTCTCTACGACCTTCCCTCCATCCGCGATATGGCTTGGAACGAAGGGCAGCGGGCCTTTCCCAGCCGTCCCGAGGCCGCGCAGGCGCTCCAGGAGCTGGCGTCCGCGGTCATCCAGCCCGATCTGCGCTTCGAGGCTTCGACCACAGAGGCGCTGCGGGCGGAGGCCCGCGACGCGGTCAATCAATACGACGGCGTCGTGCGCAAGGACGAGAAGATCATCGGAAGCCACGAGATCGCGACCCGCGACCACATCCTGAAGCTCGAATCGCTCCGAGCGTGGAGCACGCGGGTACAAGGAATCCTCGACTGGAGGAGCGAGATTCCGGGGCTCCTGGGGCGCCTGGCGCTGATCGCGTTCCTGCTCGCCGGATTCCTCGGCTACCTGAAGCTCCACCACCCCTCGGTGTACCGCGACACGTCGATGCTCCTCTTGCTCGCGATCCTGACCGCGGCCGTGATGGGGGTCGGCTGGGTCGTGGTGAACCAGATCCGCGGGTACGAGATGCTCATCCCCGTGACCGTGCTTTCGCTCAGCGTGGCCGTTCTATTCGGGCAGGAAATGGCCTTTGTGGCGACCCTGGTCGCCTCGCTCCTGGTGGCGGTGGTGTACGGCCTGGGGCTGCCGTTCCTGACGGGGAGCGCCCTCGCCGGGATCGCTGCGATCGCGACCGCCTCGGGCGTGCGGCGCCGGCGCGATTTCTACCTTCCGATGCTGGTCGTGGCGCTCGCCTATGCGATCGCGATCGGCGCGATGGGGCTCGTCGACGGCGCGCGGTGGGACGTGCTCCTGCGCCGTTCGGCGTGGGGGATCGTCGCGGGCTTTGGTTCGGTGCTCGTCGTGACGCTCCTCCTGCCGCTTCTGGAGTCGCTCTTCTCGGTCACGACCGACATCACGCTGCTCGAGCTTGCGGACCTGAACCGGCCCATCCTGAGAAAGCTCATGCTCGAGGCCCCCGGCACGTACCACCACAGCCTGGTCGTGGGAAGCTTGTCGGAAGCGGGGGCGGAGGCCGTGGGCGGGAACCCGCTCCTGGCTCGCGTGTCGGCCTACTACCACGACATCGGGAAGATCGACAAGGCGGAGTACTACGTCGAGAATCAATCGAGCGCGCGAAGCCGCCACGAGAAGCTCTCCCCGACGATGAGCTGCCTCATCGTCGAGGCGCACGTCCGCGAAGGAGCCGAGATCGCACGGCGCGAGAAGCTGCCGACGGTGATCCTGAACGCAATCCTGCAACACCACGGCACGACGCTGATGAGCTTCTTCTATCACAAGGCCAAACAGGCGGACCCCGACGCGGAGGAGCGCGATTTCCGGTATCCTGGCCCCAAGCCGCGGTCGAAGGAGACGGCGGTGCTTATGCTCGCGGACGCCGTGGAAGCCGCGGCCCGCTCCCTGACGGAGCCGACGCCGAGCCGCATCCGAGGCGTGGTGACGCGCATTCTCGACGCCCGGGTGGAGGACGGCCAGCTCGATGAAAGTCCGATCACGTTCGAGGACCTCGCGAAGATCCGCGAGAGCTTTATCCCCATCCTCACCGCGCTCTTCCACGCGAGGGTCCATTACCCGGGCGCGCCCGCTTCTGAAGAGCGGCGGCGGCCTGTCGAGGAGCGGGGACGTTCCGGCGACGAGCGTCGCGTCTACGGAGAGAAATCACGGCTTAAGATCGACCACTCTTAAGGCGTTCCTCCGGCGCGCGCTCCGGATCCTGGGCTTTCCTCGCGCCTCCGTCTCCCTCGTCCTGACCAGCGATGAGCGGATCCGAACCCTGAACCGTGACTTCCTGGAAACGGACCGGCCCACCGATGTGCTCTCCTTCCCGCTCGCCGATCCAGGAGACCTCGAGGATCGCGGCCGCGAGCTCTTCCTGGGCGAGATCTACATCTCGGTCGACACCGCGCGCGCCCAGGCGCGGGCCGCCCGGAGGCCCTATCGCCGGGAGGTCGCGCATCTCGCGATCCATGGGCTCCTCCATCTCCTCGGTTACGATCACGCGACCGCGGCCGCGCGCCGCCGCATGACCGCAATCGAGTCGCGCCTCTTGCGCGAGGCCGCCCCGATGCTATGATGGCCGGATCGGCGCGCCGCGAACATTCACCCGAACCCCCCAACTCATGAATCCACCGCTCACCAAACCTTCCGCATGGGACCGCGTTCGCAATGCCTTCTTCACGGGCCTCCTCGTGCTCGGGCCGGCGGCGATCACGGTCTACGTCGTGTGGCGGCTTTTCGTCTTCGTCGATCACCTTCTCGGCACGACCTTGCGCGGCGGGTACCTCCGGCCCGGCGGGATCCCGGGGATCGGGTTCCTCACCGTGCTGGTGATCATCCTCGTCGTCGGATTCCTCGCGAACAACCTCCTGGGGCGCCAGATCGGAAGCATCTTGGAAGGAATGGTCATGCGCCTCCCGCTCTTCCGAGGCTTCTACGCGACCGTGAAGCAGGTGGGGGAAGCTCTCCTCGGAGAGAAGCGGGACGCCTTCCAGCGCGTCGTGCTGATTGAGTTCCCGACGCCCGGCCGCTACGCGATCGCCTTCGTGACCGCGTCCCCCGCGAGCGGGGTGACCCAGCCGGATGGGAGGGCGCTCGTGGGCGTCTTTCTACCCCACGCGCCGAATCCGACGTCGGGCTTTCTTCTCTTTTGTCCTCCCGAGACCTTGATCCCGACCACGCTCAAGGTGGACCAGGCGCTCAAGATGGTGGTCTCCGCGGGGGTCGTGAACCCGAGCCAGGGAGCGGACTAGTCATGGCCATCGTCCAATCCGAAGCGCTCGTGCTCCGCTCCTTCCGGCTCGGGGAAACGAGCCTCATCGTCTCTCTTTTCACGCGCGAGTTCGGCCTGCTCCGCTGCGTGGCGAAGGGGGCCCGCGGGTCGAAGAGCCGCTTCGGCGCCTCGCTCGAGCCGGGCGTGAGGGTGAACGCGGTCGTCTACCGAAAGCTTTCCCGCGATCTCCAACTTCTATCCAAGACCGATATCGTGGAGGTGCTCCCGGCGCTCTGGGAGGATCCATACCGCTTCGCGGTCGCGACACAGGTGCTCGAGTTCCTCGAGCGCGCGGCCTACGGCGAATCGGGCGACCCAGAGCTTCTGGATCTGGCCTGCGAGACGCTGCGGACCATGAGCCGCGCGCCGATCGCGAGTCTCGAGCTGATCGTGCGTGGGTTTGAGATTCAGGCCTGCGAGCGCTTGGGGTACGCTCCCGAGCTCACGGTTTGCCTCGAGTGCCGGAGTCCGCTCCACCAGGGTGGCCTCTTTCATCCGATTCGCGGAGGGCTCCTCTGCGGTACGTGCGGCGGCGGTGAGGGGAGCTTTCGCCTTTCCGAGCGGGCGCGCCGCGTGATGGTCGGCCTGAGCGAGGAGCCGATCCCGACGCTTGCGGGATGGGCCGCAGAACGCTACCCCGGAATCGAGGTGGCGAAGGCGGTCGAGCGGTTCCTCGCGGCCCATCTCGAGCGTTTCGACGGCCTGCGCGCGAGCCGCGTCGCGGAATCGCTCGGGCAATACAAGGGCTGAGGGCCATGGTCGTGGTACAGAGATGAATCCGAAGCAAAAGATCGAGGTACCAGCCTCGTTTCAGGAAATGCTCCTGCGCCTCGAGCAGTTCTGGTCGGGCTACGGTTGCGTCCTCGTCCAGCCCTACAGCAGCGAGGTTGGCGCTGGAACCTTCAACCCGGCGACATTCTTCCGGGTGCTCGGCCCCGAGCCCTGGAAGGCGGCCTACGTCGAGCCCTCGAGACGCCCCAAGGACGGCCGCTACGGTAAGAATCCCAACCGGCTCCAGATGTTCTATCAGTATCAGGTCGTTCTGAAACCGTCACCGCCGGACGTGCTCGACGTCTACCTCGACAGCCTGCGCCATATCGGGATCGAACTCGAGAAGCACGACGTCCGGTTCGTGGAGGACGACTGGGAGTCGCCCACGTTGGGCGCCTGGGGGCTGGGGTGGGAAGTCTGGCTCGACGGCCAGGAGATCACGCAATTCACCTACTTTCAGCAGTCGGGAGGGTACGACCTCAATCCGATCTCCGCCGAGATCACCTACGGCATCGAGCGTATCGCGTGCTATCTCCAAGGCGTGGACCGGATCATGGACCTGCGCTGGTCGCGAGACGTCCGCTGGGACGAGCTTTTCCTGAAAGGGGAGGTCGAGTGGTCGACCTTCAACTTCGAGCAATCCAACCCGGCCCTGCTCTTCGAGCAGTTCGAGAAGATGGAGAAGGAGGCCGAGCGGCTCCTCACGGCCGGGCTGGTCCTGCCGGGCTACGACTACGTGATCAAGTGCTCGCATCTATTCAACCTTCTCGAAGCGCGCGGCGCG
>VBOX01000081.1 GCA_005893265.1 Candidatus Eiseniibacteriota bacterium | reverse complement strand
GACGATCTTCGCCAAAGTGAACAAGCTCCTCTGGGAGAGCGTCGAGGTCGACCGCTTCGTGACCGCGATCTACGGCGTGCTCGATATCAACGCCCGCCGGTTCACTTACGTTAACGCGGGACACAATCCAGGGCTCTTGTACCGGGGCGCGACGGATACGCTCGACACCTTGGACTCGACCGGGCCCTTGCTCGGAACGCTCGAGACAGCAACCTTCAAGGAGAAGCAGGTCGAGATCCGACGCGGGGACGTCCTGGCCCTGTATACGGATGGAATCACCGAATCCATGAACGAAGCCAAGGAGCTCTTCGGGGAGGATCGGCTACGGGACGTGATCCGCTCGAGGAAAGAGGGGTCGGCGGCCGAGATCGTGCGGGGAATCCGTGAGACGGTCGGCGCGTTCAGCGGCGGCGAGTCGGACGACGACCTGACGGTGGTTGTGATCAAGGGGATGTAGGGGAGCGCGGTCGGGGTTTCGGTCGGCCCGAGCCTGGGAACCGGCAAAAATTATGGTGGCGGAGCTTTCGCCCCGCCACCCTATTTGCGGAAGTTCCCCGCGGAAACCGTGCCTTGAAAGCTTGTGTAAGGCCTTGGGCAACCCACCGGCGAACGCCGGGTCAAGCCATCAGGAAACGCGAATCACAGGGAACTTCACAACCCTATTTGCCGTACCTCTTAGACGCCGCGACGGGCAAAAAGTTCCGAGGGACTTCGCAGGTCTTAATTTACGCGAGGTATTATACATAACCGGTTGTATGTTTGTCAATTAGAATGATTGATGGTGGCGCGACCCGGGGTTCGGTTGACCGGGCGACGTTCGCTCTGATAGCTTCCGGGGCCCCAACGAATTAGACGCCGGAGTGGTGGAACTGGCAGACGCGCCGGACTCAAAATCCGGTGAGGCTCAAACCTCGTGCGGGTTCAAGTCCCGCCTCCGGCAATACCTTACAGCGTCGATTTCATGTAGGATGATAGACGGGTGGATCGTTCGTTAGCTGGCCAGCCGCGGGGAACACGCCGATGGGTATCGGAAGCTCTCTCGTCAGATCGCGAGCGCTCCGATCCGTGTTACCGCTCGGCCTGGCGATTGCCGTCTGCGTGGCGGTCGTCGCCGGCTGCGGAAAGAAGGACAAGATCGTCGGGCCGCCGGCGACGCCGAGGTATCCCGCGCTAACCTCCCCCGAACTGGTACTCGTTGCGCTCAGGACTGCGTACACCGGGAAGGACAGCACGGAGTACAAGCTGCTGTTCGACCAGGACTACCTGGGTACGAGCGTCGCCCTGCGGACTCAGTCTCCGATTGATACCCTCACGTTTGCGGACGAGGCCCAACACATCGCGGCTCTCGCTCGCAGTACTACTGCCATAGTCGAGCTCCAGCTCACCCCCACGATGACCCGGTCCAGGGATCCGGGGGACCCTCCGGGATGGGCCCTGATTCAGAATCCCATTTACGGCCTTACCATATACGACGGCCCGAACGTTTACGGTGTTGGGGTGGGTAGCGAGACGATCGAGTTCCGCTTCATCCCCACCCCCGATTCCACGTCCCCCACCGACACGACGTGGAAGATCATCCGATGGTCGGAGATCGCCTACTAACGGCTGGATCCAGCCAAACATCTTTTCCGCAACTATGCGCCAGCACATGCGCCTTGCAACGGGGCGCGCCCGTAGCTGATTCCACCGCCTCGCACTAACCGCACGTGCCCCAAGCCGATCCTGACGGATCCCTCCCTGGCCCCTTCCTTGCTCAATTATTAGTCGGGAACACCGAGGCGGTTATCTCCACGCTGAATCGTGGACGCCGTGTTCAGTCCTTAGAGGGGGTCGTATGCATCGTGCCTTTGCTCGTGTCCTCGCGACATCACTTTGCCTCGCGTTTGGCGTAGGCATGGGCGTGGTTTTCACGCCCGCGCCCTGCGCGGCTGCGCCCCCTACGATCACGGTCCCGGGTCCGCAGACGGTCAACGAGGGGACGCTTCTGACCTTCTCGGTTTCCGCGACGGATCCGGACGGTCAGCCCATTTTCTTCCGGGCCTCAGGTGTGCCCACGGGCGCGACATTCCGGGACAATCACAACAACACAGGGACCTTCACGTGGACCCCGACCATGTTCCAGGCGGGGAGCTACCTCCCCGCGTTCACCGCCGATGACACATTCGGCGGTCGGGATACCAAGTCGGTCCAGATTGACGTTCTGAACGTCAACAACGCGCCCGTCCTCGACCCGATCGGCGACCGCTCGATCGAGCGGGGAACCCAGGCCGGCATCAACGTCACCGGCGACGATCCGGACGGCGATAACCTGAGCTACACCCAGGTCGGCCTTCCTTCGTATGGAACCTTTAGCGATAACGGCAATGGAACCGCGTCCATGTGGCTGGCGCCTCCGGCGAACGAGCCTACGGGCTCCACGTCGATGACGGTGACGGTGTCGGACGGGAGCCTCACCGCTTCCGAAACCTTCTCGATCACGGTCTTCGCGCTCCAGAGCGCGAACCCTCCGGTGCTCGCCCCGATCGGTAACCAGACGGTCGCGGAGGGTGCCGTTGCGACCGTAGGGCTCTCCGCCAGCGATGCGGACCTGGACGTCATGACGTGGACCGTGTCGGTGCCCGGCTTTGCCTCGGTCTCTCCGACCGGAAGCGGGCCCGGCGTGGTCTCGGCCGATCTCACGCTCACCCCGAGCTACTGCGCTTCGGGGAGCTACCCCGCGAACGTCGCGGTGAGCGACGGCTTCAACTCCGACAACGAGAGCTTTACGATCAACGTGACCGACGTGAATCGGACGCCTTCCTGGACCGTCCCTACCGGCGGGTATGCGCTCGCCTTGGATGAGGGGGGCGCGGCGGATCTCTCGGTCTACGCTTCCGATCCTGACCAGGAATGCGGCACGGCGGCGCCCGTCCTGTTGTTGCTCAGCTCCGGAATACCTCCGTCGCTCACGGTGACCTTGACCGACCAGGGCGGCGGCACGGGCCTTCTCCACGTGGTCGCGAGCAACGGAGCCGCGGGCAGCCTCACCCTCAGTCTGAGGGCGCGCGACGCGCTCGATCCGGCCCGATCGGTGGACGTTTCGGTTCAGGTCACGGTCAACGCTGTGAATCGCGCGCCGGTCGCCTCGGCGGGCGGACCGTACTCGGGACTTGTCGGACTGCCGGTCGCGATGAGCGCGTCCGGGTCTTCCGACCCTGACGGTGACGTGCTCACGCTCTCGTGGACATTCGGCGACGGCTCGGAGGGAGCGGGAGTAGCGGTGTCACACGCCTATTCCGAGGTAGGGCGCTATCACGTGTCGCTCACGGCCAGCGACGGATCGCTCGCGTCCACCGACACTACTTCCGCGGAGGTGAGCACCTTCTTTCAGGCGCGTGCCTTCACGGACGGTTCGATCAAGCTCCAGACGGGCAAGCCACGTGAAGCGTTTTACATCGAGCCCGTGGCGGGATCCTTCGATATCGGCTCGGTCGATCTTTCCAGCTTGAAGCTCACGGCGCCCGCGGGCTGCGGAACGGTCGACTTCATCCGTCCGCTCCCGGACAGGACGTCGCTCGGCACAGACCGCGACCGGAATAGTGTCGGGGAAGTTCACATGGAGTTCGCCAAGGAGGATCTCCGCGCGCTCTTCTCATGCCTCGTGGATCGCTCGTCGCTCAACATGGTCTTGTCGGCCGATCTGTCCGGCGGTGGATCTGTGCAGGCGACCGTCAATGCGGATATCTGGCCGGAGCGAGGGAAGGTGGTCCGTCGGGTTGCCCCAAATCCGATGAATCCGGAGACCGTGATCAGCTTGATCACGTCGGAGGTTGGATACTTGAGGGTGCGCGTCTACGACTTGAACGGGCGTCTCGTGCGCACCGTGTTGGACGAGTCGAACTACCCGGCCGGAGACCACGACATCCACTTCGACGGCCGTGCCTCGAACGGCCAGCCGCTCTCGTCCGGACGGTATTTCCTGAGGGTCGAGACCCCGTCGGCGCAGGATTCTGGATCGCTGACCATTCTCAAGTAGCACGGTCTGCTTCACTCGAGCGGCTGGGCCGCTAAGGCTCAGCCGCTCCCTCCCGCTTCGATCCCGGCACTCGCGCCCAGCAGCCCCCGAAGGAAATCGCGCCACACCGGCGCCAACCAAAGCTTCAAACCGATGTCGATCGCGAGAAAAGCCAGCGAGACAAGGACGAGCGGCTTCACCGAGGGACGGGCGGCCCCTCGGTCGTAGAGCCTCGGGAATCCCCACGCCGCGGCGGCGGTACCCGCGAGGACGAAGGAAATCACCCGGGCCATCGGCCAGGGCGGCCAGGCGATGAGCGCCGAGTGGATCGGCGGCACCGCCTGATCCGCGTGGGCGACCACCCAGCCCACGTACCCGTTCATGTAGCCGAGCAGGAGCGATCCCAGGATCAGCGCCCCCACGCCGGCGGAAGCCGCCGCCAACAAGAGGACCAACGCGTACTCCACCAGCACGCGCGGCAGAAAGCGCGCGATGTTGCCTTCGGCCCCCTCGCCGGTCGCGATCCATCGCAGCATCTCGTCCCGGTAGGCGCCCGCATGCCAGATGCCGCGTGTCGCGGACTCAGGCGAATGCGCGGCCGCCGCGACGGTCGAAACGGTGAGCGCAACCGCCCACGCGAGCGCGACCGCTGCCGCGACGCGGGGTCTTCCGCGTGCGATGGCTCGCGCGTACACGAGCGCGAGCGGAACGACGGGCAGGGTCGCGAAGAGGGTCGGATTCTTGATGGGAAGCAGGAGCCAGGGGAGCAAGAGGGCCGGGATGACAGCGAACGCGAAGGCGCGTATCATGACGGGGCGAAGTATAGGCGGATCCGTTCCATTCCCGGAAGGAGAAGTGAATGCTTCCCGAGTTTCGAAGCTCGGCCTTTCTCGATTATTCCCGTTCGGAGGCTGAAACGGGGATGCGCGGAGCGCTGGAGCAGGTCCGCTCCAAGTTCGGCACGACCTATCCGATCGTGATCGGCGGAAAGCGGATCACGACCAAGGAGACCTTCCAGAGCAAGAACCCGGCGAATCCATCGGAGTGCGTCGGGAATTTCTCCAAGGCGACGATCGAGCACGTGCACGACGCCGTCGCGGCGGCGGAGAAGGCGTTCGAGTCATGGCGCTGGATCCCACCGGAGGAGCGCGCCAACGTGCTCCTGCGCGCGGCGGGGCTGCTGCGCCGGCGGCGCCACGAGATGAACGCCACGATGGTGCTCGAGGTGGGGAAGAATTGGAACGAAGCGGACGGCGACACCGCCGAGGCGATCGATTTCTGCGAGTTTTACGCGCGCGAGATGATCCGGTGGGGCGGCCCGCAGCCGCTCGTGCCGAATCCCGGCGAGCATGATGAGCTGGCCTACATCCCGCTCGGGGTCGGCGTGGTGATCCCGCCGTGGAATTTTCCCTGCGCGATCCCGATGGGGATGACCGCGGCGACGGTCGTCACGGGCAACAGCGCCATCCTGAAACCGGCCAGCGATTCACCGCTCATCGCGTGGAAGCTATTCGAGATTTTGGAGGAAGCGGGAATCCCCGCCGGGGCCCTCAACTTCCTTCCCGGGCCAGGGGGAAGCATCGGAGACGCGCTCGTGGAGCACCCGCGGGTCCGTTTCGTCGCGTTCACGGGCTCGAAAGAGGTTGGGATCGGAATCAACGAGCGTGCGGCCCACGTGCGGCCGGGCCAGATCTGGCTCAAGCGCGTGATCCTCGAAATGGGAGGCAAGGACTTCACGATCCTCCACGAGGATGCGGATCTGGAAGCCGGAGTAGACGGCGTCTACCAGGGGGCGTTCGGGTTCCAGGGGCAGAAGTGCTCCGCGTGCTCGCGCGCGATCATCCACGAGCGTCACTACGACGAATTCCTGGACCGGCTCAAAGCCAAGGTGGAAACGATGGCCGTCGGTCCTCCTGAGAAGCGGGAGAACTACCTGGGTCCGGTGGTCAGCGCCTCCGCCGAGAAGAAGATCTTGGAGTACATAGAGATCGGAAAGAGCGAGGGGCGCCTGGTCGCGGGCGGCGGAAAGCACTCGGGGCCTGGATACTTTCTCAAGCCTACGGTGTTCGCGGACGTGAAGCCCCAGGCCCGAATCGCCCAGGAGGAGATCTTCGGGCCGGTGCTCGCCGTCATCAAGGCGCGCTCCTTCGAGGAGGAGGTCGAGATCGCGAACGGAACGATGTACGGGTTGACCGGCGCCTATTACGGTCGCGACCGCGCCCTTCTTCTCGAGGCGAAGCGGCGGCTCCACGTCGGCAACCTTTACCTGAACCGCAAATGCACCGGCGCCCTGGTCGGGATCCATCCCTTCGGCGGGTTCAACATGAGCGGAACGGATTCGAAGGCCGGAGGCCGCGACTACCTCGGACTCTTCCTCCAGGCAAAATCGATCGCGGAGTACGTCGGCTAGAGGGTCTTGCCTAGCGCTGGGCGCGGCCCGCGGCGGGCTCGCCCGTCCGCGCCAAGAGGGCGGCCAGGATCTCACGCGCGAATGACGGGAGCGTGTCGTCACGGGCGCCCATGACCACGACGCGGTCGCCGTGGCGTGCCCCGGCAACGATGTCCCGCGTCGCCTCGTCCCGTGATGGAACGACCTTCGCGTGGATGTCGGCTTCGGTCAGGGGGCGTGCGATATCCTCGGAGCGAATCGTGCGGTCCGCGGTGCCGCCGGCGTCATAGATGGGCGCCAGCAGAAGCTGATCGTCCGGGCGCAGAGCCTCCTGAAACGTCTCGATCAGCTCGTCCCGGAAGGAGCGGGTGGGGCCGTACCCGTGGGGTTGATAGAAGATCCAAAGCGTGCCCCGCGGCCGGAGCGCCTCCACCGCCATGCGGATCTTCACCGGGTTATGGGCGAAGTCATCAAAGACTTCGATCCCGTCCGCCGAGCCGATCCGCTCGAGCCGCCTGCGGACTCCGGCGAAGGTCGCTAGCGATCCCGCCGCGCGCACGACCGGTATACCCGCCGCGTGGGCGGTCGCGACCGCTGGACGGAGCTCGCCACCAGGTCCGCGCGCATCCAGACCGGATCCCCTTCCACGGCGACGGTGACGATGGGGAGGTGGTCGGGGCGGTCCACCGCGGCGAGCGCGGGATCGCCGACGTGGAGGACGGCCCGCTCGCGCGTCTGCTCCAGAAGGCGGGCGAACAGCTCGGTCGTGACGTCCACCTCCTTGTGGTCCCGCGTCAGATTCGTGAGGGTAGCGATCGCGGGGGTGAATTCGGCGACGCTGCCGTCGCTCTCGTCCGTTTCGACGACGAACCAATCGCTCCCGCCGACGCGAAGGCTTCCCGGCGGGAACGCGCCGTCCAGACCCGCCGCGGCGCCGCCTCCCAGGAACGAGGGATCGAATCCCGAGTCCACGAGGATGTGGGCGATCATCGCCGTCACGGTGGATTTGCCGCTCGTGCCCGCGATCGCGACGGCGCGGCGCTCCGCGGCCAGCCTCGAGAGAAACGACCCGCGCCGAATCCGCTCGATCCCGAGCGCTTCGGCTCGGGCAAAGTCGGGATTGGTCGACTCGACCGCCGTGGAGTGGATGAGCGCGTCGATGCCCGGTTCCACGCCGGATCCGTCCTGCGGGACCAGCGCGACGCCCGCGCGCACGAGGCCGTCGAACACCGGGAGCTCGAGGCCGCGGTCGAAATTGCGGTCGGACCCGGTGACGCGCGCGCCGAGCAGCGCCGTGAGCTGGGCCATGGGAGCCATGCCGCTTCCACCGACACCGCTGAAGTGGTAGCGGCGTCCTGTGAGCGGGAGGTGGGAAGACTTCACGCTTGGAGTCTCGCTTCCGCCGGACACGCGGTCAAGATGCGCATCCAAATGGGAGAATCGGTGTCCAAACCCAATTGACGGGATAGACCTGTACCAGTAGCTTGATGTGGCCCGGCGACAAACGGATGGGGCTGTAGCTCAATTGGGAGAGCGCTTGACTGGCAGTCAAGAGGTAGCGGGTTCGATCCCCGCCAGCTCCACTTGCCTTCTACCGTAGGGAAAACGTCGGCTGGACGAGGTTCCCCCGCCACGCTTCCGCCGCCTTGAGCGCCAGATCGGCCGTGACGAACCGATATCCGTTGCGCTCGACAATCCCCTCGTAGTTCTCCCGTAGCGACTCCCGCAGGTGTCTCAACGCCCACTCGAGGGCGAATGCCGGCCCGATGGGCCGAGGTGCCGGTGCGAGACGATCGAGCAGCGTCGTGATGCTATCAGCACGGACGAAGAGCTCCAGAATCCGGTCGCCGAAGGCGGTCTGGTCAACCGTCCCCATTTGCAGATCACAGCGTGCGGTTTGGAGGTCGGCGCAGATGGAGTTGAACTCGTGCACGAGGCCCCTGATGCTGGCACCGTCCTCGCCGCTCCCGATCCCTGGCGTCGTTGCGGTAAGCAAGAACGTGAACGCGAACGCCGGGAGAAAGGCGGTTCCTTTCCGCACTCTCGCGGTAGAACTCGGATACTGCATATCCGTTTCTCCGATACGGAACCGCCCCGAGCGGTCCCTGGTTAATCATTCGGACGAAACGACCAGAAACTTCACCTTTCATTCATTTCGTATCTCGCAGTATGCCGCCTACGCATTGACGCGGCCGCACCCCTCTGATAGGCTGGTAGCATGCCCGCTCAACACCGTAAGTGTCAGTGGATTAGCCCCCCTTTGCCGCTTCAGTGGATTGGCGCCTTTTGGCCGCTTCTGGCCACGGTCGCAT
>VBOX01000080.1 GCA_005893265.1 Candidatus Eiseniibacteriota bacterium | reverse complement strand
CCCGAGGCGTTCGAGTACCCGCCGGTGGGTTCTCCACGGCCGTCTACACCGTCAAGATCCAGGACGGTCCCGAAGGGCTCTTTTTCGTCGACCGCGCCTACCCGCACCGGGTCGTGCGGTGGGAATGGAGGCAGGTGACGGGTAGAGGACGCTGGGGGGCGGACAGCAACGACTCCGGTGAGCTCATGGGATCCGCCCGGATGAGCTACTGGAAGCTCCACGGCGAAGGGGACGAGAGCTACCTCAGGCGGCTGGGACTCAGGCCCGAGCCCCGATAGGCGCGCGGCAGCCGGCGACGCTTCCCGCTACTTCTGGAAGGAGAGCCCGAAGAGCTGGGCGACCGTGTAGAGCACCAAGACGACCCCCGTGATCGGGAGGGTCAGGGCCAGCAGGTAGCGAACACCGATCCCCCGTATGCTCGACTGACGCATGCGGGAGGACTCGGAGGTCGAGATCCATTTGTTGGGATGCGGCACACAAGAAGGTTCGGCAGCAGAGACCGCCTTCTTGAATCCAATGGGTCGGGCGCATGGTGAGCGAGCGCCCGGTCGGACCTAGCGCCGCGCGTGATCCACGACCACGGCTCCGCCCTTCATGACCCAGCGGACCCGTTCGATGACCGCGCCGATATCGACCGCGGGGTCCCCTTCCACGGCCACGAGATCCGCGTAGTAACCCGGCGCGACGGCCCCAAGCTCCTTCTCCATCCCGAGAAGGGCCGCGCCGTTCGTCGTCGCCGTCGCGAGCGCCTCGGCCGGCGTCATTCCCGCCTTCACGAACCAGCCCAGCTCGCGCGTATTCTCGCCGAACATCGTGAAGACCGCGTCCGAGCCCATCGCGATCTTGACCCGCGCCTTGATCGCGCGCCTGACCGTTTCCAGGTTTCGGGCCCGATACGCGTCGAGCCGCGCCGCCACGGTGTCGCTGTATCCGAAGGCGGCCTTGTTCTCAGCGTAATAGCGGTTGTGATCCACGGTCGGAACGTAGGTAACGCCCCGCCGCACCATCTCGCGAAGGGTCGCGTCGTCCAGGTCGATCGCGTGCTCCACGGAGGTCGCCCCCGCCCGGACCGCGTCGCGGGCGCCATCCGGCCCGTAGGAATGGATCGCGACCCGCTTGCCGCGCTGCCGCGCGATATCGACGGCTGCCTTCATTTCTTCGAAGGTGTAGGTCTGGTATCCGGTCACGTCGTCGGCGCTGCCCGTCGATCCATAGATCTTGATGACGTCCACCCCGGCCGCGATCTGCTGCCTCGTCGCGCGCATGACCTGCTCGACGCCATCCGCCAGTCCCCCGGCGGGAGGTTGCGGCACGTCCTGATAAGGCGTGTACGTCGGGTAGAGGCCGTAGCCGGCCACAAACATGCGCGGCCCCGTCATCGCACCCCGGTTGATGAGGTCGCGCATGGCGATGTCCATATACTGAAACGAGCCCAGATCGCGCACGGTGGTCACGCCCGCCTCGAGCGTCTTCCGCGCGTTCTCCTGGGCGAGGAACATGGTCTGCATCGGCGGCCGCGCGTTCAGCTGCTCCCACGGTTTCGTCCCAGGGGTCTGGTCCCAGTAGTAGGTCATGTGGGTATGCGCGTCGATCAGTCCCGGGATGCCGGTATAGCGGGCAAGCTCGATTCGCTCGGCGTCCGCCGGGATCCCCGCGGTCGAGGTGGTGACCGCCCGGATGCGATCCCCCTGGACCAAGACCTGCGCGTTTGTGAGCGTTCGGCCCTTGCCGTCGATCAGCTTGCCGAAGTGGATCACGACGACGTGGGACGCGGGAGCGGACGGGTGGACGGCCGAGGAATCGGCGGGGTTCGGCTGTGCGGCCGAAGCTGGAGCGAAGCCCGCCGCGGCTCCCAGTGCGATCGCGGCAAAAACGCACCAGGAGCGAATGCCCACGACCTAGCTCTCCTGCTCCTCGTACTTCGTCTTCAAACGGGCGATGACGGCGGGGTCGGCAAGCGTGGTCGTGTCGCCGACGGCCTTGCCTTCGGCGATGTCGCGCAGCAGGCGTCGCATGATCTTTCCCGAGCGGGTCTTTGGGAGATCCGCGGTGAATAGGATCTCCTCGGGACGCGCGATCTTTCCGATCTTCTTCACGACGTGCTCCTTCAGCTCGCCCGCCAGCTCGGGGCCGGAGTCCTTGCCCTCCTTGATCGTGACGAACGCGGAAATCGCGGTCCCCTTGAGCTCGTGATTCCTGCCCACGACCGCGGCCTCCGCGACGGACGGGTGATCCACGAGGGCGCTCTCCACCTCCATTGTGCTGATCCTATGTCCCGCGACGTTCATGACGTCGTCCACCCGCCCTAAGAGCCAGAGGTATCCGTCGGCGTCGCGCTTCGCGCCGTCTCCGGTAAAGTAGAGGCCTGGGAAGCGGGACCAGTATTGCTCGCGGTAGCGTTCGGGATCGCCGTAGATGCCGCGAAGCATCGCGGGCCATGGCCGTTTGAGGACCAGGTAGCCGCCTCCGACCTTCACCGATTCCCCCTGCTCGTTCACGACGTCGGCCACGATCCCCGGGAGCGGCTTCGTGGCGGATCCCGGCTTCAGGCCGGTGATCCCGGGAAGGGGTGAGATCAAGATCATGCCGGTCTCGGTCTGCCACCACGTGTCCACCACCGGGCAGTTGCCGCCGCCGATGTTCTCGTGATACCAGACCCAGGCCTCGGGGTTGATCGGCTCGCCCACCGTGCCGAGGAGCCTGAGCGAGACGAGCTTGTGCTTCTTGGGCCACTCGGTGCCCCACTTCATGAACGCGCGGATCGCGGTCGGGGCGGTGTAGAAGATCGTCACCGCCAGCTCCTCGCAGATCTGCCAGAAGCGATCCTTGTCCGGCCAATCGGGAGAGCCCTCGTACATCACGACGGTCGCCCCGTTGGCGAGCGGTCCGTAGACAACGTACGAATGCCCCGTCACCCAACCGATATCCGCGGTGCACCAGAAGACGTCCTCTTCCTTGAGATCGAAGACCCACTTCGTCGTCGCGTAGACGCCGGTGAGATAGCCTCCGGTCGTGTGCACGATCCCCTTGGGCTTCCCGGTCGTGCCGGACGTGTAGAGAATGTAGAGCATGTCTTCGGAATCCATGGGCTCCGGCCAGCAGTGGTCCGAGATGCCGTCCATCAGCCGGTGCCACCAGTGATCCCGGCCTTCCTTCATGTGCATCGGGAATTCGCCCCGCTTCACCACGACGACGTGCTCGATCGAGGGCGTGCCCTTGAGCGCTTCGTCCGCGTCGTGCTTGAGCGGCACGATTTGGCCGCGGCGCCAGCCTCCGTCCGCGGTGATGAGCACCTTGGCCTGCTGGTCGTTGATCCGGTCGCGGAGCGCCTCGGCGCTGAAGCCCCCGAAGACGACACTGTGCACCGCCCCGATGCGCGAGCATGCCAGCATCGCGATCGGGAGCTCGGGCACCATCGGCATGTAGATCGCGACGCGGTCTCCTTTCGCGACGCCGAGCTTCTTGAGCGCGTTTGCGAACTTGTTCACCTCGCGATAGAGGTCCCAATAGGTGAGGGTGCGGCGGTCTCCGGGCTCCCCGATCCAAATGAGGGCCGCCTTGTTCCGGCGTGCGCCGCGGATGTGGCGGTCCAGACAGTTGTAGGACACGTTGAGCTTGCCGCCCAAAAACCACTTCGCGTCCGGCGTCTTCCACTCGAGGACCCGGTTCCACGCGACGAACCAATCCAGCTCGGAAGCCACCTTTCCCCAAAATCCCTCGGGGTCGGTGATCGCCTGCGCGTAGATCGACTCGTCCCGGATGGTGGCCTTTTCCCGGAACTCGTTCGACGGTTGGTAGGAGCGTCGCTCGTCCAGGAGCGCGTCGATGGCCGCCGCGCTGGAGTGTTTCGGTGTGGGGTTCTTTGCGGGCATGGATGGGCTCCCCGAGCGTGCGGGCCGAAACGCCGGCGCGCCGCGGGGCAGGGAGCGCCGCGGCGCGCGGAGTATACGGAGGGTAGCGCGCGGGAATCAAGGAGGCGCGACGGAGACCATCGCCGGGGTACCCACGGTCACCGTTGGCGCTCATGAGGCGCTCCTTTCTTCGGGACGTGGATAGCAGGCGAAGATGATCCGGAACGTTTCGGGCGAGGTTTCCTTCGGCTGGAGTGAAGGTGGGCCCACTGCGCCGTACTTCTTCGCGATCGATTGGATCAAGTTCTGGATGTCAGTCAGGAACGCGGTCCGGTCGGCGGGTCGCGCGAGGCGCACCTGCGCCGTGAAACCGAGCGTCGGGGCTTCCTCCCGTTCCGTCTCCGCAAGACGCCCAACGTCGGTCTGCAGCTCTTCCGCGAGCGCGAGCAGGAACCCGAGACTCATCTGGTCGCGCGCGCGTCGGGGTCCCCCGATCCGGCCGACGAGACGAGGTGAAAGCCAGAAGGACCGCGCCGTGGCCCGGTAATACCCCTCCGAGATCGCGCGCACCTTCCGCTCCTCGACCTTCTCGAGGACGCCCGCCCGCTCGAGGACCTTCACGTGGTAGTAGATCCTCTGCGGAGTTTCACCGAGCACCTCGGCCAGATCCGTGCACGTGCGCGGCTCGTCGGTGAGCTTCAGCAGCTCGAGCCGGAGCGGGTGCAGGAGGGCCCCGGCCTGGTCCGGTTTTTCGATCAACATCACGTCTCGCAAAGGGCGGCTCCCTAGTTATGTACAAATATTATTGTATAATCCATAATACTTGTACATAGCAACTCCTTTCGTAGTCGCTCTGTAACGTTGCAGTCGCGCAGAAGTACTGAGAAGGACGCCAAAAAAGACCCCTTGGACCCCGAGAATCCGCATCCCAATGCCCTTTTCAACATCAACAGATTGATATACAATCTGTCTGTGCCCCAACATCTTGTGTTTTTTCTTGACGACGTTCTTACCTCCTGCAGTAGAGTCCGCCTCCGGTTCCCCAAGGAGTTGCCAGGTGACGACAGCCGGGCCGGTGGGCCGCCAAGGGGCGGTCTTCAATGGGGTGGGAGCATCAAGGAGAGGGGCACGACATGGAGAGGGATCTCGCGCAGAGCGGCACGGCGGTCATCGAAGGAACCACGGAAATGAGCGTCCAGGGTAAGCCTGAGTTCGGGGTGGAGAAGAAGGCCGGTCTCCGCTTTCCCCGGGTGTTCACGCGCGCGGGCTCGCATCCCTTCGACGAGGTCGAATGGGATCTGCGGACCGCGGGAATATCCAACGAGAACGGACAGGTTGTGTTCGAGCAGCGTGACGTGGAGTTCCCCAAGTTCTGGTCGCAGATGGCGACCAACGTCGTCGCCTCGAAGTATTTTCGCGGCCAGATCGGTACGCCCCAGCGGGAGCGCTCGGTCAAGCAGCTGATCGGCCGCGTGGTGAATTCGATCGCGGGCTGGGGACGGAAGCAGGGCTACTTCGCGTCCGAGCTCGATGCTCAGGCGTTCTCCGACGAGCTCACCTATCTCCTCCTCCACCAGAAGGCCTCCTTCAACAGCCCGGTGTGGTTCAACTGCGGCGTGGAGACGAAGCCCCAGTGCTCGGCCTGCTTCATCAATTCCGTGGCCGACACGATGGAGGGAATCCTGAACCTCGCGAAGACCGAGGGGCTCCTCTTCAAGTGGGGCTCCGGAACCGGTACGAATTTCTCTTCGCTCCGGTCGTCCAAGGAACACATCCAGGGTGGCGGCACGGCCTCCGGACCGGTTTCCTTCATGAAGGGCTTCGACGCGTTCGCGGGGGTCATCAAGTCCGGCGGCCGCACGCGCCGCGCCGCGAAGATGGTGATCCTGAATGTCGATCACCCCGACATCGTCGAGTACATCAAGTGCAAGGCCGAGGAGGAAAAGAAGGCGTGGACGCTGATCGACGCGGGGTACAACCCCTCGCTCAACGGACCGGCCTATGCCTCGATCTTCTTCCAGAACTCCAACAACTCCGTCCGCGTGACCGATGAGTTCATGCACGCGCTCGAAAAGGACGCCGCCTGGTCGACCAAGGCGGTCACGAACGGCGAGGTCATCGACACCTACCGAGCCCGTGACCTCATGGGCATGATCGCCGACGCGGCGCACCAGTGCGGGGATCCGGGCATCCAGTTCGACACCACGGTGAACGATTGGCACACCTGCCCGAACACGGCCCGGATCAATGCTTCGAATCCGTGCTCGGAATACATGTTCTTGGACGATTCCGCGTGCAATCTCTCGTCGCTGAATCTCATGAAGTTCCTGCGCCCGGACAAGACCTTCGACGTCGACGCGTACAAGCACGGCGTCGAGACCATGATCCTGGCCCAGGAGATCATCGTCGATAACGCCTCGTATCCCACGCCGGCGATCGAGCGGAATAGCCATGACTACCGTCCGCTCGGTCTCGGATACGCGAACCTGGGCGCGCTCCTCATGTCGTGGGGAATTCCGTACGACAGCGATCAAGGGCGCGGCGTCGCGGCGGCTCTGAGCGCCCTCATGCACGGGCACGCGTACGCGACCAGCGCGCGCATCGCCGCCGTCACAGGGCCCTTCCTCGGCTTCGCGAAGAACCGGGAGCCGATGCTCCGCGTCATCGCCAAGCATCGCTCCCACGTGGATCGCATCGATTCGCGCTCCCTGCCTCGCGACATGATGGATTCGGTGCGGGCGACCTGGGAGGAGTGCACCACGCTCGGCGCCGAGTACGGTTACCGGAACTCGCAGGTTACGGTGATTGCGCCCACCGGCACGATCGCCTTCATGATGGATTGCGACACGACCGGCATCGAGCCCGACATCGCGCTCGTGAAGTACAAGAAGCTCGCCGGCGGCGGAATGCTCAAGATCGTAAACAACACGGTGCCCGAGGCGCTGCGTCGTCTCGGCTACGGGGAGGATGCGGTGAATCGAATCGTGCAGTTCGTGGACGAGCACGAGACGATCGAAGGAGCGCCGGAGCTCAAGGACGAGCACCTCCCCGTTTTTGACTGCGCCTTCAAGCCGAAGAGCGGAACCCGGACGATCCAGCACATGGGCCACATCCGGATGATGGAGGCCGTGCAGCCGTTCATCTCAGGCGCGATCTCGAAGACCGTGAATATGCCCGAGTCGGCGACGCCGCAGGATATCGCGGACGCCTATGTGGCCGCGTGGAAAGCGGGGCTCAAGGCGATCGCGATCTATCGCGACGGATCGAAGCGGAGCCAGCCGCTCTCGACCGGCAAAGAGGACCGGGGCGCGACCCAGGCCCCGGCGCAGCCGAGGAGGCGGAGGCTTCCGGATGAGCGGAAGTCGATCACGCACAAGT
>VBOX01000079.1 GCA_005893265.1 Candidatus Eiseniibacteriota bacterium | reverse complement strand
TGAGCGTGCGCACGAGGGCCTGGAGCCAATCGGCCACTCGCTTAACATCAAGCGCCAGCACCTGATCCCCGATGCGCTCGGCCTTCTGCTCGGGGGAGTCGCTCTTCTTGACGGGGGCGGGAGTCGCCATACGGACCAAAATTCGGCCCGAAACAAACAGAACTTGAACCGTTTGTGCTAGCGGCGGATCTGGATTTTTCGGGTTGAATCGGTTGGGGAGCCTTCAGTTCCGATTTTCAGCACGTGGGCCTCGCGCACCTGATTCAATATACGCCGGTCGTGGGTCAGGAGAATCACCTGTAAGTCCTTTGCCAGGTCCTCCAGGTGCCCTACCAGGGAGCCCCGGCGTTCCTCGTCGAAATGGGCCGTGGGATCGTCCAGGAGGAGGGGGAGCGGCTCCCGGGCAGCCAGCTCCTGGGCAAGGGCGGCCCTCAGGGCGAAGTAGAAGGCGTCTCGGGCCCCATGGCTCAGGGCCTCGACCGGAATCTCCCGCGCGCCGTCCAGTCTCACGGTCGGGTTGAGCTCGGTATCGAGCGTCACCCCGGAGTAGCGGCCCCGGGTCAGGTGCCCGAGCGTCTGTCCGGAGACCTGGGCGAGCCGCGCCACGTGCTCTTTCTGGTAATCGAGCACCGAATCACGCAGGACCTCGAGGGCCACAAGGAGCGCGCCGCACAGACGCTCCTCGCGTCGAAGCGCCTCCTCTTCGGTCGCGATCGCTTCTTCGAGCGCCTCGAGATTTTCCGCATCCGACTCGGCGCCGCCCGGGCGGCGCATCAGGCGCTCCAGGCTCTCCTGCTCGGCTTCGATCTTGGTTCGGATCCCGTTGATCTCACGCCTCAAGCGATCCGAGGCCTCGGCCGCGCGCACGGGATCCTCTCGGAAAGGCGCCAGGAACGGCGTCTGCCCGACGAGAAACTTCTCCTTCCCCCGAAGCGCGTTGACGGCGTCGTCGATCTCATGCGATTCGGCCTCGAGGCGCTCGGGAACCGGCAGGGATTGGACGACCGCAACGTGCTCGCGCCGCTCGTTCTCCAACTCGCGGAGCTGTTTTAAGTCGGCAAGCACGATCTCGAGCGTCCGCCCCGCGAGATAAGGATTCGCGCGAATCTCGACGGTGTCGATTTCCTGCTTCAAGGTACGGATATTGTCCTCGGCCACGCGAAACCTCGCGTCGGCGAGGGCCCGGCCCCGCTCGGCGCTCAAGCCGAAAAGGCGGATCGCGAGCATCCCCGCGGCGGCCCCGAGGACACCGCCAACCCCCGCGGCGACCGCCGACTTTAGGGCCGCGTAACCGAGGAACCCAAAGGCGGCTCCCAGCGCGAGCGTGAACAGAAGGCCGATCGCGAAGGAGGGCTGGTGCATTTCCTCGAGGCGCTTTCGCTCCGTTTCTCCGGTCTTCTGGTGGCGGGTCGCCTGAACGCGGAGAATCTGCAGCCGCATGATGTCCGACTCGACCTCATCGGGCGCGTTCGCAAGATAGGTCAGCTGGTCCGCGATCTTGCGATCGATGTCCTGGATTCGCCCTCGTGCCCGGCGGGCGCGCGTCAGCTCCTCCCCGATCGCGGGCGCGCGTTTCAGGTGTTTGCGCTGCTCCTCGCGGAGGCGCACGAGGGTCTCGAGATCCGCGGTCAGGCGCTCCTTGGCGGCCATGTCGGCTTTGAGCTCGCTCATCCGTGCTTCCGCCGCGGAGCGCTCGGCGAAATTGGACTTGAGCTCACGGAGGACGTATTCCGATCGGGCGAAACGCCCGCGCAGGAGCTCCAGCGTCCCCTTCCGCTTCTCGATGGACCGGTCGGCGCGCTTCCTGGCGCGGGCATCGAACGGGTGCTCCCGCGTGAGCGAGTCCAAGCGATCGAGCAACGCCTCCTGAATCTGCTGGTAATCCGCCTCGACGGCTCCCGAGATCAGGTGCCGGAGCTCCGGCGAGATCCTGGTCTCCAGCGCGTTTTCGCGGACGTAGCAGGATTCGCGGAACAGCCGGGCCTCGGTGAAGCCGAACCACGATCGGAGGAGGCCCTCGTACTGCTCCAGCTCGGGCCCGCGACCGCGCGGGTTGGGGGCGCCTCGGAAGAGGGTGGCTTCGGCTTCCTCTCCGTTTTTCCCCAGTCGCTCCACGTGGACTTCATGACTATGAAAATCGCGACAGACGCGGCAACGATAGCCGCCCGCCTCGAAGATGAGCGTCACGCGGTGGCGCGCGCCCTCCCAAGGGCGGGCTCGCGCTTCCTCCTCGTGGGAGGAGAAGCCGAAGAGCGCCGCCACGATCGCCGCGGCGAACGATGACTTGCCGGATTCGTTGGGTCCGATGATGAGGTTGAGCCGTCGCGGCTCGAGAACCGCCTCATACCCCGCGATGGGGCCGAAGCCCTCGATGTGGATGCGCTCAAACCGCATGGCGTGGGTTCTGGAACTCGGCGAGCCCGATCCGGAGCGCGAGCGTCGCGGTCTCCTTCTCCTCCTGCGTTTTCGCCCGCGAGAGTCGCTCCAGCGTGCGCCTCACGAACGCGCCGCGGATCGTGGCTTCGTCGCGGAACTGACCCAAGAGGGCCGCGTCCATGAGGTAGGTATGGTCGTCGATCTCCAGGTGGAAGAACCGGTCTCGGATCCGGGCGGCTATGCGCTCGGGCTCGAACACGAAATCGGCCGCGCCCTCGAGGCGCACGCGAACGATTTCGCGTTCCCCGGCGAAGGAAGCGATCCTGTCCACCAGCCGGCTTTCGTCATGTACCTCCGCGTTCAGGAAATCGACGGCGACCTGGGAGAGGGTGCGCGTGTTCCAAGGCTTGCGCTCGATGGATACTTCGCCGCGGGCGAGCGTCACGACGACGAGGTAGCGCGCGCCGTCCTCGCCGAACTTCTTGCCCTCGAGCGTTCCGGGGTAGACCGCTACCGAGCCGCCCTCGCGCACCTCGACGAAGTTGTGATAGTGCCCAAGGGCCAGGTAGTGGAGCCCGGAGGCGTCGATTTCCACCCGGTCGATCGGGAGATCCGATGGGCGGATCTTCCAGGTCGGGCTATCTTGCAAAGCTCCATGGAGAATCCCGACGTGGTGGTCGGCTACCCCGGAGCGGGAGAAATCGCTGAGCGGCCGCGCGGAGACCGTCGGATCGTAGGCGATCCCGTATAGCTGCACCGTCTCTCCCCGGATCGTGATGCGCGGCCCGGGCCGAAGCCGCGGCTCGGCGAGAAGCTGGGATCCCTCGGGCAGGCGGAGCCTGCGGTACACCGAGCGGCGATAGGAATAGGCATCGTGGGTCCCGGGCACGAGAAACGCGGGGACATTCGCCTTAGAAAGACGCTCGAAGGACGACTCGACCTGGAAGACGAGCCCCTCGTCGGGGTCGTGGGTGTCGAACAGGTCCCCCGCGATCACGACCAGATCCACCGGATGCTCCGGCGACGAAGCGAACTCGATCGCGCGCTGGAAGGCACTCAGCAAATCGCGTGTCCGCTCCGGTCCCCGCTCCCCCATGGATGGGAACGCGGCCCCGAGGTGCAGGTCGGCGAGGTGCAGGATGCGGACGCTCATCGATTTCTCTCCCGATTCATCCGTCGCAAGTCCCTCAGAGCTTCGCGATGGGCGCGGAACGCCATGGGGCGCGGCAGGTGATCGAGCGGGAAATAGCCCAGCTCGATCGCGTCGTCGCCCGGTTGAAGCTTTCCCCCGGCGATCCGAGCGTTGTACAGGATCAACACGGCCCGGGTGCGCGGATCGTCGCGCCCCGCGTAGACCCCAAACAGCCCGGTCAAGCGAACCTTGAGTCCCGTTTCCTCGAGCGCCTCGCGCACCGCGGTCTCCTCCGGATGCTCTCCGTACTCCATGAAACCGGCCGGAATGCCCC
Source organism: Candidatus Eiseniibacteriota bacterium (assembly GCA_005893265.1). Classification (GTDB taxonomy): domain Bacteria; phylum Eisenbacteria; class RBG-16-71-46; order SZUA-252; family SZUA-252; genus WS-7. The sequence goes on along the minus strand of VBOX01000079.1, from coordinate 2,862 downwards.
AGGCATTCTTCAGAGGCTCGTGGCCTCGCCGCGCGAGCAGGATCGATCCCTTCCGCTGGATCAGGACCCCGCACGCCGGCACGGGATTTCGATACGCAATGAAACCGCAACGGGAGCAGCCGCGGCGGCGGACCCCGTGTTCCAGGATCGAACGCATGGCGCCCCCGCACACCATGCAAAACCGCGCCACCGGACGCGTGGGGCGCACCGCGGCACGCCGCGCGCTCGGTCCCCGGCGGGCTTGCCCTTTCCCGTTATCCTTCATAGGCTTCGTACAAGCCCCCGAGGCGACAAAAGCGCCCGTCCTTGGAAAAATCGGCCGTAGCACGCCCTTCCTCAAGCGGAAAGACGAGCCGGATAACCCCATGAAGCCGCCGCATAGTAACACCCCCATTCGCCTGGTCGAGCGACCGTCCGACCCGGGGCCTCTGATCGGAGCGCATATGAGCATTGCGGGGGGCATGTCGCGGGCGATCGAGCGCGCGCTCGCAGTCCGGGCGCGCGCGTTGCAGGTGTTTACCCGCAATGCCAACCAGTGGAAGGCGAAACGGCTCCTACGGGCGGATGTCCGCTCGTTTCGTGAGACCTGGGCGCGGAGCGGACTTCGTGCGGTCGTGGCCCACGACTCCTATCTCATCAACCTTGCCTCGCCGCTGGCCACCCTGAGACGGCGCTCGATCCGTGCCTTCGCGGAGGAGCTGTCCCGTTGCGAGGCTCTCGGGATCCCGTACCTCGTCACTCATCCCGGGGCGCACATGGGCCGCGGCGTGCGCGAAGGATGCGACCGGGTCGCCGCTTCGCTCAACGAGGCGCGCGCGATCGCGAAGGCCGCCTCCGTGACGGTCCTTCTCGAGACCGTGGCCGGCCAGGGCACCACGATCGGGCGCCGGTTCGAGGAGCTGGCGCGGATCCGCGATCGCGTGGCACGTCCCGACCTGGTCAAGGTCTGCCTCGACACCTGCCATGTCCACGCCGCCGGGTACGACATCGTGAGCGAGCGGGGATACGACCAGACGATCCAGGAATTCGACGACATTCTGGGGCTGGAAGCGCTCCGGGCCATCCACTTCAACGACTCCAAGACGGAGCGCGGGAGCCTGGTCGACCGCCACGAGCACATCGGGAAGGGGTATCTCGGGACGAAGCCTTTCGCCCGCATGCTGCGCGACGCAAGGCTCAACGCGATCCCCAAGCTCTTGGAGACACCGAAGGGGAAGGACGGGGTTGTGATGGACCGGAGGAACCTGGCGCTCTTGCGAAGGCTCTGGGTCGAGGGGTCAGAGGGTTAAAGAGCTCACAAATTCCGCTCTTCGTCCTCTTCCTCGTCCTCTTCTTCCTCTTCGGATTCCTCGAGCCCCCGCTCCTCTTCATACTCCAACATGAAGTATTCGCGAAACGGGTCCACGAGGTCGTTGAACGCCTTGTGGGGTGAGGAGACGCCGTACTCCCGGAGCTTGTCGCAGATTTCCCCGATCAAAGCGTCCATCCGGGCCGAGAGGTTAGTCTCCGCGATGAGACGTTCGACGAGCTCTTTGTCCTGGTCGTGGGCGGCCATGGAGGTTCTCCTCAGATTGGTGCCGAGGTGGGTCGGAAGCGCCTCCCGAGTCCCACTCATTATAACAGAACACCGATCACTTTTCCCGGTTCAGGTGGGCCCCGTCGGGAGCCCGCGCGACGCGAAACCGGCGCCGCGACCCTCGGGCGCCGAGCTTGACAAGGCCGACCGCTCCCTTGAGCATGAGCCCGCGTGACCGAGAGCCGCGAAGTCCCGACGCCGCCCGATGATGCCGGGGCGGCTCACCAAGCGGCCCCGGCACGAGAGACCGGTCTCGCCCGCGCGGCCGGGATCGTTTCCCTCGCCACCCTCGCCAGCCGGCTCCTGGGGCTCATCCGCGAGCAGATCTTCGCGGCATTCTTCGGAGCCGGCCTCGCGGTCGACGCCTTCCAAGTCGCCTTCCGGATTCCCAATCTGCTCCGCGATCTCTTCGCCGAAGGGGCGATGAGCGCCGCCTTTGTTCCGACCCTGACCCGGGTTCAGGAGACCGAGGGCCGGGAGGCGGCCATGCGCCTCGCGAACCTCGTCATGAACTTCCTCGTCGTCACCGTCTCGGCGATCTGCATCCTGGGAATCGTGTTCGCGGATCACATCGTTCCTTTGATGGCCCCGGGATTCGGGCAGGTGCCGGGAAAACTCGAGCTGACGACCCAGATGACCCGGATCATGACGCCCTTTCTCCTTCTTGTGGCGCTCGCGGCCGCGGTTATGGGCGTCCTGAACACGCGCCGGGTGTTCTTCATTCCGGCCATCGCGCCCACGATGCTGAACCTCGCCCTCATCGCCTCGGGCTTCCTCATCGCGCCGATTTGCCCGCGCTTCGGGCTCGAGCCGATCGTCGGAATGGCATTCGGCGTTCTCCTGGGAGGGCTGGGGCAGCTCTTCATCCAGGTGCCCGCGCTCTGGGGTCAGGGGTTCCGATGGCGCCCCGAGATCTCCTTCCGCGACCCAGGGGTGCTCCGCATCGTGACGCTGATGGCGCCGGCCGCGGTGGGGCTGGCGGCCACGCAGGTGAACATCTTCGTGAACACGTTCCTGGCCTCGCTCTTGCCGCAGGGAAGCGTCTCCTGGCTCAACTACGCCTACAGGCTCATGCAGCTTCCGATCGGCTTGTTCGGTGTGGCGATCGCGACGGTGACGCTCGCCGAGGTCTCGCGCCACGCGGCCCGGAAGGAGATGCCCGAGCTCAAGCGAACGATCTCCTTCTCGCTTCGGTTCGGGCTCTTCCTGACGCTCCCCGCGACGATGATCCTGATGGCGCTCGCCCACCCGATCGTCGCGCTCCTCTACCAGCACGGGCGGTTCGG
>VBOX01000078.1 GCA_005893265.1 Candidatus Eiseniibacteriota bacterium | reverse complement strand
CCGCGTGAGCGTCTCCCTCGCGGGGAAATGGCGAAACTCGTGATTCACGACGTGGACCACGCCCTTGGCCGCGGCGAGGGAGCTGAGCTCGCGTGCCTCGGCCAGATTCATCGCGAAGGGCTTCTCGCAGAGGACGTGCCGGCCGCGCTCGAGCGCCGCGCGGGCCATGGGGTAGTGCTGGTCGACCGGCGTCGCGATCGAGACTAAGTCCGCATCCGCCTCATCGAGCATCCGTTTCCAATCGTCCGTCGCATACGGGATCGCGAATTCCGCGGCGACACGACGCGCGTTTTCGAGATTCCCGCTCGCGACCCCCGCCAGCTTGAACGCGCGGTTCGAGGCGAAGCCCGGCGCATGGACCTGGGCTCCGAAGCCAGTGCCGATAAGAAGGACGCGGATCGGTGGGTGGGCGGGCATAAGCGGGGATCATACCAGGGGAGCAAACCGAGAAGGCCCCGGATTCCTGCTGGCCCGCCGGAGCCGGCGAGGCGATAATACCGGGTCCCCCTAATCGCCCAAGTCCAATGGAGCAACCCTCGCCGGCCGACTGCATGGGATTGACCGAGACGCCTCGCCTCGCCGTGATCGGCGCCGGCTTTACCGGCTCGCTCACGGCCACCCAACTCCTGCGGAACGCGACCAAACCTTTCGATCTTCTGCTGCTCGAGCGGAGACCTCCGTTCGGCTCGGGGACCGCGTTCGCGACCTCACTTCCCTGCCACCTTCTCAACGTCCCCGTGAGCCGCATGAGCGCGATCGCCGGGGAGCCGGATCACCTCCTCCGTTGGCTCGCCAACGGAGGCTCCCCGGAGCCATCTCTCGCCTCGGAATCGGCCTACCTTCCACGACAGGTGTACGGGGCCTACGTGGAGCACACCCTTCGCGCCGCCGCCGAGAGCTCGTGCGCGCGCCTTGTGAGAATGGTGGGAGAAGCCGTCTCGATCGATGCCGCGGAGCAGGGCGCTCGAATCCGATTGCGCGATGGAACCTCGATCGAGGCGCGCTGCGTGGTCCTCGCGATCGGAAACCCGCCCCCTTCCGATCCCCTGGGAGAAGTCTCTCCTCCCTCGAGCCGCCGCTATGTGGGGGATCCCTGGGACCCGGCGGCGCTGGATGGCCTCGAACCCGGCGATCCCGTGTTGACCATCGGATCAAATCTGACCATGGTGGACATCGCGCTCGCGCTCGAGTACCGGAGCCACCGCGGGCCGATCGTCGCGGTCTCGACGCACGGGCTCTTGCCCCACCCGCACGAGGAGAACCTCCCCCCCGCGTGGGAGCCACGTGTCGGCGGACAGGCGTTGACCCCGCGCCGTCTCATCCAGGCGATGCGCGAGGAAGTGAGCGCCGCGGCGAAGGCCGGCGTGGGGTGGCGATCGGTCGTGGATTCGATGCGGCCCAAGACGGGACTGATCTGGGCGTCCTGGCCGGACCGTGAGCGGAGGCGATTCCTGAGACACGCACGGCCCTACTGGGAGGTACACCGCCATCGCATGGCGCCGGAAAACGCGAGGACGATCGCCGCGCTCCGCCGCTCGGGACAGCTTCGGGTCGAGGCGGGTCGCATCGTTGGAGCCCGCGAGGGGCGAAGCTCGATCGAGGTGCGCGTGATCCGGCGCGGCTCGGCGGCCCCGCAAACATTCGACGTGAGCCGGGTCGTGAATTGCACGGGACCGGAGATGCAGTATCGGCTGTCCCGCGATCCTCTGGTTCGCGATCTTCTCGCGCGGGGGCTCGCGCGGCCCGGACCGCTCGGGCTGGGCTTCGACGCCGGCGAACGCGGGGCGCTCATCGGCGCCGACGGCAGGCCGTCGACGGTGCTGTTCACCTTGGGCCCGCCGCTCAAGGGGCTCTTCTGGGAGACCACGGCGGTTCCCGAAATTCGCGAGCAGGCTGCGTCGCTCGCCGCGCTGCTCGGGCCGCGGTTCTCCTCGCCCGAGCCCCTTTCTCCAGAACTCTGAAGGCCCGCGTGGAACCGGAGGTGCATGGCCAGGAAACCTAGCCCAAACCGCTTCTTCTGGGGTGCGGGCACCTCCGCGCACCAGGTCGAGGGCGGGAACGACCGGAACGATTGGTGGGATTGGGAGCAGCTGCCGGGAAAGATACGGGACGGGGACCGATCCGGCGCCGCTTGCCTTCATTGGGACCGCTACGAAGAGGATCTCGATCTTCTCCGCTCGCTCGGGCTCGATGCGTACCGGTTTTCGATCGAATGGAGCCGCATCGAACCGGAACCCGGGCGTTACGACGAAGGAGCGATCGAGCATTACCGCCGTGTTCTCATCGCCTGCCGCACGCGCGGCATTGCGCCGATGGTCACGCTGCACCATTTCACGAATCCACGCTGGTTCTCCGCGCTCGGCGGATGGGAGGTCGCGCGCAATCTCCCGCACTTCGCTCGCTTCGCGCGATTGGCCGGCGAGCGCTACGGCGATCTCGTGGACGTCTGGGTCACGATCAACGAGCCCGAGGTTCTGGCCTTCCACGCATACGACGAGGGCGCGTGGCCTCCCGGGGTGAAGGACCGCGCCCGCGCGCTCGGGGTCATCGCGAATCTCCTGGAGGCGCATGCCCTGGCCTCTGTCGCCCTACGCGAGACGGACCGCGTGGACGCGGATGGAGACGGGAAACCCGCGCTCATCGGGGTCGCGAAGCACTGGGTGCTGCTCGAACCGCTGCACCCGTGGTGGCCATTCGAGCACGTATCCGCGGCCATCCAGCACGGTGTTTTCAACGTGGCCGTCGCGCGCGCGCTGCGGGGCGAACCGATCCATCTCGCGATCCCGGGTATCCGCCCGGTTCGACGGCAGGTCGATGCCCTGCGGGGCTCCTCGGACTTCATCGGCGTGAATTACTACACGCGGTGGATGGTGAGCTTATTCGGGAAGGAGCCGCGCCAAGCGCGTCCCGGCGCCCCTGTGAGCGATCTCGGATGGGAGGCTTACCCGGAAGGCCTCGAGCGTGCGCTCATGGAATGCGCGGCATTCGGCCTCCCGCTCATCGTCACCGAGAACGGCATCGCCGACGCCAGCGACCGAATTCGCCCCGGGTTCATACGCGAGAGCCTGGCCGCGGTCGATCGGGCGCGAGCCCGCGGCGCGGACGTGAGGGGATATTTCCACTGGTCGCTCTTCGACAACTTCGAATGGAACGATGGTTACCACGGACGCTTCGGCCTCTTCGCGATCGATTTCGCAAAGGCGGACCGGCCCCGTTCTCCCAGACAAAGCGCCCGCGTCTACGCCGACGAGGTCGCCCGCCGGCGCTGAGCAGGCGATGCCCGACCCGGCGGAAGGGCTAACCGCTCCTACAACCGCTTTTACCCTTCGACGATGGCATGGCGGTTGCTTTAATTCACGTCCCGGACGGGGACGGCCACAATCGGTGTGGCTCTAACCAACGGTCGGCAAACTGGGAGGAAAACACCATGAGGCGATTACCCTTATGGATCGTGTGCTCCGCCATGGCGGTCTCGGTGACCGCGGCGGCGTCGAATGCGGGCGCGGATACTAGCGTCTCGATCAACATGCGCGTGGGGGATCCCTACCGCGGCCCCAGCCTTGAGTTCCGTCACGAGCCGGACGTCGTCTTGGTGCCAGACTCGCGCGTCTATTACGTTCGTGACTACGACTACGACATCTATCGGTACGGCAGCTATTGGTACTTCACCTACGACGGGGGTTGGTACCGCGCACGGCGCTACAATGGCCGCTATGTCTACGTCGGCTATGAGTCGGTGCCGTCACGCTTATGGGCACTACAAGGAGGCGCGCAAGGACAAGGGAAGCGGGCACGGGCATGGCCGAGGGCACGGGCACGGAAATTAGGCGACGAGACCCCGCAGCATTGGGAACAGCCGGGGCCCCTCCTGGGGCCCCTTTTCATTACCGGGCGGCCCCCAGACCCTGATTTGACCCTGTGGCCAATTAGCCACCCTTCGGTACGGTGAGTCTACATAAGGGACAGGCATAACCACACTGGAGCTTGGCTTACGTTGTTTATATTCAATGGCTTATGCGCCTAGAATGCCGTGGCACAGCCATTGCTTTTACCTATGGTCAGACCGCCCCCAGGGCGGTGGCAGCAGCCAAGGGAAAAGGAGGGTCCTCATGAAACGCCTATCCAGTTGGACCGCATGTTTGGCATTCGTGTTCGCGCTGAGCTCCTTGACGTCGAGCGCGTCCGCGAGGACCAGCGTTTCGGTCGACCTGCACTTTGGTGACCGATACCGTGGCCCAGACGTCGTCTTTTATGATGAACCCGATGTCGTCGTGGTACCCGGCACGCGCGTCTACTACGTCCGCGACTACGACTACGACATGTATCGGTGCGGCAGGTTCTGGTACTACAACTACGACGGCGGCTGGTACCGCGCGCGTAATTACCGCGGCCCGTGGATCTATGTCGGGTATCGTTCCGTGCCGCGGGACGTAGGCTACGTGCCCTATCGCTATCGCAGGCATTGGCGCGAATTCCGCGAGGAGCCGAGGTACACGTATCGCGACTCACGGAACCGTGACCGCGGCTGGCTGGACCGGGATCGCGGCGAGCAGAATCGGGACCGCGGCTGGCGGGACCGTGACCGCGGAGAGCAGAACCGGGATCGCGGCTGGCGTGACCGGGATCGCGGCCAGCAGAATCGGGATCGCGGCTGGCGTGATCGCGATCGTGATGAGCGCGGGGATGGGCGGCAGGATCGGTAACGACATCTCCGCCTGACCAAGTCATCGACGAGGGGGTCCCGAAATGGGACCCCCTCTCTTTTGGATGACCCGCCCCCGCCCATGACAAATCCGGTAGGATCGATGCGTGGGGGGGCGCATGGCGGCGGTAACGCGCCGCCCCGATAGGCTGTGCCGAATTGAGTCCGGATACGCCGACCGAGGTACAGGGGGGAAGCGGCATGACTCAAACGCAGCTACTGAAGAGGATCAAACGCGCGCACTGGCGGTCCCTGGAGCGGCTCCTACGCCGGGCCTATCAAGAGGGGTTCAGTGCCGGCCTCGTTCGCGCGCACGGGGCGGGTCGTCGAGGGCGCACGATCCGCGCGGACGCCCGGGTGGAAGGGCTCGTGCGCCAGATCGAGCAGCACTTCGGCCTCGACCGCTACGGCTTCGAGGTCCGGGTGGTGCACCCCGGGTCGGGGAGAAGGATTCCCGCACGAGATCTCCTCGCGAAATACATCATCGAGGACGGAACTTCCCGAGATTCAGCAAGACCGTGACGGTGTTCGAAGCCGAGTTCGCGGTCACGAGATCCGGCCACCCGTCGAGGTTCAAATCGCCCGCGGCGACCGATTGAGGGTTTCGCCCGACTCTGAGAGGAATGGCCCTGCGGAATCCTCCGTCTCCCTTCCCCAGCAGGACCGAACAAGTGCTGGAAGCCAGATCCGACGAAGCAAAATCGGCTCGGCCGTCCGCGTTCAGGTCCAGGACCGCGAGCGCGTAAGGCTGGCGCCCGGTGGGGATCTCCCGCTTTCCCCGAAAGGAACCGTTCCCGATCCCCAGAAGGACCGAGATGCTGTTGGAAACCAGGTTCGTAACCGCCAGGTCCGGCCTCAAGTCCTCGTTGAGGAACCCGACCGCGACCGAATACGGGGAGACGCCGGTGGAATAGTCCCGCCGGCGGCGGAAGGTGCCATCGCCGTTCCCGAGCAAAACAGAGACGCAGTTGGAGTTGAAGCACGCAACGACGAGGTCCGGCGCATCATCGGCGTTGAGATTTGAGATCGTGACCGACCGCGGCCCATGAGCTGTCGGATAGGCCGATGCCGCTTGAAATGATCCGTCCCCCCGCCCGAGAAGCACCGAAACTTTATTGAGGTTCAGGTTCGCCGTGACGAGGTCCGGAATCCCGTCCGCGTTCAAATCGCCGACCGCGATCGAATAGGCCCCACCGCCTCCCTCGACGTCGCGCCGCCCGCCAAACGTGCCGTCCCCTTGACCCAAGAGCACCGCCACCGTGCCGGTGCCCTCACTCGCCACGGCCAGATCCTCACGACCGTCCTGGTTCAGGTCACCGATGACGAGGGTGTAGGGGAGAAAAGGGCCGGCGAATTCCTGCCGGGTCTGAAAGGTCCCGTCGCCTTTTCCGAGAAGGACCGAAACCTTGTTCGAGCCGTAGTTCGCGACCGCAAGATCCGGAATCGGATCCGCGTTCAAGCGGCCGATCACGACGGAGCAGGGATAGCTGCCCGCTGGATACTCGACGCCGGCATCGAAAGCGATTTCCTGGGACGATCGTGTCGTCGGGTCGGGCCGGTCGATTCTTGGGAGGGAATCCATGGGGGCCATCGCGAGGACCGCGAGGGCGATCTTCGTCCCGCGCATCATCCGGCGCCTCGGCTCAGCGTATGGGGCGAAGAATTTGGCTGAATCGGGGCCAATTCCGATCGCCGTCCCAGGAGAAGTAGCGGAAGATGGCCTTCCCTTTGACCAGCGCGATCGGCAAGGGACCCCAGAAGCGGCTGTCCAGGCTGTTGTCTCGGTTGTCCCCCATCATGAAGATGTGGTCCTTCGGCACGATGAGCGGCCCGAAGTTGTCGCGCGGGCCGGCATCCCGCGACAGGACGCGATCGTCTTCGTGGATGACGTAGGGTTCGACCTGCTTCTTGCCGTCCACGTAGAGGGTCTTGTCCTTCACCTCGACCGTCTGTCCCTCGACCGCGACGCAGCGCTTGATGAAGTCCTTCCGGAGATCGACGGGGTAGCGGAAGACGATGATGTCCCCCCGCTCCGGCTTCCTGAATCCCGGAAACCTGTGATGGTAGTACCGGTGACCGCCCAGTCCGAGGTCGATCTCCGGTCCATAGAGCATCTTGTTGATGTAGATGTAGTCGCCTACGAGAAGCGTGCGCTCCATCGAGCCGCTCGGGATCTGGTAGGCCTGGGCGACCATGCCGCGGAATACGAGCACGGCCAGGATTCCGATCGTGAGTGTCTTGAGCCACTCGCGAAGGTTGGATTTTTGGTTCTTCTTCGCACTCAATTCAAGACTCCATGACCTTGGCCGCAACCCGGGCCGTCGGCTCGGGCTCTCGAATCGGCTTCGCCGTCCCGGCCGGTTGGGCGAGGTCCGAGGGTAGACCTCCCGAGGCGTGTCGGGTCCACCAGTCTTCGATTCGGGGCCCCGCCCAGTAGGCCACGAACGTCAGCACGAATCCAGCGAGGATGTCGACGACCCAATGATGGCGCAGGTATACCGTGCCGACGACCAGGCCTGTCGCGAAGGGCAGCTGGACCCAGAAGAACCAGCGCTGGTAACGCCATGCCAGGAGAACCGCCAGGAGCGCGACCGCGCAATGGAGCGACGGAAAGGCGCCGTAGGCGGTCAGCGGGACCACGACCGTGGCGGTACGCGTGAAATCCAAGAGCGGGGTGCCGTGCAGCGGAACCGAATAGGCGCCCGGCATGAAGAGCCTCGGCGCGGACGCGGGCCATGCGACGTACCCGATATACCCGAGATACAAGCAGAGAACGAGCGTGACCATGGTATAGCGGAAAGCCCGGTGGTCTTTCCTGAGATAAAGGAAGAGGCCGAGCATCGGACCGAGCACGTAGAAGAGCCAGTAGCATACGGTGAAGAAATCGGTGAGGAGCGGGCGCGCGAAGCGCTCCGCCCATATCGTCGGCTCGAACCCGAAGAGCGAGAGATCCCATTGGTAGAGCGCGCCCGTGATGTCCGGCGCGTGGAAAAAGCGGATCAGGTCGTGAAGGCTGCCGTAGATATTCGCGCAGAAGACGAACGGCATCGCATCCCGGAAAAACGTCCACTGGGGTTTGGCCTTGATGAGCAACGCGAAAATGGCCGTCGACGAAAGGAGCACGAGGAGTCGCGTAAGCGCGCCGGGGTAGGCCGCCGCCGGCCCGTCCAGGAGATCGGTCCGGGAGGCGCTCATGCGCGCGAGCGTGTAGGCCATGGGGAGGAAGACCAGAAGGGTCGCGCACTCCTCCGGCCTGAGCGCGAACAGCGCGCGACCCCACCCTCTCCTCGATCCGCTCACGCGCTCCCGTCCGGGGCCAGCCGCACCCTCGCGTCGAGGACGACGCTCGGAGCGTCCCCCTGGAAGACCGCCACAGGATTCAGGTCGAGCTCCTGGAGGTTGGGCTGCTCCATCGCCATGCGCGAGACCCGGTGCAGGAGGTCGAGGAGGGCGGGCACGTTCGAGCGGGGCGCTCCCCGGTATCCGTCGAGGAGCGGGAATCCGCGGATCTCGCGCACCATCTCGTCGGCATCGCGATCGGTGAGCGGCGCGACGCGCATCGAGACGTCCCGCAGGAGCTCGACGGCGACCCCGCCCAATCCGAAGAGCAAGACCGGCCCGAACGTAGGATCGCGGCTCACCCCCACGATCGCCTCGATGCCCCCTTGGACCATTCGCTCCACGGTGACCCCCTCGAAGCGGGCATTCGGCTTCTCGCGCGCCAGGGCGGTCCGAACCGCATCGAAGGCGCGGGCCACCTCCTCCTCGCTTCCTAGACGGAGCCTCACGCCGTCAACCTCGGTCTTGTGGACGACGTCGGGCGAACGCACCTTGACCACGACCGGAAAGCCGATGCTCTTCGCCACGGAAGCGGCCTCGCCGCGGTTCACCGCCGGGCGCGATCGATTCGTAGGCACCCCGTAGGCGGCGAAAAGCTCGTTCATGCTCTCGGCGTCCATCCAGCGCGGCCCGGGCTTGCCGGTCGAGAGCACCTTCGCGATGATCTCACGTCCGCGCTCGGTCTCGATTCGAGGGATCGCCGGCACCTTTCCCGCACCCTTGCTGCGCCAGACGCCGTATCCCACGGCCCGGGCCAGGGTCCGCGCGGCGGATTCGGGGAAGGCATACGAGGGGATGTGCCCTTCCTGGAGCGAGCGAAGGCTTTCGGGAACGCCGTGGCTCCCCATGAAGCAGGACAGAATCGGCTTCTTGCTCCTGGAGGCGCCCGCGAGGATCGCGCGCGCGACCTCCTCCGCGCCGGTAACGAGCGGCGGCACGAAAATCACGATCACCGCGTCGACGTTCTTGTCCAGCGTGAGCATGCGCAGGGACTTCTCATAGGACGGCGCGTCGGCCGAGGCGATCATGTCGACAGGGTTCTTGAAGCTGGCTTCCGGCGGCAGGAAGGACTTGAGCCCCTTCACCGTCTTCTGCTCGAGCGACGGGAGGGAAAGCCCCGCCGATTCGCACGCGTCCGCGGCCATGATGCCGGGACCCCCGGCGTTCGTCAGGATCGCCACGTTCCGGCCGAGCGGCACGGGCTGTGACGCGAGGAGCATCGCGGTGTCGAACAGCTCCTCGATGGTGTCCGTTCGGATCACGCCGCTTTGGCGGAAGAGCGCGTCCACCGCCGCATCCGAGCCGGCGAGCGCGCCGGTGTGCGAGGAAGCGGCCCGCGAGCCGCCAGGCGTGCGCCCGCTCTTCACCGCGATGATCGGCTTGGTGCGAGCGACCCGGCGGGCGAGCTGGGTAAACTTGTGCGGATTTCCGAATGACTCGAGGTAGAGAAGGATCAGATCCGTCCCGGGATCCTTCTCCCAGTACTCGATCAGGTCGTTACCGGAGACCTCGGCCTTGTTTCCGACGCTCACGAATTGCGAGATGCCGAGATTGAGCTCGCGGGCGTAGTCGAGGATCGCGAGCCCCAACGCGCCGCTCTGGGATGAGAACGCGACACGTCCCGCCGGAGGCCGCACGGGCGCGAAGGTCGCGTTCAGCGAGACCTTCGGATCGGTGTTCACGATCCCGAGGCAGTTCGGCCCGACGAGGCGCATGTTGTAGCGGCGCGCGACGTCCAAAAGGGCGCGCTCCCGCTTCCGGCCCTCGTCTCCGGTCTCCTTGAACCCCGCGGAGATGACGATCAGAGCCTTGACGCCTTTCTCCCCGCAAGACGTCGCGGCCTCGATCACGTGCTCGGCCGGGATGACGATGACCCCCAGATCGACCGGCCCTGTAATTGCGGACACACTCGGGTAGGCGGCGATCGACTGCACGTGGGTCGCGTTGGGATTGACCGGATAGACCGGGCCCTGGAAGCCCTGTTCGATCAGATTGTGAAGGATCGCTCCGCCGATCGAGTCACGGCGGCGGGAGGCTCCGATCACCGCGACCGACCGGGGTTTCAGTAGCGGTTCCAGCGTCATTCGCTACGCCGGCACCCCGGCCTTCTTGCGGATCTCCTCGATACGACGGGCCAGCTGCACATCCTTGTCGGTGATCCCTCCCTGATCGTGCGTCACGAGAGCGAGCGTGATGTTGGAGTATCGTATGTCAATGTCGGGGTGGTGGTTCGCCAACTCCGCCAAATGCGCCACCGCGTTCACGAACACGATGGCTTCGGGGAAGGAGTCGTGCTTGAACGTCTTTGTGATGGCGCCGTCCTTCACCGTCCAACCCGGAAGGTCGCGGAGCGCTCGATCCAGCTCGGCCTGGGGCAGCTTCGGCATGTTCCCTCCTACCAGCGACCCAGGAGACCGGGGTCGGGCATCATTTCCGGGGTCCACTGTTCGGCCAGGATCTCCACATCCGTGGCCTTCCCCGTCACGGTGCTGACGACTTCCTTCACCTGCTGGATGATCTGGGGGGCGTAAGGGCAGAACGGCGTCGTCAGCAGCATGCGAACCACGAACGGCTCGGCCGTCTGGTCGATCTCCCGCACCAGCCCCAGCTCGATGATGCTCAGGTTGATCTCTGGATCCATAACCTGCTCCAAGGCAGTCTTGATTTCCTCTTCGGTCGCCATCAGTTCCTCGCCGGTTGCGGGCCTTTCGAGCCCTGGCTAATCCGGGAGCCCGATGAAAAGCTCGTTTCCTTCCACGCGCACCGGATAGGACTCGACCGGCGTGACCGCGGGAAGGGTGAGCGCGGCTCCTGTCTTGATATCGAATCGCGCGCCGTGACGGGGGCAGATCACCTGGTCCTCCTCGATCTCTCCCTCGGCGAGAGGCCCGCCGTCGTGCGTGCAGATGTCCTCGATGGCGTAGAAGCCATCCCCGAGCCGGAAGACGGCGATCTTCCGGTCCTCGACGTCGAAGACCTCCGCGCGCCCAGCGGGTACGTCACTCGCCTCTCCCACGCGCACGTAGCGCGCC
>VBOX01000021.1 GCA_005893265.1 Candidatus Eiseniibacteriota bacterium | reverse complement strand
ACCTAGCCGTGGCGCGCGACCTCTGTAAGCGTGTGGAAACGCGGGCGGTAGGCGTCGAGCTTCTGCAGAGCGTCTCGCCCGGGCAGCAGGTCGTCAAGATCGTGTTCGACGAGCTTGTTTCCCTGCTCGGCGGTACGACGGCGGCCGGCATGCAGTTCCCGTCGAACCGCGCGGCCGTGGTTCTGATGGTCGGCCTCCAGGGCTCCGGAAAGACCACGAGCGCGGCGAAGCTCGCGCGCCACTGGAAAGAGCGCGGTAAACGGGTCCTGCTCACGGCGTTGGATCTGCGGCGCCCCGCGGCGATCGACCAGCTCGAAGTGCTAGGGAAATCGATCGATGCGCCGGTGTATTTGAGCCGGGACGCGAGCGACCCTGTCCTTCTGGCCGAGGAGGCGCGATCCCGAGCGGATCGTGAGGGCTTCGATCTTCTGATCGCGGACACGGCGGGCCGGCTCCATGTGGACGAGGAGCTGATGGCCGAAGTGGCCCGGCTTCAGGGGTCGCTCCAGCCGACCGAGACGCTGCTCGTCCTGGATGGCATGACGGGGCAGGACGCGGTCCTGATCGCGGAAGCCTTCACGAAGCGGCTCCGCGTAACCGGGTTCGTGCTCACGAAGATGGACGGTGACGCTCGGGGCGGCGCGGCCCTTTCGCTGCGCGCCGTCTGCGGGGCGCCGATCCGCTATCTGGGAGTCGGCGAGAAGGTCGAAGCGCTCGAGGCGTTTCACGCGGACCGGCTCGCGTCGCGCATCCTGGGGATGGGGGACGTCGTGACGCTGGTCGAGCGCGCCCAGGAGCGGCTCGATCATTCGAAAGCCGAGGCGCTCGAGAAGAAGCTTCGCAAGGAGGGGTTCACGCTCGAGGATTTTCTCGGGCAGCTTCAGGAAATGAAAAAGCTCGGTCCGATGGACGAGCTCTTGAAGATGCTCCCCGGGGTGAAGGTCCCGGCGGGGGTCCAGCTCAGCGAGCAGGAGCTCCGGCGGACCGAAGCGATCATCCAGTCGATGACCCGCCAGGAGCGAACCCGGCCACAAGTCATCGACGGCAGCCGCCGCAAGCGGATCGCACGCGGCAGCGGCACCACGGTGCAGGACGTGAATCGCCTGCTCCGGCAATTCGAGCAGACGCGGACGATGCTGAAGCGATTCGGCGGGAAGCGCGGGCGGCTCCCGATGGGGATGCCCTAACCGGGCCCTTCCCACGCCACGTACCACCACGGAGGAGAGGAAGAATGTCAGTCGTCATTCGCATGAAACGGGCGGGCGCCAAGAAACGCCCGTTCTACCGCGTTGTCGTCGCGGATTCGAGATTCGCCCGCGACGGCCGCTACATCGAGCAGCTGGGCTACTACGACCCGCTGACCGAGCCCGCGAAGTTCCACGTGGACGCCGGAAAGTTCGAGTTCTGGATTCGCCGCGGAGCGAGACCTTCGGAGTCGGTCGAGGTGATGATGGCGAAGCACGCGCCCGGGGCTCTTCGTCCGGCGCCGCTTCCCTCCGAGCCCCGACCCGAAGCGGAGCCGAAGGCGGCCAAGGCGAAGCCTAAGAAGGAGAAGAAGGCGAAGGCGGCCGCAAAGGCGGTCCGTAAGGCAAAGCCGGTCACCAAGGGGAGCCAGAAGAAAGCAAAGACCCGCGCGAAGGCCAAGGCCAAGAAGGCGACCGGAGCCCCCAAGGCGAGGAAGGCGAAGAAGCCGAAGAAATGAGCGACTCTACGCGGCTCAAATCCTTCATCGAGTATTGCGCGCGAAACCTTGTGGACCATCCGGATCTCGTGCATGTGGACGAGCGTGTCACCGGGCAAACCGCGGTGTATACCCTGCGCGTGGGACCGACCGATTTGGGAAAGGTGATCGGCAGGGAAGGAAAGACGGCTCACGCTTTGCGCACGCTCCTCTCCGCGTCGGCGAGCGCCGAGGACCGGCGGGCCGTGCTCGAGATTGCAGACTGAGCGACCCGAAGAGCCGATCCTGGTGGGCTCGATCGCGAGGGCCCACGGGATCAAGGGGGAAGTGGTCGTCGATGTCTGGAGCGACGCCCCGGAACGTTTTGCGCCAGGACGGACGGTCACAGCGCGCCTTGAGGGGGGCGGCGAGCGCGCGATGACCGTGCAGGCAGCGCGTCCTTTCGGGGAGCGGCTCCTCATCACCTTCTTCTCGGGCTCCGCGTGGTCACGCGCGCGGGCTTGGAGCTTGGGACGATCGCCGACATTTTCTCGACCGGCGCCAACGACGTCATCGTCGTGCGCGGTCCACGCGGCGAGACGCTGCTCCCGTCCTTGGCGAGCGTCGTCTTATCGGTCGACCTGGAGCGCGGCGAGATGGTGGTGGAGGTTCCGCCCGGACTGAACGAGTAGCCCCGCGGGGGACCCGGAATGCGCTTCTCGATCCTGACTTTGAACCCGGGGTTCTTCTCGGGGTCGCTGGACGAGGGCATGATCCGGATCGCCCGGGAGAAGGGGCTCCTCGAGGTCGAGATCGTTCCGATCCGGGACTTCACGTCCGACCGCTACGGCACGACCGACGATTATCCGTACGGGGGCGGCGCGGGCATGGTGATGAAAGCGGAGCCGATCCTGCGCGCCTACGAGAGCGTGCGCCGGCGGGCGGGCGCCGATACGCCCCGCGTGCTGGTCACATCGCCTCAGGGTCGCCGATTCACGCAGGGCTGGGCGCAGGAGCTCCAAGGCGCGTCCGAGATCGCGGTCCTGTGCGGGCGGTACAAAGGGATCGACGAGCGGGTCATTCCGCTCCTGGGCGCCGAGGAGGTTTCGATCGGCGACTACGTGCTCTCGGGCGGAGAAGCGGCCTCGATCGTGATCCTGGACTCGGTGGCGCGACTCATTCCGGGGGTGCTGGGGGACGCAGAATCCGCAGAGGCGGACTCCTTTTCAGAGCCGCTTTTGGACGCCCCCGTGTACACTCGCCCGGAAGAGTTCCGGGGCCTCACCGTTCCGGAGGTGTTGCTGAGCGGAAATCACGAGCGCATCCGGTTGTGGCGGCGTCGCGAAGCGCTCCGCCGAACATGGCACCGGCGTCCCGATCTGATCCTCGGGCGCTCGTTGAGCGACGAAGACCGATCGCTATTGGACGAGATAAAAGAGGAGGGGGAACCATGAGCACGGTGGAGCGTTTCGAAAACCGATTCAAGACGGATCGGAAGATGGAGTTTGCTCCCGGCGACACGATCAAGGTCTACGTGCGCGTGATCGAGGGGGAGAAAGAACGCTCCCAGATCTTTCAAGGCGTCGTGACCAACATCCGCGGAAGCGGGATGCGCCAAAGCTTCACGGTCCGCAAGGTATCAGGGGGCGTCGGAGTCGAGAGGACGTTCCCGCTTCATTCCCCGGCCGTGGCCAAGATCGACCTGGCGCGCAAGGGGAAGGTCCGCAGGGCGAAGCTTTTCTACTTGAGAGGGAAACGAGGCAAGTCGGCGAAGGTCGGCGAGCGCGAGAAACTGAACCCCGAAAGCGCCTAGACCGAACCTCCGACGATGGCGCGCCGGGGACTCGCCCGCTTCGATGACGGCTATCGTGCCCGCTGGGGCGATCTCCTCGCGGGGGTCGACGAAGCGGGTCGGGGACCGCTCGCGGGTCCGGTCGTCGCCGCCTGCGTCGTGCTCCGGGCGGGCACCAGGCTGCCGGGGGTCCGAGACTCGAAGGTGATGACTGCTCCGGAGCGCGAGGAGGCGCTGGAGCGGATTCGCGTCCAGGCGGTCGCGATGGGGGTCGGGGTGGGGAGCGTGATGGAGGTGGATGCGTTCAACATCCGCATGGCCTCTCTCCTCGCCATGCGCCGTGCGGTCCTCGCCCTGGGGATGATACCCCAGGGCTTTCTCGTTGATGGGCAGGATGCGCTCGTCTGCGACGCCCCCTGCGAAGCCGTCGTGGACGGCGACGCGAAGAGCCTCGCGGTCGCGGCGGCCTCCGTCCTCGCCAAGGTCACGCGCGACGCCATGATGGACGAGCAGGCGCTGTCGTATCCGCTGTATGGATTCGAGCACAACAAAGGGTACGCGACGCCGGAGCACTTCGAGGCGCTCCGCCTCCACGGGCCCTGTGGGATTCATCGGAAGAGCTTCCGCCCCGTCCGGGAGCTTCTCTTCGTGCAGGAGGTGTTGGAGGGCTTCTGAAGCCGGAAGCGCCTTGGGAGCGGGGGCGGGATGTGGCGTGAGCGGGCGGCGCGTTGCGGCGAGAGGATCGCCGCCGAATTTCTGATGCTTCGCGGGATGGATGTGGTGGACCGGAACGTGAGGGTGGGACGGGGGGAGATCGACCTCGTCGCCCGCGACCGGGATCAAGTCGTCTTTATCGAGGTGAAGTTCCGGACCGCCGGGGGGCGCGCGACGGCCCTGGACGCGGTGGGCCTGAAGAAGCGGGAGGACGTGGCGAGGGCCGCGGCAGGCTATCTCTCGCGCCGGGGCCTGCTCGATCGGCCGGTGCGCTTCGACGTGATCGGGATCACCTGGAGGGCAGGTGGGGAGGAGCTCCTCGTCCAGCACGTACCCAATGCCTACCCGGGAGGTCGGAACCAGTTCTTCTGATCCGCGCGCCGTTTCGGCGGCGAGGCGGATCCTCATCCTGCACGTCCGCGCGGGCGTGGGGCACGAGCGCGCGGCCCGCGCGGTCGAAGAGGCACTGCGCTCTCTCGATCCAACGTGCGAGCCGATCGTGCGCGACGCGTTGGATTTCTCCTCGCCGTTTCTCCGGCGCTTCTACGCCTCCTCCTACAACCGTCTCGTCGATCGCGTGCCCCGAATCTGGGGCTTCTTCTACCGTCGCGCCGAGGAGATCCCCGCGAAGAGCTTCCGGCAACGGCTCCGGTCCGCGATCCTCGCGGCCGGCTGCCGTGACTTTGTGACCGCCGCCCGGCGGTTCAAGGCGGACGCCATCCTGTGCACGCAGTTTCTGCCGGTGGAGGTCCTCTCGCTCTTTCGCGAACGCGGATCGGTCACGGTTCCGGTCTACTGCGCGGTGACCGACTTCTCGATCCACCCGATCTGGGTCTACCCGGGCATCGACCACTACTTCGTCGCGACCGAATCCGCGAAGGAGCAATTGGTCGCGACGGGCGTCGTGCCCGCCGATCGCATCGAGGTGACGGGGATTCCCATCGATCCCAAGTTCGCGACCGGCGTCGGGATGGAAGCCGCGCGGCGTGAGCTCGGGCTCGACCCGGACCCAAATCGGCTCACGCTCGTCCTGATGGGGGGTGGATTCGGATGGGGGCCGATGGAGGAGATGGTCGAGACCGTGCTCAGGCTCCCGGAGAGCGTTCAGGCTCTCGTGATCGCGGGAAGGAACGATGCGCTGCGGCTCAGGCTGGCGGGGCTCGTGGCGGGGCAGGAGCAGAGGATCAAGATCCACGGATTCACGGATCGCGTGCATCTCTTTCTTGAGGCCGCCGATCTCCTCGTCGGCAAGGCCGGAGGGCTCACATCGAGCGAGGCCATGGCGCGCGGCGTCCCGATCGTGGCGCTACGACCGATTCCGGGTCAGGAGGAGAGAAACGTCGACTACTTGCAGGAGTCCGGTGCCGCGGTGCGCGTCCACGATCTCTTCGAGCTCAGGGTTCGGCTGGCGCACTTTCTCTCCAACCGCGCTGACCTGGAACGGATGAAGGCAAATGCTCGTGCGATCGGGCGCCCGCGGTCCGCGTTCCAGGTCGCGGAGTCGATCCTCAGCCGATTGACACCCCCCGGAGCGGGTGGTAACATCACTTGATGTCCAAAACCGCCGCAAATGACGTTGCCGCAGAGGGATCGCTCGAGCCAGGAGAAGGCCGTGAGACCCGCCAGGGCGTCCTGCTCGTCATCACGGGACCCGGCAAAGGAAAGACCACGTCGGCGTTCGGATGTGCCCTTCGCGCGCATGGTCACGGGTTCTCGATCGCGATCGTCCAGTTCATGAAAGGGCGCATCTACGGTGAGCTGGATACGCTCCGATCGCTGCCGCGCGTCGAGGTTTGGCAGTTTGGGCGGGTGGCCTTCGTGGACCCCAAGAACCCCGACCCCAAGGATCGCGAGCTCGCGCGCCAGGGGCTCGACAAGGCATGGGAGATCGTGCGCGCGGCGAAGCACGACCTCCTGATCCTGGACGAGATCAACGTCGTTGCCGATTTCGGGCTCGTCCCCGTGGAGGAAGTTCTGGCGCTGGCGAAGGCGCGTCCCAAGTGGATGGATATGATCTGGACCGGACGAAGCGCGCCGGAGGCGATGGTGGAGCTCGCGGACACGGTGAGCGAGGTGCGCGAAATCAAGCACCACTACCGGAAAGGAATCGAATCGCGCGCCGGGATGGAATATTGACGGCTCCGAAACGGAGCGAGGAATCGCCGTCTCTTTCGTCTACCCTAGTACAGGATTTGCTGCGCGGAGACGCGCGATCGCTCGCCCGGGCCATGAGCTTGGTCGAGAACGGCGCCCCCGGGGCGGATGCCCTTCTGGACGAGGTTTACGGCGCCCGGCCCCCGGCGCCGCGCGTGGGGATCACCGGTCCGCCCGGGGCTGGGAAGAGCACCTTGGTCGCCGAAATGGCGCTCCTCCTGCGCCGCCAAGGGCGGCGGCTGGGGGTGATCGCGGTCGACCCGACGAGCCCTTATACGGGCGGTGCGATCCTCGGCGACCGCGTGCGCATGAGCGAGCTTTCGACCGACCCGGGTGTTTTCATTCGCAGCATGGCCACCCGAGGCAGTCTCGGAGGGCTTGCGGCGCGAACCGAAGAGCTGTGTGAGCTCCTTTCCGCATGGGGGAGCGACCTCACGCTGATCGAGACGGTGGGCGTGGGGCAGTCGGAGCTGGATGTGGCCCAGGCCGCCGATACCACCGTGGTGGTCCTGACCCCCGAGTCGGGGGACGCGATCCAATCCCTGAAGGCGGGGTTGATGGAGATCGCCGACATCTTCGTCGTGAACAAGGCGGACCACGCCGGCGCGGATCAGCTCGCCGCCGGGATCCGCTCGGCGCTCGGGCTGCGCGCTCCGGCGGCGTGGCGCCCGCCGATCGTGAAGACGATCGCCACCGAACGACAGGGGATCGAGGAGCTGAACGAGGCGATCGAGAAGCACCGGGCCCACCTCGGGGATCCCGGCGTGTCGGAGGGGCTCCGCCGCGAGAAGATCCGGGCCCGACTGAAGAACGCGGTGCGCGAGCGGCTTCTCGAGGGCGCCTGGGAACGGAAGGGTTTGGGAGCGCTCCTGGACCGGGCCGCGGATCAGGTGCTTCACGGGACGATTTCCCCGTATCGCGCGGCGCGGGATCTGATCGAAAGGATGACGGACCATGGCGAACGCAGCCCGAACTGATACGGCGGCGAGGCGCGCCGAGCCCGAAGCCGGGGGCGGCGAAGCCGCGCCAAAGCCGCGTGCTCCGGAGCCCGCGGAGGCGCCTGTGCCCGCGCCGCTCTTCGAGACGCTCTCCGGGATCCCGGTTCAGCCGCTCTATACGCCTGAAGACGTCAAACCCGGCCTCGAGGAAAGGCTGGGGAAGCCCGGGCAGTTTCCCTTCACCCGCGGCCTCCATCCCGAGATGTACCGCACACGGGTCTGGACGATGCGCCAGTTCGCGGGCTTCGGAACCGCGGAGCACACGAACCAGCGTTTCCACTACCTCCTCGCGCAAGGCATGACGGGCCTATCGACCGCGTTCGACATGCCGACCCTGATGGGCTACGACCCGGACCACGCGATGGCGCTTGGCGAGGTCGGACGCGAGGGGGTGGCGATTTCTACGCTCGAGGACATGGAGATCCTCTTCCGTGGCATCCCGCTCGATCAGGTCACGACGTCGATGACCATCAATGCCCCGGCGATCGTCCTCCTGGCGATGTACGTGGCGGTCGCCGAGGAGCAGGGCATCCCGCCCGAGAAGCTCGGCGGTACCGTCCAGGCGGACATGCTGAAGGAGTTCATCGCGCAAAAGGAGTGGATCTGCCCGCCGCGTCCATCGGTCAAGATCTGCGTCGACATGATCGAGTGGTGCGCCGAGCACATGCCCAAGTGGAATTCTATTTCGATCAGCGGCTACCACATCCGCGAGGCGGGCGCCACCGCGGTCCAGGAGCTGGCCTTCACGATCGCCGACGGGATCGGGTACGTGGAGGAGTGCATCAAACGCGGGATGGACGTCGATGCCTTCGCGCAACGGCTCTCCTTCTTCTGGGACGTCCACAACGACTTCTTCGAGGAGATCGCGAAATTCCGGGCCGGCCGGCGCATCTGGGCGAAGCTCATGCGCGACCGCTTTCAGGCGAAGAATCCGCGCAGCTGGATGCTTCGGACCCACGCGCAGACCGCGGGCGTCTCGCTTACCGCGCAGCAGCCGCTCAACAACGTCGCGCGTGTCGCGATCCAGGCCCTGGCCGCCGTGCTCGGCGGGACGCAGTCCTTGCACACGAACTCCATGGACGAGACCCTGGCGCTTCCGACCGAGGAGGCCGCGACCGTCGCGCTCCGCACCCAGCAGATCATCGCTCACGAGACGGGCGTCACGAACGTGGTGGATCCCTTTGGCGGGTCCTATTTCCTCGAGGCCTTGACCGATCGCATGGAGGAGGAGGCCATGGAGTATCTCCGGCGTATCGACGCGATGGGGGGGATCATCCAGGCCGTGGAGCAGGGATTTCCGCAGAAGGAGATCGCCGATTCGGCCTATCGGTTCCAAATGCAGGTCGAGGAGGGCCGCCGCACCATCGTGGGGGTCAACCGCTTCGGTGGCGAGGAGGAGGTTTCCATTCCGGTTCTCAAGATCGATCCGGAGATCGAGCGGCGCCAGATCGAGCGCGTGCGCGCGGTGCGGGCGCGCCGCGACGCGGCACGTTGGGAACGCGCGATGGGCGATCTGCGCGACGCGTGCATGAGCGACAAGAACCTCGTGCCGTTTGTGCTCGACGCCGTGCGCGCGTACGCGACGCTCGGCGAGATCTCCGACGTGTTTCGCGAAGCCTACGGCGTCTACCGCGAGCCCGCAGTCTTCTAGGAGAACGGGGAACTCATGGCGGGAAAAATCCGGGTGCTGGTCGCGAAGGCGGGGCTGGACGGGCACGACCGCGGAGCCAAGGTCGTCGCGAGCGCGATGCGCGACGCGGGCTTCGAGGTGATCTACACGGGCCTTCACCAGACCCCGGAGATGATCGTCCAGGCCGCGATCCAGGAAGACGTCGACGCGGTCGCGCTCTCGATCCTCTCCGGCGCCCACATGACGCTTTTCCCCCGCGTGCTCGCCCTCATGCGTGAGAAGGGAATCGGCGACGTGCTCCTCACGGGGGGCGGGATCATTCCGAAAGAGGACATGGCCTCGCTGAAACAGGCGGGCGTCGGGCAGCTGTTCGGGCCGGGCACTCCGACCACCGCGATCATCGATTACATCCGAGGCGCGTCTGAATAAGGTCGTTCGGAGCGCGCGCGAGGCGCTGGAGCGGGCCGTGGTCCGGGACGGCGCGACGATTCTTTTCGGCGGCTTCGGGCTTTGCGGGATACCCGAGAACCTGATCCTCGCGCTGCGCGATTCCGGCGTCAAAGACCTGACCTGCGTCTCGAACAATGCCGGGGTCGACGACTGGGGCCTGGGGCTCCTGCTCCAGACGAAGCAAATTCGAAAAATGATTTCGACCTACGTGGGCGAGAACCAGATCTTCGAGCGCCAGTACTTGAGCGGCGAGCTGGAGGTCGAGCTGATCCCGCAGGGGACCCTCGCCGAACGGGTGCGCGCCGGGGGCGCCGGAATCGGCGGTTTCTATACCCCCACCGGCGTCGGCACGGTGGTCGCGGAGGGTAAAGAGCTCCGCGTCATGCACGGGCGCGAGTACGTGCTCGAGATGCCGATCCGCGGCGACTTCGCGTTCGTGAAGGCATACCAAGGAGACCGGACCGGAAACCTCGTCTACCGCATGTCCGCGCGGAATTTCAACCCCGTGGTCGCGACCGCCTCGGAGCACACGGTCGCCGAGGTGGAGCAGCTGGTCGAGCCCGGAGCGATCGACCCGGATACGGTCATCACGCCCGGAGTCTTCGTCGACACCATTTTCCAGGGGACGTATGGACCCAAGCGAATTGAAAAGAGAACGAATCGTCCGAAGGGCCGCGCTCGAGCTTAGGGACGGCTTCTACGTCAATCTCGGGATCGGGATGCCGACGCTCGTGGCGAACCATATCCCGCCCGGAATCCAGGTTACCCTCCAGTCGGAGAACGGAATCCTGGGCGTCGGACCTTATCCTTTCGAGGGGGAAGAGGACGCGGACCTGATCAACGCCGGGAAGGAAACCGTGACCGTGCTCCCCGGCGCGTCCTTCTTCTCGAGTGCCGATTCGTTCGCGATGGTGCGCGGAGGCCATGTGGACCTCACGATCCTCGGCGCGATGGAGGTGGACCAGGATGGTAATCTCGCCAACTGGATGGTTCCAGGGAAGATGGTCAAGGGAATGGGCGGGGCGATGGATCTGGTCGCGGGGGCGAAACGGGTCGTCGTGACGATGCTTCATACCGCCAAGGACGGGAGCTCCAAGATCCTCAAGAAGTGCACCTTGCCGCTCACGGGGAAGAAAGTGGTCGATCTCATCATCACCGATCTCGCGGTGATGGAGGTCACCCCGCTGGGGCTCAAGCTTCAAGAGCGCGCGCCCGGCGTCACCGTGGATGAAATACTGAAATCGACCGACGCGGAGCTCATGGTCGAGGAAGTCTGCGAGATGCCGGTCTGACCGGCGCGAGGACCCGGATGGAAACGATGGCGGAGACCAGATCGAACGACCTCTACGAGCTGACCGAGGAGCAGACCCGCTTGCGCGACATGCTTCGCGAGTTCGCCGACGGGGAGGTGGCGCCCAAGGCAGCGCGGTACGACGAGCAGAACGAGTTTCCGTGGGACAACGTCAAGAAGATGCGCGAGCTCGGCCTCTTCGGGATGATCTTCCCGGAAGAGTACGGCGGCTTGGGCCTCGATACCCTTTCCTACGTCATCGCGGTGGAGGAGATCTCCCGCGCGTGCGCCTCGACCGGAATCACCCTGGCGGCGCACGTCTCGCTGGGCACCTCCCCCATTTACAATTTCGGCACGGCGGAGCAGAAGCGGAAATACCTCCCGGCGCTCTGCTCCGGCGAGAAGCTCGCCGCGTTCGGCCTCACGGAGCCGGAGGCGGGCTCCGACGCCGGCGGCACCAAGACCCGCGCGGTGGCCGACGGGGACCATTACGTCGTGAATGGCCGCAAGATCTACATCACGAACGGCTCGGTGTGCGGAACCGCCGTGTTCACCGCCGTCACGACCCCCGGAATCGGTGTGAAAGGGATCTCCGGATTCATCATCGAGAAGGGGACCCCGGGGTTCACCGCGGGAACGCGCGAGAAGAAGCTCGGGCACCGGGCGAGCGACACGGTCGAGCTGCTCTTCGAGAACGTCAAGCTCCCGAAGGAAAACCTCCTCGAGCGTGAGGGGAAGGAAGGCCAGGGGTTCACGCAGTTCATGAAGACGCTCGACGGGGGTCGGATCTCGATAGGCGCGATGTCGATCGGCATCGCGCAGGCCTCGCTCGACGCGGCGCTCCGCTACTCGCGCCAGCGCAAGCAATTCGGCAAGGCGATCGCGGAGTTTCAGGCGATCCAGCTTCTCCTCGCCGACATGATTACCGAGATCGAGGCGGCCCGGCTCCTCGTCTACCAGACGGCACGCATGAAGGATCGCGGCGCGCCGATCACGCGCCATGGCGCCATGGCCAAGCTGATGGCCTCCACCGTGGCGATGAAGGCGGCGGACACCGCGATCCAGATCCACGGAGGGGCGGGCTACATGACCGATCATCCCGTGGAACGCTATTTCCGGGACGCCAAGCTGATGGAAATCGGTGAGGGCACGTCTCAAATCCAGCGTCTTGTCATCGCTCGGGAACTATTGCGGGAGGCGGAAGGCATCGCGCGGTAGCGGGGGTTTTTGCGCGACGAGCCGGGCGCTTCCCGGTTGGATCGAGGAAGGAGATCTTGAAATGGCAGACCGTGACGCTTACATCGTGAGCGCCTGCCGAACCGCGATCGGCGAGTTCTTGGGCGGGCTCTCCACGCTTCGCGCGCCCGAGCTGGGCGCGGTCGTGATCCGGGAGGCGGTGAGCCGAGCGGGAATCGAGCCCGGGCAGACCGAGGAAGTCCTCATGGGGAACGTCGTGCAGGCGGGCGTTGGCCAGGCGCCTGCGAGGCAGGCGGCCATCAAGGCCGGGATTCCCGACACGGTGGGCGCCATGACGGTGAACAAGGTATGCGGGTCGGGGCTCAAGGCGGTGATGCTCGCCGCGCAGGCGATCCGCGCGGGAGACGCCGACATCATCGTCGCGGGCGGAATGGAATCGATGTCCAACGCGCCCTATATGCTGCCCAAGGCGCGCGTGGGATACCGGCTCGGGAACGGGGAGCTGATCGACGGCGTGATCCTGGACGGGCTGTGGGACTCCTTCAACAACTTCCACATGGGGAGCGCGGCGGAGCTCATCGCGCGAAAGTTCAAGGTCACCCGCGAGGACCAGGACCGATTCTCGGTGGAGAGCCACCAGAAAGCCGTGAGGGCGCAGAAGGACGGGAAGTTCAAGGACGAGATCGTGCCGGTCCTGGTTCCGCAGAGAAAAGGGGAACCGAAGTGCTTCTGTGTGGACGAGCGCCCGCGGCCCGACACCACCATGGAATCGCTGGCGAAGCTCAAGCCGGCGTTCGAGAAGGAAGGTACGGTCACGGCCGCGAACGCGCCGGGGTTGAACGACGGCGCCTCGGCGGTCGTGGTGATGTCGGGCGCGGCCCTGAAGCGAACCCACGCGCAGGCGATGGCTCGGGTGACCGGATACGCCACCGGCGGCGTGGCGCCGGAGATGGTCTTCTACGCCCCCGTGGTCGCGGTCAAGCGCCTCGCCGAGAAGTTGGGCAGAAAGCCCAACGATTGGGACTTGATCGAAGCCAACGAAGCGTTCGCGGCCCAGGCCATCGTCGACGCCCGCGAGCTCGATTGGGATTTCTCGAGGCTCAACGTGCACGGAGGCGCGGTCGCGCTCGGGCATCCGATCGGCGCGAGCGGCGCGAGAGTGCTGACGACGCTCCTCTACGCGATGCGCGACCGTAAGGCGAAAACGGGACTGGCGACGCTCTGCCTGGGCGGCGGAAACGCGGTCGCCCTGAGCGTGGAGGCGGTGTAGTGCCGGTCGCGACGGCGACCCGCCCGGTCCTCGTGATCGGCGCGGGCACCATGGGGAGCGGAATCGCCCAGGTGTTCGCCGCGGCGGGCCGGCAGGTCATGATTCAGGATAACGACGAGGCCAGCCTCAAACGGGGCCTCGCCGCGATCGGCAAGAGCCTCGACCGCCTCGTCAAGAAGGGAGCCCTCGACGCCGCGGCTCGCGAGCAGGTCTTGGGCCGCATCCGAAATGCCGCCCCGGGAGATTCCCTCGCGGACTGTGCGATCGCGGTCGAGGCCGTGCCCGAGCGCCTGGATCTCAAGAAGGCGGTGTTCCGGGAGCTGGACCGGGTTCTGGCCCCGGATGCGATCCTGGCCACGAATACCTCCTCCATCTCGATCACGGAGCTGGCCGCCGCGACGAGAAGCCCGTCGCGGGTCGTCGGGATGCATTTCATGAACCCCGTCCCCGTGATGCAGCTCGTCGAGGTCGTGCGCGGTCTGGAGACATCTGAGGAGACCGTGCGCGCGACCATGGACGTGGCGTTAGCACTCGGCAAGACGCCGGTCGTGGTCGAGGATCGTCCCGGATTCGTCTCCAACCGAGTCCTGCTTCCCATGATCAACGAGGCGGTCTTCGCGCTTCAGGAAGGCGTCGCGACGCGGGAGGCGATCGACACGGTGATGAAGCTCGGAATGAACCATCCGCTCGGGCCGCTCGCGCTCGCCGATCTGATCGGCCTCGACGTGTGCCTCGACATCATGGAAGTCCTCCAGCGGGGATTCGGCGACGACAAGTACCGTCCATGTCCTCTCCTACGCACCATGGTCGCGGCCGGCCGTTTGGGTCGAAAGGTCGGCCGGGGGTTCTACGAGTACCTCGATTCATAAGCCGCGATGAACTTTCATCTGACGGAGCAGCAGGAAATGCTCCGCGCCCTCACCCGCGCGTTCGCGGAGGGGGAGATCGCACCCATCGCCCGCCAGATCGACGCGACCGAGGAAATTCCGGGATCCCTGCGGAAGAAGCTCCGCGACAACAATTTCTTCGCGCTCCTCATTCCGGAGGAGTACGGCGGCGTCGGCGTGGACGCTGTCGGCTACGTGATCGTCATGGAGGAGCTCGCCCGCGCCTCGGCCGCCGTGGCCATCACCGTCTCGGTTCACAACTCGGTGGCGGCGGGCCCGATCACCCGCTTCGGGACCGAGGAGCAGAAGAAGCGCTGGCTCCCTAGCCTCGCGAAGGAAACGCTCGGCGCGTTCGCGCTGACCGAGCCCGGCTCCGGATCGGATTCGGCGGCGCTGATCACGCGCGCCGAGCGGCGCGGCGACGAGTACATCCTGAACGGCTCGAAGACGTTCGTCACGAACGGGAAATACGCGGACGTGATCGTGCTGCTGGCTCGAACGAGCCAGGAGTCCAAGCACCGTGGGATCAGCGCCTTCCTCGTGGAGCGGGACTCGCCCGGGCTCAAAATCGGAAAGAACATCGACAAGATGGGAATTCGCGGCTCGGACACGGTAGAATTGGTCCTCGAGGATTGCCGCGTGCCCGTATCCAACCGTCTCCACGACGAAGGCCGCGGGTTCCGTGTCGCGATGCAGACTTTGGACGGAGGGCGGATCGGGGTCGCGGCACAGGCGCTGGGCATCGCGCAGGCATCACTTGAAGCCTCGTCGCGGTACGCGCGCGACCGGTACCAGTTCGGCCGCCAGATCGGCGACTTCCAAGCGATCCAGTGGATGATCGCGGAGATGAGAACCGAGATCGAAGGGGCGCGCCTCCTCACGCTCCAGGCCGCTTGGATGAAGGACCAGGACATCCCGTACGGGCCCTATGCCTCGATGGCCAAACTCAAGTCGTCCGCGGTGGCGCGCATGGCCGCGGATCGGGCGGTGCAGATCCACGGTGGGTACGGCTACACGAAGGAATTCGCCGTGGAGCGTTACTACCGTGACGCCAAGGTGACGGAGCTCTATGAAGGAACGTCGGAGATTCAACGGATCGTGATCGCGAACTCGGTGCTCCACCCGAAGGACGGCAAGGGGTCGGCGTGAAATCAAAGGTCGCGGTGCTTCGGACGAGCGCTTCCACCGTCGTGGAGGATATCGGCCGCTTGATGGAGCTTGCGGACTGCAACGCGGAGCTCTCGCCCGAGAAGACGACGCTCTTGAAAGTGAACATCTCCTGGCACGTTTATTATCCCGCGTGCTCGACGAGCCCTTGGCAGCTCGAGGGCGTCATCCGGAAGCTTCAGAAACTAGGTTTTACGGGCGAGCGTGTCCTCGCCGCCCAGAACTCCACCGTGGTCGTGGATCCCCACGTGGGCATCCGGAACAACAAGCTCGAGCCGGTGTTGGATCGATATGGGATCCGTTCCGTATGGCTGAACGACAAGGAGAGCGAGGTCGATTGGATCCGCTACGAGCCGAAGGGAAAGATGCTCGTGTTGAACGACGTCTACCCGGATGGGCTCATGCTCCCGAAAACCTTGATCGGGACGAACATCATCCACCTGCCGACGCTCAAGACGCACGTCTTCACCGAAATGACGGGCGCGATGAAGAATGCCTTCGGCGGCCTCCTTCACCTCAAGCGCCATTGGACGCACAGCGTGATTCACGAGACCCTGGTGGACCTTCTCACGATCCAAAAGGAAATCCACACGGGCATCTTCGCGGTGATGGACGGCGTCATCGCGGGGGACGGACCGGGTCCGCGCGCCATGCGGCCGCATGTGGCCAATCTGTTGCTGGCCTCGCGCGACCAGGTGGCGATCGATGCCGTGGCGGCGAAGCTCATGGGTTTCGACCCGCTCACGATCAAGTTCATCCGGCTCGCGACCGATGCAAAGCTTGGGAACGGGGACCCGCGCTGTATTGACATCGTGGGAGACGACGTGTCGAACGTGAATCTGGGATTCCACCGGAACGAGAACACGTTTGCCTCCAAGGGGCAGAAGCTCATCTACCACGGCCCCCTCAAGCCGTTGGAGAAGGTGCTGCTGCAGAGCCCCCTCGTCCCGTGGTCCTACTTCGCGTCGCGTCTGTACCACGACGGGTACTGGTACCCGTTCGTGGGAGTTCCGCGCAAGAAGAAGATCATGCAGTCCGAATGGGGAAGGCTGTTCCGCGAGTACGAACCAAAAGGGCAGGCGTAAGGCGGGTTTCAGGCCCGCCGGGGAGGCGTCATGAGATTCATCGGAATTCACCCGAGGCAATGGCACCGAGGGGCGTGGATCATCGCGCTCCTGCTCGCCGCGCTCGTGCTGCTTCTCACCCACCGCCCGATCGTCGGAGGCGCGTTCGCGATGGAGCCTCCGGCCGGGGACAACCAATCCAGCCAACCTGGGGCGCAGGCGCCCGAGGGAAGCACCACGCCGTCGATGGCGAGCGACGCGGGGCCCGCCCATGCGAGCCAGGGGAACGGTTACGTCGCCGAGATCGTGGATTCGAGCTACACGGTGGGCCCGGCCGAGTTTTTCGCGCTCGACCTGCCCATGAGCATGCCGGGCGCCAAGGCGGTCCACCTTTCCGGCACCGTAACGACCAAGGGAAGGAAGGACATCGTGGTGCGGCTGTTCCGGGCCGGTGATTACGACCGCTGGCTCAAGCAGAAGAGCGGCAGGAAGCCCGAGGCGTTCTGGACGTCGCAGCGTTCCAAGAACTTGACCCTGGATCAGGACCTTCCGCCCGGAGAGCCTGTCGTGCTTCTCCTGGACAATGGATACTCGATCCGTACGCCGAAGCAGGTGAGCTGCCAGCTCCAGCTGCGCTATCTGCGGAACGGCGTCGAGTCGTTCGACACCGAGGGGGGTGGGATCTCGGGGTCGCCGGGGACGAAGGCCCCCGCGCCGGAAGACAATCTCCCCACTCCGCGCTCCAACACCGATCAGGAGATGCCGCCGCCGCCGCCTCCGCCACCCGACGGGTACTAGCGGCCGCCGCGGAGAAGAAGAAGCTGGCCCCCTTCTCCCCATCTCCCTGAGCTCTGGAGGGCCCGGAGCGTGTGCGCCTGCACGGTGAGGAGCCATGTGTCCTCCCCGAGCAGGTCGCCCACACTCGTGATCCCGCTCGGTTCCCACTCTCCTCCAACGCCCCGGGGGACCAGACGCCCCCTGCTGTCACGCTCGACGCATTCGGCGACCGCTTCCAGAGTGTGCGAACGGAGGTCGTAGCGCAGGATGCGCGACGGGTGGATGCCGTGCGCCGCGGGGTATTCCTGGATCATCAGGGACCGCCCGTCGGTATCGATGCTCGAGGGACGAAAAAGGTCATCCCCCTCGCTGGCGTCGAGCAGGACTTCCAGGTTCTCGACCCGGGTGGGATCGAAGTCGTCGAGCGTCATGTGGTAGAGGCGACCCCCGCCGGCCGCGGTTTGGAGGATGCCGTTCGAGCCGAAACCCAGCCGATCGGTGAAGTAGAACGCGTTGAGTCTCTCCCGGTCGATCGCGATGCCCTCCAGCCGGACGAAGTTGAGGCATCCAAGCTGCTGGACGAGCGGCTCGAGCGTGACGGGCGAGCGTGCGGCGACGGCATCGACCGGGACGAACGTCCCGCTCACCGGCAGGCCGCGGCGGAGACGCGAGGCGTTGCGCCCGCTCAGCGGGACTTGAGCCGGATCCGCGCGAAATACGTAGAGCTGACCGTTCCCCGTGAGGACGTCGGTGTCCGAATTCGCGACGTAAAGGTAGAGCTGGTCGCCGGTCTGGCCCAGGCTGCCGCCGGTCATCACCACGAGTAGTTTGCCGCCCGTCGTGGGGAGCGCGGCCGTGCTCTTGTGCCGCATGGCCCCGAGCCAGGGCAGGTCGTGGATTTGCTCGCCCATCGCGTCGATCGCCGCCACGAGGGGGCTCCGCGTCCGGAGCCGGCTCCCCCGCTCGTTCACCACGAAACTCGGTCGCAGGAACCCGACCCGCGCATCGAGCAAGGCCGCGTGCGCGAGCCCGGTGTAGCCTCGGTCCGGGCGGAGCAGATAGTCCGCGGCCAGGATCCCGTTGTTCCGCAGGTCAAGGACGAGCCGTGATACCGCCGAGCCCTCTACGTTTTCGAGCCACGCATCGTCGTGGGAGGCGTACACCTCCGCGGTCCCGTCGCCGCGGTCCCGTACGCCAAGCCCGCCTACCCGGCCGGCGAAAATGAAGGGGGGCGCTCCCGGATGGCTCGAGAAGAGCGTATCGCCGGCGGTCAAGATCGGCTTGATCGTGACGCCCGTGCGGAGCGGCCGCACCATGGCGGCGGCCGGCGTGAGAAACCCCATGCCGGGGCCCGCCGTGGATCGAACCTGCGATGTGCCGGCGCATCCCGAATGCGCCACGCTCAGAAGAAGCAGCGCCGCGCGCACACGGCGCGGGATCGATCTACCTCTCTTGCTCATAACTTCGGATTGGGCGCCGCCTCCGTGCAGGCAACGGATACGAATCCGAGCGACAGCGCCGCGACGAGAACCCTCGTACCAATCATGACCCCCTCCGTTCACAAAGTTCCACAAGCACCCCGTTCAACGTCCGGGGGCTGAGAAACGCGATCTTTGTGTGATGGTTTCCTTCCCTGGGCGTCCGGTCGATCAGCTCGAGGCCCGCGGCGGCCGCCTGCTCCAGCGCCCGCTCGAGATCGGGAACGTGAAACGAGAGGTGGTGGATGCCTTCCCCCCTCTTTTCGAGAAATCGGCCCACAGGGGAATCAACCTCGGTCGGTTCCAGGAGCTCCAGCTCGGAAGAGCCGCTTCGCAAGAATGCAATCCGGAGCTTCATCGAGTCGAATTCGGTCGTCTCGGCGTGTTGGAAGCCGAACGCACGAACCCAGAGAGGGACCGCGCTCTTCAGGGAGCGAACCGCGATCCCGACGTGGGCGAGACCCAGCACGGGGCTCATCGGAACCCCCAAGCGTGATGCCAGAGGAGGGCGAAGAGCACCAGCCCCAGAATGATGCGATACCAGCCGAAGGGCTCGAGACCGTGCCGGGTAAGGTAGCGCAGAAAGGAGCGGATCGCGATCACCGCGACGATCGCGGCTACGGCGAGGCCGACGGCGGTGGCCTCGAGGCCGACCGAAGCGCCGCTCAGGAGCGCGTCCCGGCTCTTGACGAAGTCGAACAGGGTCGCCGCGCCAAGCGTGGGGAGGGCGAGCAGAAATGAAAACTCCGCCGCCGCGACCGCGGAGCATCCCAGGAGGAGTCCCCCCAGAATCGTCACCATGGCGCGTGAGACCCCCGGCCATAGGGACGCGCATTGGAACAGCCCGATCGCGAACGCGACGCTCAGAGGAATCGCGTCCACGCTCTCGAACGCGGGGGTCCCACGGCGCGCTCGGCGCCAGCGCTCGAAGCAGACCATGACGACGCCTCCGACGAGGAGAGCGATCGCCACCGGGAGGGGGCCGAAGAGGTGGGCCTGGATCGCCTTGTGGAACGCCAGTCCGACGACGGCCGCGGGAAGGAACGCGATCGCGAGCTTCATCAGGAGCGAGCCGCCTCGCGAGCGCGGGCGCGCGATTCCTCCGAGCACCTCCGCCACGCGGGCGCGATACAGCCACAGGACGGCCAGGAGCGCGCCCGCCTGGATGACGATTTCGAAATCGTTCATGACGTCGCCGACGAGACCCATGGCGTGCGCGGCGAGGATCAGGTGCCCGGTCGAGGAAACCGGCAGGAATTCGGTGAGCCCTTCGATCGCGCCCAGGATGCCAGCTTGGAAGAGATTCACGGCGCGTCAGGCATTCGGGTCATGGGTACCATAGATTCGTCGCAACGCATCGGATATCTCTCCCAGAGTGGCCCCGGCCTTGATCGCGTCGATCACGCCGGGGGTGAGGTTCATGTCGCGGCGCGCCATTTCGTCCAATCGCTGGAGCGCGTGCCGCGCCTGCGGCTCGTCGCGCGATGCCTTGAAGTCCCGGACGCGCTTGGCCTGGGCCGCCTCGAGATCCGGATCGATGGTGAACGCGGGCGGAGCCTGCTCGTCGGTATCGAAGAAGCGGTTCATGCCGACGATCACGCGATCGCCGCGCTCCACAGCCACCTGATGCTCGTACGCGCTCTGCTCGATCGCGCGGGTCTGGAAGCCGGCCTCGATCGCGCGAACCGCGCCCCCCATCGCGTCGATCGCCTCGATCAGGCTCCGCGCCTCCTGCTCGATTCGGAGGGTATCCGCCTCGACGGCCTGGGCTCCGCCCACGGGATCCACGGTCATCGGAACGCCGCTCTCGTACGCGATGATCTGCTGTGTTCGCAGAGCCACGGTGGCCGCCTCCTCGCTCGGCAGGGAGAGCGCCTCGTCGAAGGAATTCGTGTGGAGCGATTGACAGCCGCCCAGCACCGCAGCGAGCGCCTGGATCGCGACCCGGGCGATGTTGTTGTGGGGTTGCTGCGCGGTGAGGGTCGATCCCGCCGTCTGCGCGTGAAAGCGGAGCTTGAGCGAGTTCGGATCGCGCGCGTGGAACCGCTCCTCCATGAGCTTCGCCCAGAGGCGGCGGGCAGCCCGGAATTTCGCGATCTCCTCCAAGAGATCGTTGTGTGCGTTGAAAAAAAAGGAGATTCGAGGCGCGAAGCGGTCCACCGGGAGCCCACGATCCACGGCGGCGCGCACGTACTCGAGCCCGTTCGCGAGCGTGAACGCCACCTCCTGCACCGCGGTCGAGCCCGCCTCGCGGATATGGTACCCGCTCACCGAGATCGGATTCCATTGCGGGGCGTCTTCTGCGCAGAACTCGAAGAGATCGGTGGCGATCTTGAGGGACGGCCCGGGAGGGTAGATGTACGTGCCGCGGGCGATGTACTCCTTCAAGACGTCGTTCTGGACCGTGCCCTGGAGTTTTTCGCGCCGAATGGCGCGTCGATCCGCGACCGCGACGACCAGCGACAGCAAGATCATCGCCGTCGCGTTGATCGTCATCGAAAGGCTCACGCGGTCGAGCGGGATTCCCTGCAAGAGCCGCTCCATGTCGTCGATCGTCGAGATCGCCACGCCGGCCCGTCCCACTTCGCCCAGGGCGCGAGGGTGGTCTGCGTCGTATCCCATCTGGGTCGGGAGGTCGAAGGCGACGGAGAGCCCGGTCTGGCCCAGCGAGAGGAGGTAGTGGTAGCGGCGGTTCGAGGCTTGGGCGTCCCCGAAGCCCGCGTACTGCCGCATCGTCCAGAGACGCGATCGGTACATGAGGGGGTGGATGCCCCGTAGATAGGGGGGTTCGCCGGGGAGGTCGCGGGCTTGATTGGAGCGGACCAGGTCGGCGCGCGACATCGGGTCGTCAGGCCTCCGCGGGGGTGATCGCGAGCAGGAGCTGTCCGGTCTCGACGGCGGATCCGGGCGTCACGGGAATCGAACGCACGCGGCCCGCGACCGGCGCGACCAGCGCGTTCTGCATCTTCATCGCCTCGATCACCACGACGGGCCGGCCTGCTTCGACCTCCTCTCCCTCGTGGGTCAAGACCAGGACCACCAGCCCCGGCATCGGGGCGTGAAGCTCCCCGCGCGCGGCGTCTTCGAGCGAGCGCCGGCGCGCGAGCTTGGGCGCCCGTGGATCGCGGATGCGAAAGCGAAAGGCGCGACCGTGAAGGTCGACCACGATCGTCTCCGCCTGACGCCTCACCCAACCCTCCACCGGACGGGCGTCGATCCGGACCCGCATCGCGCTCTCGATGACGCCGTCCACCCGGTGCGTCCGATCCCCCAGCGTGACCCGGTACGCGGAGCCCTCCGGCTCGACCTCGACCTCGAGGTCTTGGCTGCCTTTCGAGAGGAGGATTCTCATCTCGGCCTCACGGGCGACAGCGCGATCCCCGGGGCCCCAGGGCCATGCGCAGGTTGGGATGTGCGAGTCGCCAGCGGCTCGATTCCCCTCCGCCGAGTCGCGCTCCTGCATCCGCGGCGGGAAACCGTGGCTCGCGCGCGGTCACGTGGGCGTAGACCGCCGCGAGCAACGTCGCGTCCTCCTCGTCGCGCGCGGACGTGGCCGGCGCGACGCTCCGAAATTCATGTGCCAGGAACGCGGTATCGTAGGCCCCCGCGCGAAAGGCAGGCTGCTCCAAGAGCCAGCGGTGAAAGGAGAGCGTGGTGGGGATCCCCTCCAGCACGCATTCTCCGAGCGCGCGGGCGCCCCTCGTGAGCGCGTGGGCGCGCGTTTCCCCCCACACGATCACTTTTCCGATCAGGGGGTCGTAGTGCACCGGAACGACCCCTCCCGAGCGCACCCCCACGTCGCACCGCACGCCCGGGCCCTGGGGGAGCTCGATCGAATGCACGGTTCCGGTCTGAGGCAGGAACCCCCCGTCGGGATCCTCGGCATAGATTCGGAATTCGATCGCCGCGCCGAGGGGACGCACGTCCTCCTGGCGCATGCTGAGCTTCTCACCGGACGCGAGGCGGACCTGCTCGCGCACGAGATCGACTCCGAGCACCATCTCGGTGACCGGGTGCTCCACCTGAAGCCGCGCGTTCACCTCCAGGAAATAGAACCCGCCTCCCTGATCCATGAGGAACTCCGCCGTGCCGGCGTTCGTGTACCCTCCCGCCCGCGCCACTTTCACCGCCAGCTCCCAGAGCGCGGCGCGCCGGGAGTCGTCGAGCGCGGGAGAAGGGGTCTCCTCGACGAGCTTCTGGTGCCGCCGCTGGATCGAGCAGTCCCGCTCGCCGAGCGCGATCACCTGACCATGCGAGTCGCCGAGGATCTGGACTTCGATGTGCCGCGGCTTCTCGAGCCAGCGCTCGAGGTAGATGCGGTCGTCCCCGAACGCGTTCCGCGCCTCCCCCTGGGTGAGCCGCATCGCCTGCTCGAATTCCTCGGCTGAGTTCACGCGACGCATTCCCTTTCCGCCGCCTCCCGCGGCCGCCTTGAGCACGACGGGGTATCCGATCCGGTCCGCGGCACGCGTTAACTCCCTCGCATCGCGGATCGGCTCCTCCGTGCCGGGAAGCACGGGGACCCCGGCTCGAAGCGCGAGCGCGCGGGCGCTGAGCTTATCGCCGAGGGCGCGGATCGCGGCCGGCGAAGGCCCGATCCAAACGAGTCCCGCGTCCTGAACGTGATCCGCGAACGCGGCCGATTCCGACAGAAACCCGTAGCCCGGATGTACGGCGTCGGCTCCCGCGGAGCGAGCGGCGTCCAGGATGCGCTCGGCGTTCAGATAGCTCTGCGCGGCGGGGGCGGGTCCCACCGGATACGCCTCGTCCGCCGCGAACACATGGGGCGAATCCTGGTCCGCGTCGGAATAGATCGCCACGGACCCGATCCCCATCTCGCGGAGGGTGCGGCAGATCCGGATCGCGATCTCGCCGCGGTTCGCGACGAGAACTTTCCGGACCGGTTTCGGCGGGACGGGTTTCACGGGGAGCGACTTCGCGCGGACGGATTTCACGGGGCTCCTGACGCTCAGAGCGGGATGAGCCCGTGCTTCTTGGGCGGGAGCGACTGGCGCTTGTGTCGGAGCGCCGTAAGCGCCCGGATGAGCCGCGGGCGTGTCTCCTGAGGCTCGATCACGTCGTCGAGATACCCGAGCGCCGCGGCGACGTAGGGGTTCGCGAACTTCTCGTTGTAATCGGCCACGAATTTGGCGCGCGCCGCGCCGGGGTCTTTCGCTTGCTCGATTTCCTTGCGATACACGATGTTCACAGCCCCCTCGGCTCCCATCACGGCGAGCCAATAGGCATACAGAAGCTTGGCGCCGTGGCGGATGATGCCGCCCCATTCCTGCTCGGTCCCGGGAAGGAAGCCCGGCACGTCCTCGAACGTCACGAGAGGAATGTTGAAGGCGTCGCAGAAACGCACGAAGCGTGCGCCCTTCACGGAAGATTTGATGTCGAGCACTCCCGCCAGGGCGGCCGGCTGGTTTCCAACGATCCCCACGGCGTGTCCATCGAGACGGGCGAAGCCGACGGCGAGGTTCGGCGCGAAGTGCTCGTGCACCTCGAAGAAGTCCGCGTCGTCGACGACGAGGCGCACGATCTCCTTCATGTCGTACGGCTTGTTCGATTCGGCGGGAATGATGGTACCGAGCCGCGCCTCCATCCTGTCGGGACGGTCCTTCGACACGACACGGGGAGGGTCGTCGACGTTGTTCGAGGGGATGAACGAGAGGAGCCTGCGGATCGCGGCAAGGCAGGCTTCGTCGTCGTCGACCGCGAAATGGGCGACGCCGCTCTTGGTGTTGTGGGTCATCGCCCCGCCCAAGTCCTCGAAGGAGACGTCCTCCTTGGTGACCTCCTTGATGACGTTCGGGCCGGTCACGAACATGTGGCTGGTGCCCTTGACCATGATCACGAAGTCGGTGATCGCGGGGGAGTAAACGGCCCCTCCCGCGCAGGCTCCCATGATCGCCGAGATCTGCGGCACGACCCCCGAGGCGAGGGTGTTGCGCAGGAAGATCTCGGCATAGCCGCCCAGCGACTGGACCCCTTCCTGGATGCGGGCTCCTCCCGAATCGTTGAGCCCAATGATCGGCGCGCCGTTTTCGATGGCCTGATCCATCACGTTGCAGATCTTCTTCGCGTTCGGCTCGCTCAACGTTCCTCCGAACACGGTGAAATCCTGCGCGAACAGGAACACAAGCCTTCCGTCGACGGTCCCGTATCCCGAAACGACGCCGTCGCCGGGGATCTTCCGTTCGGCCATCCCGAAATCGCTCGTGCGATGTTCGACAAAGACGCCGGTCTCCTGGAAGGAGCCCGGGTCCAGGAGGAGATCGATTCTCTCGCGGGCCGTAAGCCGGCCCTCGGCGTGGAGCTTGGCGATCCGATCCTTGCCGCCGCCCAGCAACGCCGCCTGTTTGCGCTTTCTCAGCTCTTCGATGGGGTTTTTCGGAGTCAGGTCCGTGGCCTCCTGCCCGATTCCAAGCATTGGGAGAGAGCACGCATCCTATCGCGCCCGGCTTCGATGTACAATGCCCTCGGCCCGAGTCCTTGCTCGCCATCCCTAAGGAGCGATTCCCATGCCGCGAAGCAGAGCCCGCCCCGCTTCAAGGGAGCGGCGCATCGACCGCATCAACTGGATGGAGTTCGCGGAGCTTGTTCCGCGACATATCAACACGGCCCTCCTGCCGGTCGGCACGCTGGAGGCTCACGGGGTTACGAGCCTCGGCACCGACAATGAAATTCCGCTTCGATTGAGCGAGGCCGTCGCCGAGCGCGTGAACGCCGCGGTCGCGCCCCCGATTCCCTACGGGGTCACGGCGCACCTGGGCGCGCTCGCCGGAGGGACGCACGTGCCTGCGCCCGCGTTCACCGAGTACGTGACCGCGGTGATCACCGCGCTCGCCCACCAGGG
>VBOX01000020.1 GCA_005893265.1 Candidatus Eiseniibacteriota bacterium | reverse complement strand
CGCCAGGGCCGTCTCCGAGCTGAAGCAGGCGATCGAGAAGAGGCCGGACGACGCGCGTCTCCACTATTACCTGGGAATGGCCTACAACAGCCAGGAAGCCGCCGACCAGGCGATCCTGGCGCTCGAGACCGCGGCGCGCCTCCGTCCGGATGATCCTCGGATCTATCGTCTCCTCGGCGTGGCCTTCGACAAGAAGGAGTTACCCGCCCGCGCCCGCGAAGCCTATCGGCGGGCGGCGGCCCTGAGCGGCTGAACGATGCCCGGCCGCATCGGCCGTGCATTCGAGACGGCACGGCGGGAACGCCGCGGCGCGTTCATCCCCTTCCTTACCTCGGGATTTCCGGACCTCGTGGAGTCGGACCGACTCGCCCATACTGCCTGCGAGGAGGGCGCCGACGTGCTCGAGCTCGGGGTCCCCTTTTCCGATCCGATCGCCGACGGACCGACGATCCAGCGGACGACCGAATCGGCGCTCCGCGCGGGCACGACCCTCGCGCACGTGCTCGGGCAGGCCATGAGACTACGGTCGCGGCACGAAACGCCGCTGGTGCTCATGTCCTATCTGAATCCAATCCTTCGTTACGGTACGAACCGCTTCACGGCGGACGCGGTCGCCGCCGGCGTGGACGGGCTCATCCTGGTCGATCTGCCCCCCGAGGAGGAGCCAGTGCTCTGGGAGCAAGTGCGAGGCGCGGGCCTCGATACGATCGCGCTCTTGGCGCCCACGACCGAGGTCCGAAGGCTCGCTCAGGTCGTGGGGCGCGCGAGCGGCTTTCTCTACGTCGTGGCGCGTCTAGGCGTCACAGGGCGCGGCGGAGGCGACGCGGCGATCGACTCGGTTCTCGAGCGGTGCCGCGCGCTCTCTGCGCTTCCGAGGTGCCTCGGTTTCGGAATGGATCTGGAGACGCCGGTGGAGCGCTATCGCGGGAAGGCGGAAGGGGTCGTCGTGGGGAGCTCTCTTCTGGAGGTCATTCTCGCCGCCCAGGATCCACGCTCCCGCGAGGAGGGCCTGCGGCGTTTCGCGCGAGCCTTCCGCGCCAAGCTACCGGGACTTTACCCCGCCTGAGATCAGAGCCCCAGATTCGATAGTGTCCAGAGCGCGCGGTCCCCGCTCCGGTTCGTCGACGCCATGATCCGCTTTCCATCCGGCGACCACGTCGGATGACGGAGCTCGGCACCCGGTACGTCCTGCGCGATCACCGTGAGTCCCCGCGCTTCGCCCAAAGGGCTCAAGATCCACACTCCCCATAGCCCCCCGCGGTTCGAGGACATGAGGATACCGGATCCATCCGGGCTCCATTTCGGACTCCGATCGACCTGGGGTCCGCCCGAGGGATTGCCCGAGGGCGCAACCGTGAGCTGGATGGGGAGCGTGTCGGTGAGGGACAGCCTCCAGATCTGGCTCGTGGCGTTCGGGCCACGTACCGTGAAGCAGATCTGGTCGCCCGCGGGATTCCAGTCAGGTTCCCCCGCGCCCAACGAACCAGGTGTGAGGTAGATCTTCCCCAGCGGCACCGCCGTTGTGTCCGGAATCAAGACCAGCCTCCCCGAGTCTGGGTCCGTTCCTTCCACGTAGACAATTCCCGGGCTCCCCGGTCTGGGCGCCGGCGTCCACTCCATGCCGGGAAACGCCGCCAGTCTTCGGGCGCCTCCCGTCCCGACATCGAGGTACCAGAGATCCTCCGATCCGGCGAGGTCCGAGGAATAGATGAGGAGCCCTTCCCGGACCCATCGCGGATTCCGGGCCCCCGCGGTCGGGCTCTCCGGCTCGATCTCGAGTCCGCTCCCATCCTCGAGCGCCACCGCGATGCGATCGAGGCCTTGGACGCGCACCTGGAACGCGATCGAATCCCCGCGCCAATCCGGCCAATCTGCCTCGGAGGCCCCGGGTGGCGTGATCCGATTCCATACCACGCCGCTGGGGGAAACAACCCGGCTCCCGTGGCGGTCGCACGCGTGAAGAGGAAGCAGCGTCAACGCGAGAAGCGCCGCGCGCGCGGCGCGGCCGGGTGCGATTTGGCTCACGGCTTCGATCGTAACAGGGCGCAAAACAACCGGCAACGAAGCCGGCTGGCTCGATCCGGCCTCAGCCAACGAGGATCGCGCGGGGCCGCCTCCGCGTGGGCATTCCGGGTTCAGAAGGTGGCCGCTCCTGCCGAAGAAAATTCAGGACGAGCCGAGCGGGACGCGCACGAGGCGCGACCCCCCGACCCGGCTCCAGCTGAAGCGCCTCCCCGGCAGGATGCCGGAGATTGACGAGGGCACGATGCTCCTCCTGACCCGAAAGCTTGGCGAAAACATCCGAATCGGAGACGACGTGAAGATCACGATCGTGGAGGTAAAGGGAAACCACGTGAAGCTCGGGATCGACGCGCCGCCGAGCGTGAAGGTTCACCGGGAGGAAATCTACGAAAGGATCCAAGAGGAAAATCGCCGGGCACAAGGCTTGAAGCCGGAGGGCCCAGACAGCACAGGGCCCGAAACGAAGTGAGTCAAACGTATGAGGAGAATCCCGCGGAGCTGGACCGGTGGCTCCGCCGGTGCGATGAGGTCCTGGCGCTGCTGGATTGCGCCTTGCGGGGGTGCCGCACCCGGAGCCATCCGGTCGTCCAGGAGTCGCTGCGCGAGTCGATGCAGTGCTTGGACCTCGCGAGCGAAGATGTCGCGGGCCGGGTGCTGGGAATTCTGGATTTCTGCATAACCGAGTCGGAGCAGGGGCGCTTCGACGAAGCCGCCGAAGTGCTCGCCGATTTGAAGGAGAGCTGGACCGAAGCGATCGCATCGATTCGGAGGGACCGCAACCGTGCTGCCAACTTCAATTGAAGCTCCGGAGACCGAGGCGTCGTCGCGGCTGACGGAAGTCAAGCGCCGCATCCGCGAACGGTACTACGACCGCCCCGAGGTTCGTCGCGCTTTGAGCCGTCTTGTCCTGCGCAAGCTGGTGCAGGAAAACTCGGCAGGAAAGCGCGAACGCCCTGAATCCGCTTGACCGGGTCGAAAGGTCGCTGGTAAGAAGATGACCGGCCCTTTCAGGCTCTTGAATCCCCCGATGCGGAGCCAAACGCGGAGAACATGCCGGAAACCGGCTGGGAAGCTGCGGAGCTGCTTCAGCGCGCGGATCCGAACGCGAGGGCCCGCGCGGCGCAGAAGCTCCGATACGAGGATTTCGGCGCCGACCTGAACCGCGCTCTCGAGGATCGCGTCTTTGATCCGGACCCCGAAATCCGCGCTCTCGCCGTCAGCCTGATCCCTGATCTCCGGGAGCCGGTGTCGCCCGATCTCCTCTCCTCAGCCTTGCAAGATCCTTGTCCCGACGTCGTCGTCTCGGCCGCGGAAGCCTTCGCCATCCTGCGATTCCCGCGCGCCTCGGACATCCTATCGGAATGCCTTGCGATGAGACCCGATCTCACCGGGCCCTTGGCGCTCGCGCTCGCAAGGCTCGAGGATCCCGGCGCTGAAGATCTTCTGATCGACCGGCTGGAGCAGGAGGACCCCGCGGTCCGGATCGCCGTGCTGCGCACGCTGGGGGCATGCGCGACCGCGCGGTCGGTGCCAGGGCTGGTAAGCCTTCTCGGTTGCGGCAATCCGGCCGTGGAGGGGGAAGCGCTTGCCGCGCTCGTCCGCGTCCGTGAGCGCTCGCCCAATTCGGTCGGGAGGGGCGATCTGCCCGCCGACCTGCTGGATCGAGCCCTGCCGGTCCTCATGAAGTCCCGTGACAGGCACCCGCTCTTGACCGGAATCGCGCTGGTCGGATGGCTCAGGCCGCCCGAGGGGCCGGCGCTCCTCCTGGGGCTCCTTGAATCGCCCGACCGCCTCGTGCGTGAGCGGGCGCGGGAAGCGTTCGGCGCGGTCGCGGCCGGTGCCGAGCGCGTGGCGCTCGAGTCCATTGCCGGGATCGCGGACCGGGACCCGGCTGCCGCCGCCTCCGCGCTTGACCGGGTCGCGATCGCCCGGGACGAGGAATCGCGCACGACATGCCTGCGCCTCACGCGACACCCCGACGCCAAGGTCCGCGAGCGCGCCGTGGCTCTCGCGGGCCGGTCCGGCGGGGCGGGAACGCCGGAGGCGCTGCTCTCGCTCGCGAAGGATCCGGTGGGTCATGTCCGCGCGCAAACGGCCGAGGCGCTCGGGATCCTGCGCTGGAAGGGTGCGGGACCCGCGCTCGAAGGGCTCCTGTCGGATCCCTTCCCGGACGTCAGGCAGGCGGCGCTCTCGGCTCTCGACACGCTTCGGGATCACGAGGTGGATCAGGAGCGCCTTTTCGAGTCCGCACGGGGCGGTCCCGCGCGTGCCGCGGCGCTCCGCGCGTGTGACCCGCGCCGCGCGGGCGCTCCGTTTCTGAGCGCGATCTCCGATCCGGATTCCCAAGTGAGGTTGGCGGCCGCGGTAAGCCTGAACGAGCATGGCGTCTGGCTTGAAGAGGCCGCGGCGCTCCTCGCGGACGAGGATCCGCGCGTTCGAGCTCACGCGTTGCACGCGCGGCTCAAGGGGCCGGCAGCGCTCGGTCTCGAACCGCTCGCGGCGTTTCTACGGGACAGGGACAGCGGGGTGCGGCAGACGTTCGCCATCGGGCTCGAGCGGTCGACGGGGGTCGAG
Source organism: Candidatus Eiseniibacteriota bacterium (assembly GCA_005893265.1). Taxonomy (GTDB): domain Bacteria; phylum Eisenbacteria; class RBG-16-71-46; order SZUA-252; family SZUA-252; genus WS-7. The sequence goes on along the minus strand of VBOX01000020.1, from coordinate 2,879 downwards.
CGCGCCGCCTGGCTGAGGAAGCTCCTCACCGATCCCTGCGCCGCGGTCGGGCGCGCCGCGGCCCGTGCGCTGGCGCACCATCATGATCCGCAGACGATCGGATCTTTGCTCGATGCTGTCTCGACCGGGCAGCTGCCTGTCGCGGCGCAGGCGATCGAATCGCTGGGGTCCCTCGGGGACTCCGAGGCGCTTCCCAGACTGCGCGCGGTCGCGCGGGGAGGCGATCCAGCGTTGAGGGATCTCGCGGCCCACGCCGTCCGACGGGTCGAGGAATCGCGCGCGTGAGGTCTCGGAGCGTGCTCCCGGCAAACGGCGAGGCCCCGGTGCCGACGCAACACGCCCTCGAGGCCGCGTGGAGCTTCCTCCGCCACGCGCCGTTCGGCGTCGTCGCGATCGACCGCGACGCGACGGTCCTAGCGATCAACCCCGCCGCGTCGAGGCTCCTCGGCTACGCCCCCGAGGAGGTGGAAGGTGACGCCGTCGCGCGCATCCTGCGCGCTCCGCGCGGTGAGTCGCACGTGCCGCCGGGGGCGTGCGCCGCGCCCGAGGAAGTGCGTGAGGTGGAGGTCGTCACCCGATCGGGAGATGTGCTTCCGGTGGGGCTCAGGCTCCTCCCCCTCGAGGCGCTGGACGGGTCGCTCCAAGGCACGATCGCGCTGTTCCAGGACCTGAGGGAGCATAAGGCGCTCGAGGAGCAGTGGCGCCGCCGCGACAGGCTGGCCTCCTTGGGGGCCCTAGCGGCCGGTGTCGCCCACGAGATCCGAAATCCGTTGGCGGGGATCGGCACCTCGGCCCAGGTGATGAAGCGGAGGCTCGAGGTCGGCGATCCGAGGGCGCAGTTCGTGGACCTGATCCTCGAGGAGGTCTCTCGGCTCGACCGAATCGTGACCGGGTTGCTCCAGTTCGCGCGACCGGCGGCACCGAAGCTCCAGCGTCAGTCGATTCTGCCCGCGGTCGAAAAAGCGCTCACGCTCGTCCACGAGGTCGCGGTGCGCCAAAACGTGCTCATCCGGGTCGATCGGGCGGACACCGTTCCCGAAGTCTACGTGGATCTGGATCAGGTCCTGCAAGTGATCCTGAACGTGCTCATGAATGCCCTCCAGGCCCTGGACAAGGGTGGAGAGCTGGAGGTTTGGGTGGGACCGGTTCGCAAGCGCCTCGCGGATCGCTCCTCGCTGGGCCGCCGCGCCGCCGATCGGCTCGGAGTACGGCGCCCGGCTCCGCTCCTCGATCTCGTCGAGATTAGAGTCAAGGACAACGGTCCGGGGATTCCGGCCGCCGTGGTGGCGCGCGTCTTCGATCCGTTCTACACGACCCGGACGCAGGGCACCGGGCTCGGTCTCAGCATCTGCCAGAGCATCATCCGGGAGCACGGAGGCTCCATCTCGATCGAAAGCGTGGTCGGGCAGGGGACCCAAGTGCTCATTGACCTACCCGTGGAGAAACGACATGGAGACAGGCGCAGTAACCCTCGCTAAGCAGACCTTCGGGATTTTGGTTGTGGACGACGAGAGAACGCTCCGCTACGCGCTCAGGGAGGGGCTCTCCGAGGAAGGGTATCGGGTCGAAACGGCGGGGGAGATCGCCGAGGCGCTGGCCCTCCTGGATCGGGAGGAGTTTCACCTGACCCTTCTCGACCAAAAGCTTCCGGACGGCAGCGGACTCGACCTCCTGAAGCAGCTGAAGTCGCGATACCCCGCGATGCAGGTCGTGATCATGACCGCGTTCGGCAAGTTCGAATCCGCGGTGGAAGCGACCAAGGCGGGCTGCTTCGATTACATTGGGAAGCCCTTCGAGCTCGATCACATGAAGCTCGTGATCAAGAACGCGCTCTCCCAGGTTCGCCTTTCCGAAGAAGTGACGCGCCTGCGGCATGCCGAAAGACGCCGCGCGGGCTCGACGCTCATCGTGGGTGGAAGCTCGAAGCTCGCGAAGATCTTCGAAACCATCCGGAAGGTGGCGACCACGGGCTCCTCGACCGTCCTTCTGCAGGGGGAGACGGGGGTCGGAAAGGAGCTCCTCGCGCGCGAGATTCACGATTTGGGCCCGACCCACGACGGCCCGTTCGTCGAAGTGAACTGCAGCGCGTTTCCCGAGAACCTTCTCGAGAGCGAGCTCTTCGGCTATGAGAAAGGGGCCTTCACCGACGCGAAACGGACCAAGAAGGGGCTCATGGAGCTCGCGAACGGGGGCACGCTCTTCCTGGATGAAATCGGTGAAATGAGCCTTGGGCTCCAATCGAAGCTCCTGCGCGCGCTCGAGATGAAACGCTTTCGGCGCGTCATGGGCGTGAGCGACATCGTGATCGAAACCCGCGTGCTGGCCGCCACGAACCGGGACCTGAAGAGCCTCGTCGTGCAGGAGAAATTCCGCGAGGACCTCTTCTTCCGTCTCGACGTGATCCGTATCGTCGTGCCGCCGCTTCGCGAGCGGCCGGAGGATATTCCGCCTCTCCTCGACCATTTTATAGGGCACTGGAACCGGGAGCTGGGGAGAAGCGTGAAGGGACCCACGGATCGCGCGCTGGAGCTGCTCCTCGCATACCGCTGGCCGGGGAACGTCCGCGAGCTGAGAAACGTGATCGAACGAGCGATCCTGCTCGAGAGCGACGAGTGGATCCTGCCCGAGCACCTCCCCGTCGAGATCGTGGGCGCCACCGGGGGCAGCGCCGCCGTGCTCGAGACCCGTCTCAAAGGCGAAGGGGGCGTTACGACGCTCGCCCAAGCCGAGCGTATCGCGATCGAGATGGCGCTGGGACAGGCGGGTGGCAACAAGACCAAGGCCGCGGAGTGGCTCGGCATCTCACGGCAGACGCTGCGGACGAAGCTCAAGGAGTACAGGATCGAGCCCGTCGCCGGACATGGCGGCTGAACGAAGCG
>VBOX01000089.1 GCA_005893265.1 Candidatus Eiseniibacteriota bacterium | reverse complement strand
CACGAGCGACACATGGCGAGCCCGGCGCACAAAACCGCGAGCGAGAAAAGCCAGGCGAGAGGATGAAGCGCGCGCGTCCTGCTTGGTTTCAGGTGCAAGTCGTCGGGTTCCGGCGAGCCGGGCACTTGGTGCGAGTCCCTCCGTGCCTTCGGAGGCGGAACCCCGCTTTCGGCGCTCCGCCTGAGGTCTTACTCTACACGGAGCGGTTTCCGCCGTCAACCCACCGGGGCTCGTGCTCGCGCGAGCCGGATTAGGCGTCGCGCCGGAGCGGCCGGTACCAGCCCAGGAGCATCAGCACGAGCACGAGCCCCAGGCAGAGCCCCGTCAGCCAGTCCCCCCATAGCCGGAACAGCGTGGTGCGCGAACCCAGTCCGACTTCCCCGATGATCACCGCCTCACGGAAGAGCGGCCCCCGCTGCGCGACGCGCCCGACGGGATCCACGAGCATGGAAATGCCGGTGTTCGCGCAGCGGGCCATCCCAAGCTCCTGCTCGACGCACCTCAAGATGGCCATGTCGGCGTGCTGCCGTGGGGCCGCCGTCGGCCCGAACCACTCATCGTTCGTGATGTTCGCGAGGAATCGGGCGCCGTCCACGCCGTAGTCGCGGGAGAGCTCCGGGAAGATCGACTCGAAACAAATCAATACGCCGAACGGAGCTTTGCCGAAGGGGAACACGTAGGGGCGGGTCCCCGGAGTCCATTCCGCCTGTCCCAGATCGATCTTCCCGAGAAACGGCAGGACGCCCTGAAATGGGATTCGCTCACCGAACGGCACGAGATGAATCTTCTCGTACTGCCCCGCGATGACGCCGCGAGGAAGGATCAGACCCGCCGCGTTGTGCGTGATCACGCCCCCGCTCAAGCTCAGGGTCGCGTCCGGATACCCGACCAGAAGCGGCACGTTCAAGGTGCGCACGAGGTCGTACAGCCGGTCCAGCTTTCGTCCTTCGAGCCTGAGGTAGAACGGGAGCGCGGTCTCGGGCCACACGATGAGGTCCGGCTTGGGCTCGCTCTGCGCGGCCTCGAGGGAGAGCCTCGCCAGGGTTCCCATGCTCTTTTCTTGGTGGGCCGTGTCCCACTTCTCCTCGCTTCCGATGTTGGGCTGCACGAGCGCAACGCGGACCGATTCGCCGGGTTGGTAGGCGCGGATCCGCGTGTGCCCCCACGCGACCGGAAGGGAGAGCAGAAGCGCGGCGCAGAGCCCGAGCGCCACGCGCGCCGGTAGGCGCCGCGACGTGATCGCCCCGGCGATGAGCGCGTTGACGGCGACGATCCAGACGCTCAGTCCGGGTGCGCCGACGAGGGAGGCTCCCTGAATCCACGCGGGGTGCTCGGCGAGGGCGTAGCCCACGTTTCCCCAGGGGCAGCCAAGCGGGCCCGAGGACTTGAGCCACTCGCACGCGCCCCAGATGGCGGGCGCCACCACGAGCGGAGACCATCCGACGCGTCGGCGAATGAAGCCAGAGAGCCACCCGACGAGGGCGACGTAAGATCCGAGATAGAGGGCGAGCGCCAAGAGCGCCGGGAAGATGATCCAAGGGTGGGTCATCGCCTTGGCGGGAAGCCTCACCAGCCACCAGAAAAGAAACGCGTTGAAGACGATCCCGGTGATCCAGGCAACCCTGCCCAGCCCGCGCCCGCGCCCTTCGAGCGGGGCAACGCTCGAAGGCCCGGTGGATTCCCGCTGCATCCAGACGAGAAGCGGAACCAGCGCAACGAAAACGAGGGGCATGAGCCCCGGCTGAGGAAAGGAGAGGCTGAGCAGAACACCGGACGCGGCCGCCGAGAGCGGCCCGCGGTTGCGGTTAATGGAGCCTGACCTCGCGGCGAGCCTCTGCGGATTGGTAGATTGCGTCGATGATCTTCATGATGTGGAGGCCCTCCTCCGGTGAGGCCTGAGGGCGTTCACCCTGGGTGATACATCGGAGAAAGTGCTCGAGCTCCGATTCGTAGGATTGCTTGTATAGGTTACGTCCCGAGTCGAGGGACGGCGTGACGTCCTTCAGCCTCCCGCCCATCTCCTTGTGGATTCGGAACGGATGGAGGAGCGCCGCCCCTTCCGTCCCATAGAGGTTCAAGTACGCGAAATTCTTCTCCAGCAGGAGGGCCCAGCTCACCTCCAACGTGAGCGAAGCGCCGCTCTCGAGGAGCAGCATCGCGGCCACCGTGTCCTCCACATCCTGCCGTGGGTCGCGACCGTATTTCGTCGCGGTCACCGATACGACCTTGGGGCTGCCCAGGAGCCACATCGAGAGGTCGAGCATCTGAACGCCGAGGTCCATCAAAACGCCCCCTCCGGAGCTCCGCTTGTTCGTATACCACTCGGGGCCGCCCCGCTCGGTGCGGTACCGTAACCATCCGGTCTTGGCATAGAAAATATCTCCCAGCTCGCGGCGCTCGATGAGCCGCCGCAAGACTTGGGCTTCCGCGCGGAACCGATTGTTCATGGCGTACATCAGAGTCTTCCCCGAGCGCTTGGCCGCTTCCGCCATCATCTGGGCCTCGGACGCGGTGCGGGCCGGCGGCTTCTCGCACAGGACGTGCTTGCCGTAATCCAACGCGGCGAGCGTCATCGGGGCATGAAGATGGTTGGGCGTGGCGACGATCACCGCCTCGAGCTCCTCGAGGCGGAGCAGCTTCTCGTAATCCGAGAACGCATGCGGAACCCTGAATCTCTCCGCGACGACACGCGCCTTCTCCGGATCGTCGTCGCAGATGCCGAAGATCTCCACGTCCTTCATGCGCGCCAGGGCCGGCAGGTGATTGACCTGCGCGATCGCTCCAACCCCGATCAATCCGAGGCGGGTGACTCCTTGGGGCACGGCGGACACTCCTGATCGAAAGTGAGGGACAGTGCGGCAAAGCGTCGCGCGAGTATAGAAATACAGAGGGGGAAATCAAGGCGAATCGGGATCGAACGCACGAAGTCGACGCATCTTTTTCCAGAGCCCTTGACGCGTGATGCCGAGCGAGCGGGCGGCGCCCGCCTTGTTCCCTCCGTGCTCCTCGAGCGCGCTCCGAATCAGCCCCGCCTCGTACGCGCGCGTGCGCTCCTTGAGATCGACGGCGCGATCGCGCACCACCGCACCCTCGTCGCGCCCGAAGCTCTCGCCGAGTGAGCGGAGTGTCACCCACCCGGATGGATCGAGCGCGTGGCACGCACGCTCGAGCGCGCCCATCAGCTCCCGGACATTCCCCGGCCACGTGTGTTCCACGAGGGCGGAAAGCGCATCCTCGCGGATGCCCCGCACCGGGACACGATCCCGGCGGGAGAGGCGCGCGAGAACATGAGCGGCCAGGAGCGGGATGTCGTCCAAGCGGTCCCGCAGCGGCGGGATGGGAAGAGCGAGCACGTGGAGACGGTAGAAGAGGTCCGCGCGAAAGCGGCCTTCCGAAACCTCCGTCTTCAGATCGCGGTGGGTGGCCGCGAGGATCCGGACGTCGACGCGCCTCGCGCGCGAGTCCCCCACGCGACGGAGCTCCCCCTCTTGCAATACGCGCAGGAGGCGGCTCTGCACCGACGGGCTCGCGTCGCCGATCTCGTCCAGGAAGAGCGTGCCCCTATCGGCCACCTCAAAGAGTCCCGCGCGGTCGGCGTGCGCCCCGGTGAACGCCCCGCGGGCGTGGCCGAAGAGCTCGCTCTCGACGAGCGAATCCGTGATCGCGCCGAAGTTGTGGGGGATGAAGGGTCCGTTTGGGCGCAAGGAGAGCGCGTGGAGCCCCCGCGCGACCAACTCCTTGCCCGTCCCGGTCTCACCGAGGATGAGCACGGTTGCTTGGCTTTTCGCCAAGGCCCGGATCCGCTCGCCAAGCTTTCGGATTCCGGGACTTGCTCCGACAAGCCCGAGCGACTCCGCGTAAGGCCCGTACCCCTCTCGGGCGAGCTGCTCCAGGGTAGAGCGCCCGACCGCGTCAGGAGGGGATGCGATCTCCCACCCCACGTCCGCCCCTCCCGATCCTTTACGCCGTGAGCCTCACTTCGTGGCGCCCTTTCGTGACCGCGCCGACGCGGTACCGGGGATGCCCCGCTTGCTCCAGGGCGCGCTCAACAGCCGGCGCGTCTTCCCGCTTCACCGCGAGGATCATTCCGAGACCCATGTTCCACACTTCGTAGGCCTCAGCCTCGCTCACGCGCCCCGCGTCGCGGAGGAAGCGGAACACGGGGAGCTCCGGCCACGATCCTATTTTCACCTCCGCCGAGAGCCCCGTGGGAAGCACGCGGACGAGATTCCCGGGAATGCCTCCTCCGGTAATGTGCGCCATTCCGCGCACGGCGCCCGCGGCGCGCGCGATCCGCACTTGCGGACCGTAGTAGGGATGGGACTTGAGCAGCTCTTGGCCGACGGTCCAATCCCCGAACGGCGATCGGTCCTGCACGGCAAGCCCCATCGTTTCGAAAAGGATCTTTCGCGCGAGCGAGTATCCGTTGGTGTGGAGTCCGACCGCGGGAAGCCCCAGGAGGATGTCCCCCGCGGCGATCTTCGAGCCGTCGATCCACTCCGCCTCGGGAGCGAGCCCCACGATCGCGCCCGCGAGATCGTAATCCCCCGCCGCATAAACGCCGGGCATCTCGGCGGTCTCTCCCCCGATCAGCGCGCAGCCCACATCGCGGCAGCCCAGCGCCAAACCCGGGACCAGCTCTTCGACCCGCTGGGGATCGAGCGACCCCATCGCGACGTAATCGAGAAAGAAGAGCGGGATCGCCCCATGGACGAGGATGTCGTTCCCGCAATGTCGGACGAGGTCTGCCCCGATCGTGTCGTGCTTGCCGCACAGGATCGCGACCTTGAGCTTCGTGCCGACGCCGTCCATGCTGGCGGCGAGCAGCTGGCCGGGGAAGCCGGGAACCCGATACGCGCCCGCGAATCCGCCCAGATCGCCTACCACGTTCGCATTGAACGTGGATCGACACAGCTCGCGGATGCGCTCGACCGCTTCCTCTCCCCTGCGGATGTTCACCCCCGCGTCGCGGTACCGGCTCATCGAATGAACTCGACGACCAGCTCCGAATCGCGCGGGGCGAGCTCGAGACCCCCCGATTCGTGGAGCTCGGAGAGCGCCTGGACCGGTCTCGGATCGAACTGGGACCCAGAATGGAGTCTGAGCTCATCGAGCGCCCGCTTGGCCTGGAACCCCTTCCGGTAGGGCCGGTCCGACGTCATCGCGTCGAACGCGTCGCAGGCGTGGATGATTCGCGCGCCGAGCGGAACCTCCGAATCGCCCAGGCCCGCGGGGTAGCCCCGGCCGTCGGGACGCCAGTGGTGCGTGCGCACCATGGCCGCCGCGGAGCGGAGCGCCCGGATCTGGCCCACGATGCGCGCGCCCGCATCGGGGTGCCGCATCATGAGCCGGCGCTCTTCCTGATCGAGCGCCTCCGGCTTGCGGATCACCTCCGGACGCTGCGCGATTTTTCCGATGTCGTGACAGAGCGCCGCGTAGTGAATGGTCTCGACTTCCTCCTCCGGGAGCCCGAGATGCCGCGCGACGCGCACCGAGTACTCGGCCACCCGGACCGAGTGCTCGTGGGTGTACGGGTCCACGGCGTCGAGAACGACGCTCAAGGCGCGAACGAAGCTCGCGAGATCCCCCTTGAGATCGGCATAGAGCTGGAGCGCGTACCGCGCCGAAAGGAGCGGGAGCACGAGGAGCAGCACGCCCGGGATTCCCGCCGCGACGCGGACCTGGGCGAACAGGAGCCCAAAGCCGATCGCGATCGCGTGCTGCGGGATGCCGTCCCGGAATTGATGCCGCCAGATTCGGCCCGGATCCTCACCGGTTCGGGTGCCCATGACGAGACTCACCGCACCTGTGTTGAGCATGAAGTAGAAGGAACCCGCGATGAGGACGGGAAGGAGATCGCGCGCCAGGTCGGGCGCGCCGAGGGATCCCCCCGCGGCGAGGTACGCGGAGCCGGCCAGTATGGTCGTCGAGGCGTAAAGGCCGGCGTTGAGCGTTGCTTCGCCGGGACGCTGACGCAGGATCAACATCTGGGCGGCGAACGTGGTGACGAGGTCGAGCGCGCCGGCGACCCACGGGCCGAAGAGGAGGATCGCGCCCACGTCCAGAATGGACGCGATCGTCATCGTTCCGCCCCGGAGCATCGGAACAGGGAGCGCCTCCGCAAGGATGAGGAGGACGAACCAAACACCGACGCCCCAGGTGTCCCACCGCGCTTGCTTGACGTCCGGCCCGCCGAATATCGCGAGAAGAACGGGCAGCGCCGCAAAGAACGACGGTAGGAGCATCCAGGCAAGCCCGGGGCTCCACGCGGCGCGCTTCGCCGCGGCCTGCCTCGGCTCGAGCGGCATCACAAGCTCCGCATCCAGTTTGCGTCCCAAGGCCCCTCCCCTCGCGAATGAGCTTCCCTCCCGCACGGACTGTGCCAGGGTGCACCCGCGAGCCCCAGAGTGCAACTACCGCCGGGAGCGGGACAAGCGATAAGGCGCCGGGTCGCGTGACGCGCGGCCGCGCGTCGGACGATCGACGGCGTCAACGCAGGAGCCGCGCCGTGTCGTCCAGGCGGAAGCGGGTCATCTCCATGATCGAATCCGCCCTACGAAGGATCTCCGCGCGCTTGGCGCGCAGCAGCCCCTCGACGCCGAAGTCCTCCACCGTGAAGGACGCCATCACGCACCCGTAGACGACCGCCGCGCGAAGCGTGCGGTCCGTGAGACGGCCCATCCGCGTGAGCGCGCCGAAGAATCCACCCGCGAACGTGTCCCCGGCACCGGTCGGATCGAGCACGCTCTCGATCGGCACGGCAGGGGCGGTGAAGTAGAGATCACGCCCTTGCAGGAACGCGCCGTGCTCGCCTTGCTTGATCACCACGGTTTCGGGACCGAGGCTCAGGATCGCCCGCGCCGCGCGGTGCGTGAGCGGTTCGCCCGTAAGCTCGCGTGCTTCCTCCTCGTTGATGAGGAGAATGCGGACCCGCTTCAGAATCTCGAGCAGGTCCTCACGCTTGCTGCGGATCCAGTAGTTCATCGTGTCGCAGAGCACGAGTTTCGGGTCGGTGAGTTGATCGAGCACCTCGCGCTGAAGGACCGGGTCGATGTTGGCGAGGAACACGTTCCGAAAGGAGCGAATCCCGTCGTGGAGCTTCGGACGGAAGCGCTCGAACACGTTGAGCTCGGTGCGCCTGGTCTCGCGCGTGTTCATGTCGCGGCTGTAGACGCCCTCCCAGCGGAACGTCCTCCCCTCCTGAACCTCGAGCCCCGTCAAGTCCAGGTCGGGATGCTCCAGCGCTCGCCGCGCGGCGTCCGGAAAATCGGAGCCGACGACGGCGACGAGCGATACGGGGGAAAAGTGCCGTGCCGCGAGGGAGAAATACGCGGCCGACCCGCCGAGGACCTCTTCCACGCGCCCCGCGGGGGTCTCGATGGTGTCCAGCCCCAGGGAGCCTACGACGGCGATTGCCATGCTACATGGACTCCGGCGCGCTCACGCCCAGAAGGTCCAGCCCGCGGTGGAAGACGACCCCGGTCGCCCGGGTGAGGAGGAGCCTCGCCGCCGTCACGTCGGCGTCCGGTCCCACCACGCGATGGTGATGATAGAATGAATGAAACTTGGCCGCCAATTCCTTGAGATACATCGGAATACGGTGCGGCTCACGATGCTTTGCGGCCGCTGCGACCAGCGAGGGAAACCCCGCGATCCCGCGCAAGAGGACCAAGGTTTCGGGCTCACCTAACAGATCAGGCCGCGCGGCATCGAGCCCAGGCTCCGGGACACCCTGCTGCCGGGCGTAATCAAGAACGTGCGCGATCCGGGCGTGCGCGTACTGGACGTAGTAGACGGGGTTGTCCTCGCTCCGCTTCACCGCCAGCTCGAGATCGAAGTCGAGCGGGCTCTCGGCGCGCCGCATCAGGAAGAAGAACCGCGCCGCATCCACCCCGACCTCGTCCAAAAGCTCCTCTAAGGCGATGAATTCCCCGCCGCGCTTCGACATCTTGACCGGCTCGCCTCCGCGGAGGAGTCTCACCCACTGAATCAAGACGACTTCGAAGCGATCGCGCGGCCATCTCAGCGCCTCGATCACCCCCTGCATCCTCTGGATGTGGCCGTGGTGGTCGGGGCCCAAGAGGTCGATGAGTCGGTCGAACCCGCGTGCGAACTTGTCGTGATGATAGGCGGCGTCGGCGAGGAAATAGGTCGGCTCCCCGTTCGCCCGCACGATGACACGGTCCTCCTGATCGCCGAAGGCGGTCGAGCGAAACCAAAGAGCGCCGTCCCTCTCCTCGGTCAGTCCCAGCTCCACGAGCCGCGCGCGCGCCTTCTCGACCGCGCCGCCGCGGTGCAGCTCGCTCTCCCGAAACCACCGATCGATGCGCGCGCCGAAGCGCGTGAGGTCGCGCTCCTGTCGGTCGAGCATCCGGTCGATGCCCCATGCGGCGAACCGCAGGCGCTGCTCGCGCTCCGGAAGCTTGAGCCACTCCCGCCCCTCCGATTCCGGGATCGCGTCCGCGATCTCGATCACGTACGCACCGGCGTAGCCCTCGTCGGGAATCGCCGGGGCCTTGAGCCCGATCCGCTCCGCGAATCGGGTCCGGATCGAGGCGCCGAAGAGCTCCGCCTGCAACCCCCAATCGTTCGCGTAGAACTCACCGCGCGCCTCGAATCCTGCGGCGTTCAGGATCCGGATCAAGGCGTCCCCGATACTCGCCGCGCGGGCGTTGACGACGTTCAGGGGTCCGGTCGGATTGGCGCTCACGTACTCGATCAGGATCTTCTCGCCTCGGCCAACGGGCGAGCTCCCGTAGGTGGTTGGGGCCGAGAGGATGCGCCGGACGTTCGCGGCCAGCCAGGCGGGCGCCAGCCGGAAATTGATGAACCCCGCCCCCGCGATCTCTGCCGCGCTCACGACGTCGGCCTCGACCTCGAGGGATTCGAGGAGCGACTTGGCCACCTCACGCGGGGGCCGGCGCGCCGTCTTCGCCAGGGTGAGGGCCACGGGCGTGGCCCAGTCGCCATGCTCCGGCTCGCGAGGGACCTCCACCTCGACCCGCGCGCCGTCGGGCATCGAGAGGCCCGCACGCGTGATCGCTCCTTCTAGACGTTCGGCGAGGTAGGCCTCAATCGGCCACGGTTTCTCGGTGGGCATCGCCCCAGAGCTTGTCCAACAGGTAGTATTCGCGCGCGCGCGCGTGGAAGACGTGCACGACGAAGTCGACGTAGTCGAGAAGGATCCAGCGCCGTGCCTCGTAGCCCTCGACGTGCCACGGGCGGATCCCGCGCGCTCGCATGCCCTCATCGACCGCGTCCGCGATCGCGCGCGTCTGGACCTCGGATTGGCCGGTGGCCAGAACGAAGTAGTCGCAGACGCCGTCGAGGTCCCGCAGATCCAGGATCAGGACGTCCTCGGCCCGCTTGGTCAACGTCAGCCGCGCCGCCTCACGGGCGAGGTCCTTGGCTTGAATGTTCAGGGCGGGAAGCTGGTTCAACGCTCGCGCGTCACCGCGTACCGGACGGCGGACTGAAGGGATTCGCGGATCTCGAGGTCGGGAACGAGGTCGAGCTCCTGCTCGGCCCGGTCCGCCAGCTCCGCGCTCCGCTTCTGGCTGTACGCGACGCCGCCGTGGGCGGTCACGAACCGCACGACGTCCGACCAGTGGCCGTTACGGAAGTCGCGCGACCGGATCAGGTCTTCCATGTCACGCCGCTCCCGCTCGGGCGCCTCCTTGAGCGCGTTGATCAGGGGTAGCGTGATCTTTCCTCCGTCCAGGTCGTTCCCCATCGCCTTCCCGATCACGTTCTCGGCGCCCAGGTAATCGAAGACATCATCGGTAATCTGGAAGGCGAGCCCCACCGCGCGGCCGAAGCGGTTGAGCGCGGCGCGGCGCTTCTTGTCGGCGCCCCCCGCGTTCGCGCCCAGATCGCAGCCCGCCGACATGAGGCAGGCCGTCTTTTCATCGATGACCCGCATGTACTCGGTCTCCGTCAAATCGAGCTTGTTCTTTTGTTCGATCTGGCGGAGCTCTCCCTGGCTCATCCGATGGGTCGCCTCGGCCAGGAGGTCCATCGCGTCGTACATTCGTCGCGTCACGAGAATCGAGAACGCCTTGGAGTAGAGATAGTCTCCCATCAAGATCGCCGTGTCGTTGCTGAACGCGCTGTTCACGGTCGGGAGGCCGCGCCTGAGCAGGCTCTTATCGATGCTGTCGTCGTGGATCAGGGTGGCGGTGTGGATCAGCTCGACGACGACGGCGCCGAAGATCGCTTCCTCGGTCACGCGACCGAAGCCCTTCGCGGCGAGAAGGACGAGGGTGGGACGGAACCGCTTTCCGTAGGCTCGATGGAGGTGCGCGCCGACCGTCCCGACCAAGCCGACATCACAGAGGAAGGGCTCGTCGAGCTCGGTTTCAAACCGCTCGAACGGCTCGGCGATTGGGCTCCGGATAGCCTCCAGCGTCGGTGCTTCCGCCGGAAGCACTTCTGGCGCTTGTCTGCGAGCGGTCAATGGACTCCCTAGCGCATGGTTTCTATATCGATGGGCCGTCAGCCTAGGTCCCGGATTCCCGGGTGTCAACCGAAAACCCCGCTCGGATCCGCTCCAAAAGGCGTTCCCGGGTATTGAGCTGCGGGTTTTCCAGAACCTCCTCCAGGAGCTGATTCAGGATCTCGCCCACTTTGGGAGACGGCGGCAGATCGAGGACCCTCATCACGTCCTTTCCGTCCACGGCGAGGTCCCGGATCGAAAGGGCTTCCTGAGCCTCGAGAATCGCGTCGACGCGCGCCCGAAGCTCCTCGAGGTAATGCGGGAACCCGGTCTTGAGTCCGTTCCCGATGTTGTCCGCGATCCTGAGATCGAAGAGATCCGCGATGTGCTCCACGCCAACGCTCCGGATGAATCGCCGTACCGCGGCGTCCGTCCATTCCCGGCGGTAGTCAAACATGTGCTGGCGCACCAGGTGGGTCACGTTCTCCGTCAGGTCCCGCCCGAAACGGAGCCGGCCCATCGCCTCCTCCGTCATCGTCGCGCCCACGACCTGGTGATTGTAGAAGGTCGCCTCCCCTCCCTCGCGTTCCTCGCGGGTACGAGGCTTGCCCACGTCGTGGAACAGCGCCGCGAGCCGCACGGCCGGCTTGGCGGACGGAGCGGCGTCGCACGTGTGGAGCGTGTGGAAGTAGACGTCGTACGCGTGATAGCGGTTCTGGGGCACCGCGACGCAAGCTTCAAGCTCCGGCAACCATACACCGAGGAGCCCCGCGTGCCGCAGCACCTCGAAGCCCCGCGAGGGCTGGCGGGCACGGAGCATCTTCATGAGCTCGTCCTGGACGCGCTCGGCGGCGACCCGGCCGACCTCGGCCCGCGCCTCCCGGAGTGCTTGGGCGGTGCGGTCCTCGAGCTCGAATTCCAACGTCGCGGCGAAGCGCGCGGCGCGGATGGGGCGCAAGCCGTCCTCGCGGAAGCGCTCCCGCGGCTCGCCGACCGCGCGCAGGATCCCTTGATCCAGGTCCGCCAGACCGCCCGTGGGATCGACAAGCCGCCCGGTCAGGGGATCCCATGCGATCGCGTTGACCGTGAAGTCGCGGCGCTTCAGGTCTTCCTCCAGCTCGCGGACGAAGGTCACTTTCCCGGGGTGGCGCGCGTCCTGGTACTCCGATTCGACCCGAAAGGTGGTGACCTCGCAGTTCCCCGCCTGGGTCGGGATCGTGAGCGTTCCGAAACGAGCGCCGGTCGCGATCGCGTCCGGGTAGAGCCCGAGCACCTGATCGGGAGTCGCGCTTGTTCCGACGTCCCAGTCTTGGAGCGGCACGCCGCGCAAGAGCTCGCGCACCGCCCCGCCAACCACGTAGGCGCGGTGCCCGGCTTCGCCGAGCCGGCGCAGGATCTCGAGGATGGGCGCCGGCACCCGCGAGGAATCCAGACGGACGGGAGTCATTGGCGGCGATGGTATCAGAGCGACGTGGCCGCCCGGACGCTCATTCCCGGCGGTTGCTCGGAAGCGGTTCTGCCCTTAGCATCGGCGCATGACCGTGACGGGCAGGAAGGTGATTCCTCGCGTGGGCGTCGGGTGGGCCCTCGCGCTTCTGGCTCTTCTTCCGCTCGTGCCCGTCGGCGCGGAGGGCGCTCCGCTTCTTTTATCCTCAGCCGACCAAGGCTCCTGGCTTGCCGCCGACAAGGAGCTCCACTTCGCCGCCTCCCTCGCGATCGCCGCATCCCTGCGCGTCGAAGGGCGGCCACGCGAAACGGCGCTCGCCATGACGTTCGGTGTCGGACTGCTCAAGGAGGCCTACGACGCGACGATCAAGCCGCGGAGATTCCGGAGGGGAGCGAGCTGGAAGGATCTCGTCTTCGACCTGGCCAGCGCCGCCGCGGGGATTGCCGTGCTGAACGCGATCGACCGCTGACGCGTGAATTAAGGATCACGGATTCGGTCTTAGCGTTCGTGGGTCGAGATACCTTGTCACGGCTCGCGCGGTCGGTCCATACGTCGGCCATCGACGACGCACTTCACTCCATACGACCCGAGCCGAATCCAGCTCGCCGACGTTCTTGAACGCAAGCCCTAGATTGTGCAAGTAGTCCGGCCTATTCCCGTCCAGCCTGACAGCCTCTTTGAACTCGTAGAGGGCGTCTCGGTACCGCCCAAGCGCTGAGTAGGAGATCCCGAGGTTCGTCCTGGTCCCCGATCTGTTCGGACTCCGCCGCAGGGCCTCGGTGAGAAGGGGGATCGCCTCGGCGTGGCGACCCATGCTGACGAGCGTTGCCCCTCCCATGGCCCAATATCGCGGATTCGCCGGCTCCGTCCTGAGCAGGAGATCGACGTAGCTCCAAGCGCGATGATAGTCGCCTCGATGACGATAGTAGTGGGCGAGCAACTCGTAGCCGTACCAGCGAGCGACCGGTGTAATCCTCGCGTTCGGGCCAATCAGGGTTTCGTACCTTTTGGTTCCCGCGTCGGCGCTCGCGTTCACGAGTACAAAGGCCAGAAGCGAACCGAGGCTGATGGTCACGACCGCCACCCGGACCAGCCTCGCACCCGGCGCGTACAGTGACCGCCCGGCCCAAACCCCGAGAACCCCCAACGGAAGAATGAGTAGTGAGGTCAGGTCCCAATCCTGCGCGGGTGCGACGGGGAGTACGAGCGCAAGCGCACCCAAGAGACCTCCGCCAGCGGCGATGCCCAAGAAGGTGCCGGTCGGATTGGCTTCCACGCCGCGCCCTCGGCGGTCAGCGACGCTCGCGAGGAGCAGGAGGAGTGGGACGGGAACAACGAGGAGCATGGCGTTCGCGATATCGAGGCCATGACCAAGCGACAGGATTCCGTATGGCTTCACTGCGCTGCCTATCGCTGGACCGACTCGTGCAGCGCCCGTGGCAAGCTCGAGGGTATGAAGCCACTGCGCCGGCCCGCTTCCGAGAAGGACCAAGAGCGAGATAGACAAGGCCGCAGCCAGTCCGATGAGCGCCATTCGGCGAAGGCGCGACAGCTGTCCGCGAAAGATGAGAAATGCGAGTGACGGCGCTAGGTAGAGGGCGATGAGGTGTGTCGCAACGGCGACGGCGAACGCAAGGACAACAATGAGCCTGCCGCTTCCGCGCCTAATGCACCGAAGCCCGGCGAGTATGTATGCAAGAATCGCGACGGCGACGGGAGGGTAGCTCTCGATATAACCGCAAAAGAGCTCCGTAACCCCCATCGTCAGAAGGAGCAGTAGTGCGGTAACGAATCCCCCGCGATCAAATGTAATTTCGCGCGCGATTCTCCAGAAAATGATGGCCGCTAGAACTCCGCACCCGATCGATACAACTCCCAGGGTGGAGGAAACGACCGGAGCACCGAATCGGTCCAGGGCTTTGGATGCCGTCTGCCATATCGCCTGCGCGAGGGGCTCAGTCGGCGCGGATAGGTCTCCCTCCCTGAGCCCATAGAGCCAGATCATTCCGTCGCCCAAAAAGTGTGTGCGCGTGCGCAGCAGCCAGAGGACCACAGCGTAGGCGACAAGAACCGCGAGACCCAGTCCGGTGGAGATTCCCAGGACTTCATGCCTGGCGCTCGACGGGCTACTCGCGGATCCGACCTGCGGGGCGTCAGGCCCGAAGGCAGCCAACCCGGAGGCCGCAACCCCACAGCCGAGGAAGGTAAAAACGAGAAGTTTGGCGGGGAGACCAAGGAAGCCGGCGAGGTGAAGCCCCCATGCGCCAGGACCAGGGGACCCGCTCGCCATGAGGATCGCGAGTACATAGAGCAATGCGCCGACGGCGAATACTTGATTACCAACGGGACGGCTCATCAGTGCGGATATCTTAGGGTATCCGGGCTCCGGCGATGAGCCGGAGCCGCTTCAACATAGGTGGTCGATCGCGCTACTGCCCGTCCTTGCCGGGAAGCGTAATCGTGAACCTCGCGCCGGAACCCGAGACGTTCTGCGCCCCGATTTTCCCGCCGTGGTTCTGGACGATGCGATAGCACGTGGCGAGACCGAATCCGTGCCCCTCCGGTTTCGTCGTAAAGGAAGGTTCGAAGAGCCTCGCCATCGCATCGGCCGGGATACCCGGTCCGTTGTCCTCGACCGCGAGCTCCACGTCACCCACGGCCGATTTCAACCGGGTTCGGATCAGGATGCGGGGCGCAGGCGTCTTCACGCTCAGCATGGCGTCGGCCGCGTTGCTGAACAGATTCATGAAGACCTGCTGAATCTGGCCCGGGTCCAGGTTCATCGGCGGCAAGTCCTCGTGCAGGTCCAGGCTGAATTCGATTCGCTCGTACTTGTTCTGCGGCGTGATGAATTCGACCGTCCGGCGGATGACGTCGTTCAACCGCGTCGGCTGCTTGCGCAGCTCCTTGTGCGAGAAATCGAGGAGCCCCTTGGTAAGCACCGTCATGGCGCTCGCCTGCTCGAAGATGATCCGCGCGCTCTCCTGGGTCCTCTCCGGGGTCATCGTCCCCACCCCCATGAGGAAGAATTGCGCCCGCGCGGAAATCGCGGCGAGCGAGTTGTTCAGCTCGTGCGCGATTTCGGCCGCCATTTCCCCCTTCGCCGCGAGCCTCTCGGAGCTGATCAGCTCGTCCTTGGCCCTTTCGAGTGCGATGTACTTCGCGCTCGCCTCCTTGATCAGCAGCAGGGGAACGAAGAAGAAGATGAGCCCGAAGTAACCGAGCGCCATGTAGGAGACGACGACGAGCGGGGAGAGAAAGAAGAGCGCCGCCGAGGAAATGAGCGAGTTGTAGTAGATGTACTCCTCGCGCCAGGTCTGGAACAGCTTCCGGCGCGTGCTCAAGGCGACGGCTCCCGCGACGAGCATCGTGTTCACGACGAAATAGACGACGGTCGCCCCGGCCCAAGGGATGATGAGCGAGACGCCGAAGGACTCCACCGGCAGGTTCCCTTGACCGGCGAGAGGAACCCCGCCAAGCCGCGTGTACGCAAGGCCCCCCGCGGAGAGCGCGAGCACGTTCTGCCCCGCGTTGAAGAGCGCCTTGTACCAGACACGCCGCGAGAAAAACACGTTCGCGAGCAGGAAGGCGATCGCGACGATCCAGACCGCGGGCCGGAACCCGAGCAGCACGAGCAGGCTCAGGTCCACCGTGGAAGCCATGCTCTCCATAGCCTTCCCTGTGATCGTGGAGATCCACAGGCTCTCGGCGAGCAGGCTGACGAGGATCCACGCGGCAATGTGGATGAGGCCGATGGAGTGGAATTCCGGAAACGCGGAGGCGAGGACCACCGCGCCGGCGGCGATGGCAACGCCGACGTAGAGGATGAGCCCGCGACTCAGGAGGCGTCCCTCGGGACCGAGTGGAGCGGCGCGTCGGTCACACCCGCACCGTAACCCCCGCTCAGGCGACCGTCAACGGGATTCACCGCCCGGAAGCAGCTCGCGCGGGTCGAGCGGTTCCGTGCGAACCTCGCGGGGGAGGTTCAAGGATAGATCGCGCGGGTTGGCCTTCGACAAGATGGCTAGAGCGCGGAACTCGACCTCGACCGAATCCTCATCCCCCGCCGCGCTGATCCAACGAGGAAGGCCCGTCCCTGGATCGGCCGCGACCCATACCGACACGTTCGAGCCCGAATCGGCAAGCGCGCCGCGACGGACGCGGTATCCGTCCCGGAGCACGCCTCCCGCGAGCCTCCGCTCGGCCACCGCTTGAAAACCACTGTCCAGCACGCGCTCGGGCTCCGTAATGAGCTGCCGCATGCGCGCCGGGGCGCGATCCCAGCCGGCCCGATAGAGGACCTTCTCCGAAGGCCGGAACACGAGAAAGGCTCCCTTCTCGCGGTCCACGACGATTTCCTCGCCGCCGCGCTCTTCCGATCGAAAGCGCAGGCCACGGCCGGGCAGGAACCAGATGCGTCCGGTCGTGCGTTCATCGGGGCCGCCGAAGGGATCGCTCCTGCGTACGACGACGCGCGAGTGGACCTCCGGCGCGCGGAGGACGCGTGCGAGCATCCCCTCCACCGCTTCGCGCGGAGAGGACGCGGCGGGCCGGGGCACGCGGCGCGCGGGGGGCGAGTTGGCGGCCGCGCCTCCGGCGAGCGCGATGGCCACGACCGTCGCCGACAGCCCCGCGAGCGCGCAGCGATGGCGGCGCGTCATGACAGGTGAATTCCAGCGCTTGTGGTTCATGGCTTGACGGTCTCCTCGGAGAGGCCCAGAAGCCAGCGCACGAGCGAACGCCCGCCGGGCTGATCCAGCGCGAGGATCATCCAATCCGCTTCGATCCTCGGCGTGAAGCGGATCTTGGAGGCGTCGGCAGGCGCGTGATCCTCGATCTCCAGACGGACCACGCTGCCAGAGAACGACCATTCGATCCAGCTTGGAATGCGTCCAGCCTGAAATCGTCGGGCGGGTCCGTACCGGACCGAAATCATCTCGCCGCCGGCGCCCGGGCGTCGCAGCGTGAGCTTCACCGGATCGGCGCCCGCATTGACCTCGAGCGTGAAGCGATATTCCGCGTCGGAGCTCCCACGCACCCGACCCCCAAGGTCGAGCGGTCCGAGCAGGAGCCAACCCTTCCCAGATTGCTGGAGCTCCGCGCGCTCGAGCGCGGCGTGCACCCAATCCGGGCTCATGTCCCAGGGGGTCGCGATGAAGCGCAGCAGGGGAGACTCGATCCCCTCCTCCCCGCGCAACGAGCCCGCGACGCCTGTGCCGTAGCGCCGCACGATGATGTAGAGGGAGTCCCCGCGGAGCGAAGCGTCGAGCGCGCGCGACGGCCCCACGTATCCCACCACGGCGAGGCTCTCCGCGTTCTGGGCCCAGCGGACGCGGGCGTTCCCGCGCCCACGGTCGGCCCGGCGAACGGAAATCGAGCCGACGCCGCGGGTCGGACCGTGCGCCGCCCCGTAGGAGGCAAGGAGCCGGTCGCGAGCCGCGGTGCCCGAGCTCGATGTTGGGACCCGCGCACACCCGGCGGGGACCAGGGCGGCCGCGAGCGCCGCGCAGGTCGCGAACCGCGATGCGGCTTGCGCTCCGCGGACAAAGCGGGCACGCTGCGCGGCGTGTCGAGGGATGCGCCCGAGGACATCGTGGTGTGGCGCCCCGCCGAGAAACATGTTCCGGCGAACGCGTGGGTCGGAGTCCCCACGCGACGCGGGGGCGTGAGCCTTGGCCCTTACGCTTCGCTCAATTTCGGACTCGAGGTGGGAGACGATCGCGAGGCGGTGCTTGAGAACCGCGCGATCGCTTTCGCGGCGCTCGGGATTCCCGAGCCGGGGCCACGGCGCCTCCGCCAGGTCCACGGAACCCGGATCGTCGGGCCGGACGAGGCTCCTTGCGACGCGGACGGGTTCATCGTTCGCGCTGGAGATCCGTGGGTGGCGGTGTCGGCCGCCGACTGCGCGCCGGTGGTGCTCGTCACGCGGAGCGGAGCTCTGGGCGCTCTCCTCCATTCGGGATGGCGCGGAGCCCGGGATCGGATCGCGGCCCGTGCGGTCCGTCTCCTCGGCTCGGCCGGAGTCCCCCCCGGGGAAATCCTCGCTTCGATCGGCCCCTGCATCCATGCCTGTTGTTACCCCGTCGGGCCGGAGGTGGCGAAGGATTTTCCCGGCGTGGTCCTGAAGCCGCACGGGGAGGGCACGGCGCTCGACCTTCCGCTCGCGATTTCCATCGCCCTTCGCGAGGAAGGGATCGAGGAAGGAGCGATTCACGTCGCCCGCGAGTGCACCTCGTGCGAAGCCGGAAGCTTCTACTCTCATCGGCGGGACCGCGGGGTCACGGGCCGCCACTGGGCGCTCTTTCACCTCGCGACTCCTGGATAGGCACGTCCTCGTCCGCGCCGGCGGACGCCCGGGCGCCTCCGGGAAGGCTTCGCTCCGCGCGAGAAAACGCTCTTCTTCCCAGGAACCCCAGGAACAAGCCAAGAATCGCTCCGCCCAACACGTCGCTCGGATAGTGGTCCCCGACGTAAACCCGGGACAGAGACACAGCCGTCGCGAGCGCATAGGCGGCGACCGCGGCCTGCGGAACCGCGGCTGCGATGACCGGCGCCGCGGAGAAGAAGTTGGTCGCGTGGCTCGAGGGGAAAGACCAGGAGGTTCGGACTCCGAACAGGGGCTTGGAGTCGTGAAGCGACACCGAGGGGCGCGCTCTTCGAAAGATCGGCTTCAGCACGTGGCTGCTCAGCTGATCGGCGGCCGCGATCGTGAGCGCGAGCACGACGACCGCGATCGCGCCGCGGCGTCCCCGGAGGAGGAGCAGCCCGGCAAGGAGGACCAGCAAGGGAATCTTCCAGGGGCCGACGTCGGTGAGCGCCATCATGACCGGATCCAACCAGGGATGGTGCAATCCGAGGTGGATCGCCCGGAAGAGCGCGGCGTCCCAGGCGGACAGCATAGCCGCGGTGATTAGAAGTCCGCCCCGAGCGTGACGAAGTGGTGCGAATCGTGGGCGGTGCGCTGGAGATCCGTGCGGCGACCGAAGTCGTAGCGAAGGATGAAATATCCAAGATTGATGCGGGCCCCCGCCCCGAAGGCGAAGAGGAGATCGTCCGAATGAAATCCCCCGTCGGTCGAGAAGAAATGCGGCTTCTCCCCCTCCTGCCATGCGCTGGCCGCGTCCAGAAACATCACGCCGTTGATTCCGCCCAGGGTGATCCGCCCCGGCCAGCCGAAACGGAGCTGCTCGATCAGGGGAAAGCGGAACTCGAGGTTGCCGAGGAGCGCGTTCGAACCCTTGAGGTCGCCATAGCCGACCCCGCGGAACGTGAACGCGCCCCCGAAGCGGAAGCGCTTCGGATCACGCCCGAAGCTCGACGCGGCGATGAAGCGCTGCGCGAACGCGTAGTTGTGGTGGATGTTCGCATAGTGTCGCCAATCCATCATGAGGGTCGTGTAGGAGACGTCTCCGAACGCCTGCTCCGCGGTGTAGCTCGAGCGGCCCCCATTGATCGGCCCCGTGGATCCGTAGAGCGCGTTGTCGGCGACCAGCCCGACGTTCGGCGCGACGTATAGATAGGTCTTGTCCTTCGCCTGCTGCGAGACGGTGCCTAAATCGTAGTTATAGAGGAGGACCCCCTTGTCGAGGGCCGCGGCCTCGGCGCCGTATTCGATGCGCCGGAACCGGCTGAATGGCCACGCGAAGAGGAGAGCCCCACCCCGGTAGATCTGGCTTTCCACTTCGTCGCTGCTCGGTGAGGAGAACAGCAGGAGGTCGGTCCGGTACTGGAACGCGGCGACCGTATAGTTCGTGCGGTGCGAGAGGTTCGAGTACGCGAGGTAGATGTCGGAGTTCGCGAGGTCGCCGAAGAGATTGAGCACCGCGAGGATGTTGTGGTTGCCGAGCACGTCGCTGAACGACATGATGCTGGAGCCGGCGAATCCGATGTTCGAGGCGAAGAAAGCGCCCGCGTTGACGTAATCGCGGGAAAACCTGGGCCTATACGGAGCGTGCCGGAATGTGGTGCTGTCGACGAGCGGCTCCCGATACGCCTGGCGCACGTAGAGCGCGAGGGTCGTGTCCAGGACCGCCCCGCGGGTGGAGTCCCTCGCGGCACCGACCGCAACCGAGTCACCGGTGGCCGGGGTCCGTTGGAGGGGCGGCGCGGCCGGCGGAGCATCCGGTCCGACCTTGATGGGATCGGACGTTCCCTCCGAGGTCCCCGCCTGGGCCAGGAGCGCCCCCTCACCGAGTGACCCCGAACCTTCATTGGCATTGGCGACGACCGGCGGCGAGACGAGGAATTTCGGGACGTCCCGGACCGAGTAGATATCCCAACCGCCGCGCGTGAACGCGGAGAAGAGCAGCCGCTTACCGTCGCGAGAAAGAGAGATGCACGGGCTCTCGGGAACGATGCCGGAAACACCCGCCAGCAGATTCGAGAGCCGGGCCGTCTGGCCGGTCGCAAGGTCCATGCGGTAGATGTTCGGAATGCCGAAGCGATCCGAGACGAACACGACCGAGAATCCGCCCGGCCCCCACTGAGGTGAGATGTTCATCCCGCGCTGATTGGGAAGCACGGTCACCTTGCCACTCTCGACGTCGAGAATGGCGATCTGGAGCTTTCCGAAAATGAGCCTCTTCACGTCGGTATCGGGGCCTTGGTCGGTCGCGAACACGATCCGCGTCCCATCCGGAGACCACGACGGATCCCGAGCGGCGTACTTCCCCCCAAGCACCTCGCGAAGGTTCTTCCCGTCGACGTCGCAGATGTAGAGCTTCGAGTGCCCCTCCTTGAGGCCCACGAACGCAAGCTTCCGCCCGTCCGGCGACCAGGTCGGCGAATAGATCGCGTCGAGGCCGAACTTGAACTTCTTCTTCACGTTCCCCGATGGGACCTCGATCAGGTAGATCGCGTCCTGCCCCCCGCTCTTGGCCGGCAGTGCGACCTGGTGCTCGTCGGGGGACCAGGCGATGGAGGTGTTGAAGAAGCGAAGCGACTCGAAGGTTCCGGTCCGCTCGCCCTCGACGAGCTTCTTGAATACTCTGCCGTCGAGCGCGGAGGCGAGATAGAGATCGTTGTACATGCTGCGGTCCGAGATAAAGACCATCTGGGTCCCGCTGGGAGATACCGAAGGGGCGACGTTGAAATTCGAGAGGTCGCGCTCGGCGTCCGTCAGCTTGCCGGCGATTCGGTCCGCCTTGTCGTAATCGGCGATCTGCGGCAGGTACTCCTTGCGAACGGACTCGGTCCACTTCTTGGACAGCACCTCCACGGTGAGCCCGGTCGAAGACTCGAGCGCCCGATCCGCGCTCCCCATGCGCCGGGTCCGTTTCAGGATCTCGCCGATCTTCTGGACGCCGTAGGTGTCGGCGATGAACTCGAAGATCGACTGGCCAAAACGATAGACCCGGATGTCCCCCACGTACTCGAGCACGCGGATCGGGGTCAGGTATCCCTCGAGCGAAGCATCCCGAAGCCACATCTTGGTGTTGTTATCCACCTCCGCGATCGAGAGGTATTCGGCCATTCCTTCCATGAACCAAAGCGGAGGTGATGATGCGAAGGGATTGCCGACGAGGCCTTGCCGGTCCCCGAACAGGATGTCCACCTGGAACGCGTGAACCAGCTCGTGGGTCAGAACGTGGTCCAACTCCCCGTAGGACCCGGTGAACGGAAGAAACACCCGGCGCTTGAGGAATTCCGTGACTCCCCCGGTGCCGACCCCGATCAGCTCCGGTGTGATGTTGGTTTGCTCGAAATCCGTATGCGAGGCGTAGAGGACGAGCGGGATCTTGGACTTGATCTGATGGTCCAGCACTCGGCTGAGCCTCTTGTACGCCCGCTCGCCCATGACCGCGGCGTCCTGAACGGCCTCGTCCTCACCCTGGTAGTAATAGACGTCGAAGTGCTCGGTCTTGAGCACCGACCAGCGGAACTCCTTGTAGTGAACCTTGTTTTGTCCGAAGTACTGCGCGGCGGAGGGGGCGGGGACGGACACGGCCCCCAGCCAAGAGAGCATTGCGAGCGCGAGCCGAATCCCAAGCCTTCGCTTCGCGCGCGAGATCTCCGACCGACTGCCCCACCCGTTCATGCCGTCGTCCCTTCCTGTGCTCCGGCGAGCGCGGCCGCTCTCGCGGCGTCGAGCGCCGCCTCCAAGGCGTGCGCCGGGATTGCTCCCTGGGCCGATTCGGGCCGACCGCCCCCTTTCCCTCCGTACTCGCGGCAGAGCCTGCCCAGGAGATCGCCCACGGATATTGTACCCGCTGGCGCTGAAAAGTGCGCCCTCGGCGTCTCGCCGCCGGAAGCGAGGAGCGCAATAGCCCCCCGACCCGCGATCAGCGAGGCTAGGGCGCCGATCTCCCCGGAGTCCCTGTCGGGGAAATGCCGTGCCACGACCGGGCCCAGCAAGCCCCGTGGGGCAGCCTCGATAAGCGCCGCGGCTTCACGCGTGAGCTCGGAGGAAAGCAGGGTCTTGAGCCGCTTGTCGAGGCGCTCACGCTCCTCCTTGAGCCGCGCCACGGCCTTGGGGAGGTCGCTCTCGCCAGCCGTGAAGGCGAGGGAAAGCTCGCGAAGGAGCCGCGCCCGGTCCCTCTGGCGCCGGAGCGCGCGTCCACCGCAGACGAACGCCACCCGGGTTCCCCCCTTGTACTTCTCGGTGGAGAGGATGGCCACGATACCGACTTGGCCGGTCCGGCGCACGTGCGTGCCGCCGCAGGCTGACCAGTCGAAACCCTGCACCTCCACAACCCGCACGATCCCTTCGACGGCCGGAAGCTTGCGGAGCGGAAACCGGCCGATCTCCTCGCGGGGAACCTCGTGGATCAGGATCTCGCGATCCTCCCACACGACCTCGTTCGCCCGCTCCTCCACGCTGCGGAGCATCTCGGGGTCGAGCCCCGGGTGGGCGACGTCGATCGAGACCTCCTCCTCTCCTAAGTGGAACGAGCGCGTCTCGGCTCCGGCGACGGCGATGAACGCCTGCGAGAGGATGTGCTGGCCGGTGTGCTGCTGCATGTGATCGAATCGGCGCGCCCAGTCAACGGAGGCTTCCACGCGGGAGCCTGGCGCCAGCGCACCCTCCACGCGGTGCCATACCCGTCCCTCGTCCTCGGATACGTCGACGACCGAGAGCGCGTCGAGCCGTCCGCGGTCCGCGGGCTGACCCCCTCCTCCAGGGTAGAACGCGGTCCGATCCAGCTCGACCCACGTCGCGCCGTCCCGTTCGATCGAGTGGAGCACGGTGCCCTCGAAATCTCGGATGGTGGAATCTTCGTGGTAGAGACGCCGGGTCAAGTGCGGAACCTCGGGATTGTGCCGGGCCGGGAAGGATCGCGGGGATCATACCTTGACCGGCCGCCCCTCGCAACGAGGAGCACCCGCGCGGCCGGGGGATGCGAAGGCGGCTACCGCGTCAGGGCGACGTTCCGCTGCTCGATCAGGTCGGCGATCGACTCTGTGAGCCCGCGCAGCTCGGCGAGGTTCATCTCGAACTGCTCATCGTGCTTGTAGGCCTTCTCGAGCTCGTGAACGAGCCGATGCAAACGATCGATCTGCTCCATGATGTCGCGGTCGATCCCCCCCACGGGATCGACGACGCCGTCGGTGTAGGCACGGTGGCCCGGCTCGATCACAATCGTGCCGGCGAGGAACTCAAGCTTGCGCGCGTTCCCGTCCAATTCCTCGAGAAAATCCGAGAAGTCCTCGCGGAACTGACGGCTCTCGATCCGTTCGAGCCGGTGCGCCTCCGCGTTCAGATGCTCCGCAACGCTTGAGCGAAACCGCCGATCGTCTTCACGGCGCTGGGAGGGCTCCAGGTATCCACGATACCCCGGTACGTGACGTGCGACGTTCTCGACGACTTCCACCGCTGCGAGCTTCGCCTGACGCGTGCGTGGCATCCGGACTTTCCTCCTCACGATTGCAGACTGCAATCTCCGAGAACCCATCTCCATCGCGCATGCCCCCGGCGGCCGGCCTCCCGTTGCCCGCCCGATCCTTTCCCCATACGGCCGTATCTACTTTCCACGGTCGCGGATCGCGGCTCCGGCCTCTATCCGACGCGGCCCGGGAGCCCGCGACCTGGATCGGCGATTCCGCAACTCCCATGCCACGGAACTGGAAAGCTTTCGTCAGGGGACGGCTACCCGCACGGCGTATGGAGCTTGGAGGGGGGCAGAGGATTGTAGGATCGCGCCCGACCGGTCGACGTGAAGGAGTCGATTCGAGCGGAGATCGGTGACCCAGCACGATC
Source organism: Candidatus Eiseniibacteriota bacterium (assembly GCA_005893265.1). GTDB lineage: Bacteria > Eisenbacteria > RBG-16-71-46 > SZUA-252 > SZUA-252 > WS-7. The sequence goes on along the minus strand of VBOX01000089.1, from coordinate 9,945 downwards.
CGTCGATCGGATCGATGTCGAGGCCGTACGGCTCCAGCGCGTTCACGGTCGCGAGCGTGGCGCCCGAGCGCGCGATGCGGCTCAGCCGCCCCACGCCGAAGCCGGACGGGCCCCGCTCACTCAACCAGAGCTCGCCGCTCTGCGGATCGACCGCGAGGTCGGCGGTGTTCGAGAGATTTGTACGGACTAGGGTCGCGGAGCTGTCGGTCGGGTTGAGGTAGAAGAGGCTTCCCGAGTCGAGCAAACGCGTCGCGACCCATGCACACCCCATCGATTCGTCGAGCGCGACCGCGCGGATCGGGCCCGCACCCAGCGTCCACTGGTGGGTGAGGAAAAGGTCCTGAGAACGAAACCGATAGACGACTCCCTCTTCGTTCCCGACCCACACAGTGGGATCGAGCGAACCTGCCTCGACAACGCGCGGCCTCCCGACCGCGGTGATCCAGCGCTGCGGCGTCGGGTCGTTCAGGTCGGGGCCGAAGGAAACGACGCGCTGCTCCGAGAGGGATACCACCCACCCGATGCCCCGATTCTCCGAAACCGACACGTCCCCGGGAGCGCCGATCGATAGGACCGCGCCGATCGTGGCGCCGTCCTCGGATTTTCGGAGCACGAGCCCATCCGTCTCCTCGACGAGCCAAAGCAGTCCGCGGTTCCGGTCGAGCTCCAGGTCAACATAGCTTTCGTCGGATGTGCGCTCGAAGAGAAGGTCCCTCCCATCGGGACTGAGTCTCGATAACGACGGGACGTTTGCCTCGAGCACGAAAATGCGCCTCACGCCCGGCGTGGCCGTGTCCGGTGGGCTGACCGCGCTGTCTCCATTCGCCAGGTGCGCGATGAGGCGATAGACGTACGTCGAATCGTTCACCACCGCGCTGTCTTCCCCCGCGCTCGCGTCGGCTTTGTAATCGGTGAGGCCCAGGGGCTGGGGGGTATCCCCCGGTCTCCAGCGTTGGACGCGATAGCCCACGACTCCCTCGACGGAAAGCGCCCGCCACCGGAATTCGACGACGTCATCGGCGGCGATGGCGTTGAATCCGGCGAGCCCGCCCTGCGTGGCGGTGTTTTTGGGATCAAGCGGGTTGAGTCGCTCGCGGGTCATGCACCCGGAGAGGAAGAGCGTGGCCGTAAGGAGAAGAGTCGTACCCCGAATCACCGGCCGGAGCCGCTCACGAGGAGAAAAAGGCCCCCGGTGAAAAGGACCTGGCCGACTCCGAGCGATAGAAGCGAGAGGTGATCGTAATGGACCGCGCGATCGAAGTAGGCGTCCAGCACGCGGCGGTCCGAGCTCTCCAGGTATCGGTCGTACCATTGATCCCCTTCGCGCCGGAGGAGCGCCGCGGCCCCCGTAAGGCCCGCGCCCACTCCGACAAGGCTCCACTGAACCCACGGGCGCCGGTACACCGGCGGCCGCCGAGCCGGTGCCGCGAGCGTCTGCGCCACCCGGCGCATGGAGACGCTCGCGGACCCGGACGCTTGCCCCATGTCCAAGAGGGAATCCCCCGAAACCGCCGTATCGGCGTGATCCGACGCATGAAACCGGAATCGATTCCCCTCGAGCAGCAGCGGACTGACTGCAAGCGGCGTCTCGCCAAGGAGCGAGTCAGGACCGGCCAAGGGGGCGCGGAACACCTGCGCCGGCTCGGGCGTGCTTCGGAGCATGACGCGGGGCCGCAAGTCGAGAAAGACGCGCGTCGTCACGCCCGGGCGGATGGTCGCCTGGGCGGCGTCGGAGGCATCGTCGAAGTGGCGGGGATCCTCGGGAAGGGCGCGAACGCGGACGGTCTTCGCCGTTAGCCAGATCGGCCCCAACGGGGACCGCCCGGCCTGAACCTCGTCGATGAGGATGAGCAGACCCGGCGGCGCGGTCTCGACGAAGAGCGCCCCGGACGAGGAGTCCGGGGGCGCTAGCTCGCGCTGGAGATAGGAGCCGGCGAGAACTTGGGACGGGGACGCGAAAAGGACCGCGGTTGCCAGAGCGACCGCGTAGCAGACCTTGCGTGCCCCGCCGCCAAGACGAGGTTTAGTAGTCGAAGCCCACGTAAAATTCGCGCTCCCAGCCCGGCTTGACCCTCTGGAAATCCGTTTGCCGAGCCAGATCGTAGCGCAATACGAAGTAACCGCCCAGGCTCATCCTGAGACCGAGACCAAAGCTTCCCTTCGGGCGCGGGAATTTCTCGAACTTCTCCCACGCGTTGCCCGCGTCGGCGAACACAGCCCCCTCGATCCCCGGAAGCTCGAGCGATTGCAACGGGACCCCAAGGACCAGCCTGTCGAAGAGCGGGAAGCGGTACTCCGCGTTGACCAGGTACATCCGCGTGCCGTAGATGCTTCGCCGCCCGTATCCACGGAGGGAGTAGGAGCCACCCAACGCGAACCGTTGCGGATCGGCCCCGGAGCTCACGCGCGACTGGAGCCTCAAGGCGATCGTCGTCCACTGGCTCATGCGCAGGTACCGCCTGAGATCGGCGCTCACCATCACGTTTTCGGTCCGGCCGTTGTTCCAGTTGGTCGTGAGCGCCCCGGTCAGGTTGTAGCGAGCGCCGTCGCGCGGTCCTGTCGCGAACCAGAGCGCGTTGTCCCGGACCAAGGAAAGAGAGTGCGTCGTGAGGAACCCGCGCCGCGACGTGCCGAAATCGCGCACTTTTTCATCGTAGTACCCCTGGGCCGTGCCTTCGATGCGGCTGAAGCGTGAGAAGGGGTAGCTCGCCAGGATCGAGGCTCCCGCTTTCCGCTCGAAGTATTGCGCCCCGATTGCGTCCTGGTAGTCCCCTGCGGTGTGGAAGGCGCCGACTCCGTAGTTCCAGCGATGCTGGAGGTTGATATACCACGCGCCTCCGTTCATCCGGGAGAGGATGTCCGAGGTGGATTGGGCCGTGTTTCCCACTTGGAAGTAGAACAGATGGTTTCCGAGGAGATCGCTCACCGCGCCTTGGAGCCCCTCCCCGATGTTTTCGGTCGGCTCCACCGCGATCCCGCCCTGAACGAGGTCGAGCCCGTAACGAGGCTCGTAGGGCAGGGGATGCTGGGTCGAGCGCGCGAGCGTGTCTTCCCACCGCCACGTCGACGGCACGTCGACGGTCTGGAGCGAGAAGGAGTCAACGACCTGCTCGGAAACGGGCATCTCGTATACCGCGAAACCGCCGCGGCGATAGCCCGTGAAGAGGATCCCCTTGCCTCCCGGGAGCCACGACGGATCCATCGCCGCGCCGAGGAGCCGTTTGAACCGTCCGCCGTCACCGTTCGGAGTGACGGAGTAAAGGTCCAGGGACCCGCTCCGGTCCGAAGCGAACGCGATACGGCTGCCGTCCGGAGACCAGGTTGGCGTCTGATCCGACCACGCGCCGCACGTGAGGTAGCGGATCGCGAGGGTTTCCGTATCGATGAGGAAGAGATTCTGGTGGCCGTCGGAGCCGAAGCGCGTCCGGTCCGAGCTGAACGCGATCTGCTTTCCGTCCGGCGACCACGTCGGATCCAGGTCGGTGTAAAAGTCGTTGGTGAGCCGGGTCAGTTCCTTCGTCGCGCGGTCGAACACATAGATGTCCATCTGCCCCGACGGCTTCAGACCGGCGACCGCGATCTTGGTCCCCTCGCGATTCCACGCCGGCGAGGAAAGCGCGATCAGGTCGTCCAGGTACTCGCGGAGAAGGACCTTCTTGCCGGTAACGTCGTAGATGAAGAGCGCGTCTCGCTCGTTCCACTTCGAGACGAACGCGAGCTCCCCCTTGCTGGAAACGTCGATGCGGCTCTGGAAGGGATGGAACGATTCGAACTGCGCCGCACGCTGCCCGCGCACCACCGACCGCACATCCTGTTCGCGGCCGCGCCACGACGCGCTGTAGATGTTCGTATAGCCGCTGCGCGCCGAGATGAAGAAATAGCGGCACCCGCCGAGGAGTGTCGAGTCGGGCACGGCGACCGGTTTCAGGTTCACGCCCTGCGAGCCGGCCAGCTCCTCCCCCGCCAGCGCGAGCGTCATCCGGTCTTTCACCTCCGGGAAATACTGGCGCTTCAAGCGGTAGACCCAATCATCGGAGAGCCGGCGCGTTGGGACGCCCGTCACTCGCTGCAGCAGCTTTTCGAAACGATCGTCCTTGTAGATTTCCGTGTAGAGGCGCCTCAGCACGTCGTCGCCATAGGTCTCGCCGATGTACTGGCACAGGCTCTGCCCGAGCTTGTAGACCGCGAACGTTCCGTTGTAACGCCAGAGATCCTGGATGGCCGGCAGCCGATCCTCGAGGACCATGTCGCTCACCACCATGGTTCCCTGCGAGTCCCATTTCGTCGACCAGTACTCGGCGAGCCCTTCGGAGAACCAGAGTGGCGGCACGACGTAGGAGGCCTTGCGGTGCTTTTTGTAGACCTCTTCCAGGATGGAGAGCTGGAACACGTGCACCAGCTCGTGATGGATCACGTGGCGAAATTCAGCGAAGGATCCCGTGTAGGGGAGGACGACTCGGCCCTTCGAGAATTCGGTGAACCCTTGCACGCCCTCGGGAAGGGAATACGGGCTCACGTTGGTTTGCTCGAAATGCTGATGCGAGGAGTAGACGATCAGGGGAATCGAGTGCGAGACCTCATGCTGGAACTTACCCTTCAGGTCCTGATAGCTGTCCTCCGCGAGGGAAAGCGCCGCGCGGGCGAGCGGCTCCTCTTCCGGATAATAGAAGATCTCCACGTGATCGCCGCGAAGCGTCAGCCATTGAAACGAGTTGTAATGCACCTTGTTTTTCCCGAACGCAAAAGACTGGGCGTTCGAGAGAGACGGCGCGAAAGCAACGGCGGACGCGATCGCGAGGAGACCGGCGAGGAGCTTAATCTTCTTCATTCGGGTGCGGCCTCGGAGTAAGACCCGCCCGGCGAGACGACTCGAGGGGATGTATATCAACTATTATACCAGCGCAGCGCGCTGGGACCAAGAAGGTTCCGCTTCCAGACGTCGAAATTATAGCGATTTACCCTGGACCTGCGCACCCGCCACCCAAACTGCGGTGACCTTGGCGCGGTGCAGGTCTTCCAGACCCAATCCAAGCAAATCCTGGTCGAAAGCGACCAAGTCCGCCCCCCAACCCCTCTCGATTCGTCCAAGCGGCGTCCGCCAGCCTGCCATCCGATTGGGTTCTTCGAGGTGCGCGCGGAGCGCCCGTTCGAGGCCGAGCCTCTGCTCGGGGTGAAAGGCCTCGGATTCCGCCTCACCGCCCCGCCGGCGCAGCAGCGCAGCCTGAAGGGCGAGGAGCGGACCGGGGCGGTCGAAGGGAGCGTCCGACCCGAAGAGAAGCTTCGCGCCGGCGCGCTGGAGGGAGCGGTACGCGTAGGACCGAGCGGTACGCGCGCCCCACCGGCGCCGCGCGACGTCGCGATCCGTGATCTGATGGATGGGTTGAACCGATGCCAGAACGCCAAGTCCCTTGAACCGGGGGAAATCCTCTTCCCGTGCGAGTTGAACGTGTTCGATCCGGGGTGGGAGCGGAAACCCGCCCCCGCTTTCAATCGCGGCTTGGATCGCGTCGAGCGCGTTCCGCACCGCGCGGTCCCCGATCGCGTGGATCGCGACGGTGAGGCCGGCCTTCCGGGCGGCCGTGCATCGGTCCGCGAGCTCGGAGCGAGGCATGACCTCGATCCCCTTGCCCGTACCATCTTCGTACTCTTCCTCGAGCAGCGCGGTTCCAGATCCGACCGTCCCGTCCGCGAAAAACTTCACGGGACCGACCCGTAGCCGATCGTTTCCCCATCCGCTCCGCAATTCGAGTAGATCTGCGGAGTCGAGCTTCGCGGCGGGGACCGAGAGGAGGAGCCGGAAGGGCAACCGGTCCTTCTCGCTCAGCCGCTGCGCGGCGCTCCAGATGTCTTCACGGTCGAAGTCGTGGGCGCCCGTGATGCCGAGGGAGTGCACCTTCCGGATCGCCGTCGCGAGATCGTCGGCCGGATCCCGCGTGCGCGTGACGAAAGGGCTCATCAGGGCCCTCGCCTCCTCGATGAGGATCCCCGTCGGCTCTCCTGTGGTCTTGTCGCGATCCACAACCCCTCCCGAGGGATCGGGCGTATGTGCCCCGATGCCCGCAGCGGTCAACGCCGCGGAGTTCCCCCAAAAGGAATGCCCGTCGATCGCGTAGAGAAGCAACGGCCGGTCGCCGAGCACACGGTCCAGGGTCGCTCGGCGCTTGAGCTCGCGCGACCACTCTCGAGGAACCCAGCCGCGGAGCGTGATCCAGGAGCCTTCCCTTGCCTGTGCCCGCGCCGCGCGGACCGCCTCCTCGATGCCTTCGGGGGATTGCCGCGCGAGCCACGCGTCGCTCTTTGCGCGGATCCAGGTCAGGAGGTGAATATGGGAGTCAACGAATCCCGGCGTGAGGGTCCCCCCGCGGAGGTTCACGGACCGCACGCCACGGCCCGCCGCCCGGCGGAGCGATTCGAAAGGCCCTACGGCCTCGATCCTTTCCCCGCGAATGAGCACCGCCTCACGGTATCGGTCCCGGCCCGTTGCGCCCACGCCCCTGAGGAATCCCTCCAGCCGGCCCCGCAGCGCCTCCCCCGCGCGACGAGCGTCCAGGATGCGCCCGCCGTGGAAGAGCCACCCCGATTCGGCCTTGGGCTTGGGTCCTTTCATCGGCGCGCCACCTGAGCCGCTACCCAGGCGAGATAGCCCGGCTCGCCCGTCGCGATGCTGAGAACGAGGATTTCCGGTACTCGGTCGGGATGGTTCTCGCGGATCCCTCGGACGGCGTCGCCCGCGCGGGCGGCCGTGGTCTTCCCATAGAGGAGCGCGCCCGCCTCCGCCACCTCCCGCCCCTCCCAGAAATAGAACGCCCGCGCGGGAGCGGTCACGGTGGCGCAGGCGAGGACGCGGCCACGAACCAGGAGGCGAGCCGCGCGCTCCGCCGCGGCGCGGCGGGGGTACGCCGCCAAGATCAGCACGACCCGGGGTGTGCGGGCGGCGCGGCGTGGGCGCGGGCCGCGCCGGGGCCCCGGCTTCCCAGCCCTAGCGGCTCGCGGGCGTCGGGTTTTGGGCACGAGATCGACCTCCCAGATTCCTCTCGAACGCACGCTCGATCCGATCGGCCGTGCGCTCCCAGGAGAATTCCTGAATCCTCGCCCGGCCGCGTGCCGCGAGCGCCGCGCGCCTGCCGGGATCGCGGAGGAGCGCGCCGACCGCGCGGGCGAGGATCAAGCTCCACCTCCACCGGACCACGCTCGCGGTAACCCCGTCGACGGCGAAGTCCTCCGTCCCGCTCCTGGTGCATACGACCGCGGCGCCGCACGCCATCGCTTCGGCCGCCGTGTTGCACCACCCCGCGCGCCGCTCCGCGCTGACGAATAGGTCCGTCTCACCGTAGAGATCGACCAGCTCGCGCTGGGTGGGGTTCAGCACCCACTCATGCGGTATGAGGAGGGATCGTGGGAGCCGCGGCTTCTCCGCACCGTCCGGCGGAGCGTCGAAGAGCGTCAGCGTGACCGGCACGCCCGATGCGACCGAAGCGCTCTCGATGGCTCGCGCGGCGGTCCATGTTCCCTTCCGCTTTCGCGAGACCCGCCCGTACACCAGCGCCCGCACGGGTCCGGCGGCCACCGGGGCCCGGCGCCGGGCGGTCTCGGGCGGCTTAAAGAAGTCCACGTTCACGCCTCCGGCAGCGTCCTCCGCAAGGATCCCCTTTCGCGCGAGATAGCGGCGCATGCCCGCGGAGTTCGCCAGCACAAGATCCGCGGAACGGAGGGCCCGCTCCTCGGATGGAGCGCGCTCCAACACGGAGTAGTAGACGCGGAGGGCTCCCGGGGCGCGGCAGGCGAGGAAAAGCTCGGGATCGGGCGAGAGCAAGAGGTCCCAGCCCCCGAACGGAAGCGCGGACAAGGGAAGGATCGAGCCCGAAAACGGAACCCACGGACGACCTGTGGATCCCTCCGGAACCAGGATGGCGACCTCGTGACCGCGCCGGATCCAGACCTCTCCCAGCTCGAGGAATCGACGTATGCCTCCGTAGACGCCCAGGTGCGGGAGCGCCAACGCCATGCGAAGCGAACCCATCGGAGCGCGGAGTTTACATTTGCCCTTCGCCGACCGGGTGCACTAAATTGCAGTGCTATGGCTCTGAACGGCGATCGCACGAGCGCGGAGTGGCTGAGCTTCATCACCTCGCTCCCCGGTGTTCCGGGCCAGGAGGAGGAGGCCGCGCGCGAGCTGAAGAAAGCATTCCGCACGGTCGCCGATCGCGTGGAGCGCGACCGCATGGGGAGCGTCTACGCCTGGATCGAGGGAGTCGGCGTAGAGCCGCGCCCCAGGGCGCTTCTCGCGGCGCACATGGACAAGATCGGCTTCCTCGTCCGGGCGATCGAGCCCGGCGGCTTCATCCGCGTCACCGAGGTCGGCGGTTTCGACTCCCGCACGCTGCCGGGCAAGGAGGTCGTCGTCCATTCGACTCCGCCGATGATCGCGGTCTTCGGAACGCGCCCGCCGCATTTGCAAAAACCCGGAGATGCCGATCGTCCGATCCAGCTCGAGGACCTCTACCTGGATTGCGCCCGCCCCGAGCGCGAGGTGCGGCGCAAAGCCCAGATCGGGACCATGGTGACGCTCCGCCAACGCCCGATCGCGCTTCTGGGCGATCGCATGGCCGCCCCGGGGATGGATGACCGCGCGGGGGTGGTCGTGATGCTCCGCACCCTCGAGCTGCTCCGCGCCAAGCGTCCCTCCTGGGATGTGGTCGCGGTGGCCACGGTCGAAGAGGAGTTTGGCGTGGTGTGTCTCGGCGCGCGCACGGCCGCCGAGAACCTCTCACCCCATCTGGGCATCGCGATCGACGTGAGCCACGGCGACATGCCCGGCGCGCGCGAAGGGGACACGGTTCCCCTGGGCAGCGGACCCGCGCTGGCCATCGGGGGAAATATCCACCCGAGGATTCTCGACGGGCTCAAGCGCTCCGCCAAGGCGCTCGCGATGCCGTACCGGATCGAGCCCTGCCCCACGGGGTCGGGAACGGACGCGATGGACATCCAGATCGCGAGCGAGGGCGTTCCCACCGCGGTCATCGGCATCCCATGTCGCTACATGCACACCGGGGTCGAGACCGTGGAGCCGCGCGACGTGGAGCGCTGCGCGCATCTTCTCGCGCACTTCCTCTCCGAGCTTGCCCCCGAATGGCGGGCGCTCGAGGTGCTCAAGTGAACGGCAACGGAGCGCCGCGGTTCCAGGAGGGGATTCTCGAGGCCCTCTCCAACGCGCCCGGCGTCAGCGGCGGCGAGGAGGCGATTCGCGCTCTCCTCGCCGACTGCGCCCGCGAGCGCGTGGATTCCATGGAGGTTGACCCCATGGGTAGCCTCGTCGCCCGCATCGAGCCCGCGAAGTCCTCGCGGGGCGCGGGTCGCTCCCGCGGCGGCTCGCGGCGCGGCGGTGGCCCGCACGTGATGCTCTGTGCGCACATGGACGAGGTCGGCCTCATGGTGACCGCGGTCGAGAAGGAGGGCCGGCTCAAGTTCCGGCGCGTTGGCGGAATCGATCCGCGAATCCTCCCCGGACAGCCGTTCCGCATCGGCCCGCGCGCCGTGCATGGCGTGATCGGAGCGCTCCCCCCACACCTCGTCCCGCGCGCGGATCGCGACAAGGTCACGCCCGCCGACGACCTCTACCTCGATATCGGCGCCAGCACGCGCGAGGAAGCGGAGGAGCGCGTCTCGGTCGGCGACTACGCCGTCTTCGATACCACGTACGAGGGGTGGGGCACCACCCGGAAGGGAAAGGCGTTCGACGACCGCGCCGGTTGCGCGGTGCTCGCGAGCCTGATCCAGCGACGCCCGCCGGTGCCCGTCACGGCTGTGTGGAGCGTCCAGGAGGAGGTCGGACTTCGCGGGGCGGCGGCGGCCGCGCGGCGCGTCGGCCCCGACCTCGCGATCGTGCTCGAGGGCACCGCTTCGGGCGAGTCGCCCGGATCTCCCCTGGAGGAACAATACCCCTAC
>VBOX01000036.1 GCA_005893265.1 Candidatus Eiseniibacteriota bacterium | reverse complement strand
GTGCGCTGGAGCTCTTCACCCAGGCGCTGAGGCTCGATCCAAACGGGCCGAAGCCTCATTACTTCATCGGGAGCGCGCTCGAGAAGGTGAACGAGCCGGACAGCGCGATGGTCGAGTACAAGACCGCGGTTCGGATCGATCCCAAATACGTCGAGGCCCTGACGGCGCTGGGGAATCTCCTCCGCAAGCAAGGCAAGCTGGAGGAGGGGACGGCGAAGCTCCAGGAAGCGGTGAAGTACAACCCGAAGGACGCGCCCGCCTTGTATGCGCTGGGGCAGGCCCACCTCAAGGACAAGAAGTGGGACGCAGCCTTGGCCGTGTTTCGCAAGGGGACCTTGCTCAAGCAGGGGCGCGCACTCTTCCTCAGCGGGATGGCGCTCGCTCTGGAGGGCAAGGGTGAGATGAAGCAGGCCGAGGAGACATTCATCCGAGCCCGCGAGACGGATCCGAATAATCTTCGGGTGCGGCTGGATCTCGGGGGTTTCTACGAGCGGAAGAAGATCCCGGTGCTGGCCGCGCCGGAGTACGTCCAGGCGTCCGTCCTCGATCCCAAGAACCCCGAAACCCATTACCTCGCCGGGCGGGCCCTCGTCGGAATGAACGAGTTCAACCAGGGGCTCGCGTCGTTCATGCGCGCCATCGAGGTGGACTCGACCTATGCGCCCGCGTATCTGGAGGCGGGGCGCCTTTACTTCCGCGCGAGCCGTCCTCAGGACGCGGCGCAGATGTTCCGGGCGTACACCGGATTCAAGCCCGACGATCCGAACGGCTACCTGGAACTTGGCCGCGCCTTGGCCAAGAGCCCGATTCCCGGGGACCGCGAGGAGGCGATCGTCGTGCTCGAGAAGGCGAACGAGGTGAAGCCCGGCAACTGCGAGGTGGCCGGCGCGCTGGGGAAGCTCTACTTCGACAAGCGTGACAACGAGAACGCGCTCAAGTATTACGACCTGTACGCGCTGTGCGCCGATACGCTCATGAGCGCCGAAGAGCACTTGAAGCTCGGCACGCTCTACGTCGCCGCCAAGGACTCGGCGAAAGCGGTCCCCCAGCTGGCACGCGCGAGCCAGATGGATTCCTCCCTTGCCAAGGACGCGAACTTCCAGCTGGGATTCCTCTATTTCGCGCGCCAGGATCATGCACGCGCGATACCGTACTTCGAAACGGCGCTCAAGGCCGACTCCACGTACATGCCCGCGCTCCTGAACCTGGGCTTGGCGCTCCTCGCGGTGAAGCAGCCGGTCGCGGGGGTGGATGTGCTCCGCCGCGCGCTCGCGGTGAACCCGAAGGAGACGCGGGCGAGGGTCTGGATCGCCCAGACCCTGACCTCACTCGATTCGCTCCCGGAAGCGTTCGATATGTACCAATCCGCGATTGCGCAGGATTCCACGAACGCGGAGGCGTATCGGGGAGCCGGCGTGGTGCTCCTGCTCCAGAAGAACTGGCCCGAAGCCGCGATTTATCTCGAGCGCGCGGTCCAGCTCGATCCCGCGAATCTCCAGGGGCACGTTTGGCTCGCGCAGTCCTACTCGAACAGCGGCGATGTGTCGAAAGCAAAGATGGAGTTCAACAAGGCGCTGGACATCGATCCGAACAACAGAGACGCGTCCAAGGGATTGGAGCTGATTCGAAAATACGAGGAACAGAAGGCCCTGAAGAAGAGCGGTACGGCACCGACCGGGACGGCACCGAGCGGAACGAAAACGGGCGGTACGGCACCGGGCGGGACGAAAACGAGCGGGACGAAATCGGGTGGGAAACCGGTCGGGGGGACACCCTAGGCAAGGGCGGCAGGCGCCGCGGAGAGGAAGGTACGATGAGTCTGGATGTCCGGACCGTGGGCGACGTCACGATTATCACGCCGAAGGGAATGCTCCTTGGAGGCAAGGAGACCGATGAGCTCCAAGCCAAGATCAAGGAGCTGGCGGAAGCGGGAAACAAGAAGCTCCTGATCAATCTAGGCCAGACGTCGTTCATGAACAGCGTCTCCCTGGGCGTGCTGATCGCGGCCCACAGCAACTACGCCAAGCGGGGCGCCCAGATGAAGCTCTGCGCGGTGGATAAGAAGATCCAGAATATCTTCGTCGTGACCAAACTTTCGCTGGTGTTCGACGTCTACGATACCGAGGAGGAGGCGCTGAAGAGCTTCAAATAGACGTGGTTGCCGGAGCGGGGGGCCTGCTGCATACTCGCGGGGACAGGGATAACCGGTTCGCCCCACTGGAATAGGAGGAGGTCGAAGTGAAACAGGGTGTGTTCATGACGATTGTGGCCGTCGTCGCGCTCGCGATCGCGATTGTGGTCTATATGTTCCTGCCCGACTACATCAAGAAGGGCGGATACCTGGTCGCCCTTCTGATCATGCTCTCCATTATGTCTGTGACCCTCACGTTTGAACGCCTGTTCACCCTCAGTCGGGCGCGCGGAAGACAACCGCTCCCCATCTTCATGCGGAGCATACGGCAGAAGATCGACGCGATGGACATCGAGGGCGCCGCGGAGCTGTGCGCCAAGCAGCGCGGATCCCTCGCCAACGTTCTCCGCGCGGGGCTGGACCGCTATGCGGTGGTCCGCTCGGTGAACCTGGACTTGAAGACCCGGATGGAAGAGGTGCAAAAGGCGATGGAAGAGGCGAACATGCTGGAGGTCCCGCTCCTCGAGCGGAACCTGATCGCCCTGGCGACCATCGCGTCCATCGCCACCATGGTGGGACTTCTGGGCACCGTCATCGGGATGATCCGCTCGTTCGCCGCTCTCGGCCAAACCGGCTCGGTAGACGCCGTGAAGCTGGCACTCGGTATTTCCGAGGCGCTCATCAACACGGCCGGCGGCCTCTTCGTCGCGATCTTCTCGATCGTGCTCTACAACGTGTTCGTCACCATGATCGACAACTTCAACTACGGGATGGACGAGGCGACCGTCGAGGTGATCGAGGTCCTCTCGATGAAAGAGGCGACGAAGTAAATGCCCGTCAAGAAGCTTCGACGCATCGGGATCAAGATCGACATGACGCCCATGGTGGACGTGGCGTTCCTGCTTCTGATCTTTTTCATGTCGACCTCGCAGTTCGATCCCCCGCAGAAGGTGCCGATCACGATTCCCGACAGCCACTCCAATTTGAAGGTCCCGGAGTCGGACGTGATGATCATTGGGGTTTCGAAGGACAACCAGATCCTCTATCAAATCGGGAAGAGTCCGCAAGAATTCACGGACATCGCGAATCTCGAGAACATCGTGTCTCAGGCCCGCCACCGGAACATCAGGCTCAGGGTTGCCATCAAGGCCGACAAGTTGGCCGATTACGGGACGATGGAAGACATCATGGCGATCATGCAGAAGACCAACACGATCACCTTTACTCTGGTCACGGAGCTCATCGCGAGCAAGAAGAGCGCGTTGAGCCACTAGGCTCGACGCCGGAGCAATTGGAAGGAGCAACTCCCCATGGGTGCCGTAGACACCCCTGAAAGTGGCGTAAAACACAAGAAGGGCAGGAGACGCAAGCCGAAGCGCATCGGGATCAAGATCGACATGACCCCGATGGTCGACGTGGCGTTTCTGCTCCTCATATTCTTCATGTGCACCACCGTGTTTCGCAAGCCGCAGGCGCTCGAGATCAACTTGCCCCCGGATCCCAACGCCAAGGTCGAGATCGCGGAATCGAACGTGATGACGCTTCGCGTGATCGCGCCGGAAGACAGCACGCGCGCGACCGTACGCGCCTTCTGGAGGCTGGGTAAGGACCCGTTTCAGGAGGTCGACGTCGAGAAACTCCAGCCGATCTTCGCGGCGGAGGGGAAGAAGAATCCGAAGTTGGTGGTGCTCGTGAAGGTCGACCGCAAGGCCAAGTACCGATACATGGTCGACATCATCGACCAGCTGCAGTTCGCAGAGCTGAATCGTTTCTCCCTGGCGCCGCTCCTGCCTGAAGAGAAGAAGGAGGTCGAGACGCTGTGACGTCGACGACCGCGGCGACAACGATGGATTTCAGGGACACGACCGAGCGGATCCCGATCGGCGCGGCGGATCTCAAGGCCAACTCGCAGCGGCTGCTCCGGAAGGCGCTGATCGTCTCGGCGACGATCCACCTGACGCTGGTGGGCATCTATGTTCTGTCCACGGTCTGGAAGCCGAAGGACGATGTGGAGTATACGGGCCGCGTGATCCGCATGCAGACGCTGCCGCCTCCACCGTCGCTCTCCAACGCGCCGCCGCCGCCGGTCATTCCGAACCAGCCGATCGTGAAGCCGACGATCGGGACGCCGGTACCGGTGCCGGATGCCCAGGCGCCCGAGCAGACGATCATGACGCAGCAGGAAATCGCCGCGATCAACGCGCCGGTCGGCGTGGGCGGCTCGGGGAAGGACAGCCTCGTCATCACCTCGGATGAGCTGCCTTCCGAAGGGGAGTTCGTCTACTACGAGGATCCGCCGACCCCGGTGACGCAGGTGCAGCCCGCCTATCCGGAGTTCGCGCGGGAGGCGCAGATCCAAGGTAAGGTCATTCTCCACGTGCTCGTGGACAAGAATGGCCGCGTCAAGAACGTGAAAGTCATCCGCGGCGTGACGGGCCTCAATGAGGCGGCTGTGGATGCCATCAAGAAATGGGTCTTCAAGCCGGCGCTCAGCAATAACAAGCCCGTGGCGGTTTGGGTGGAAATCCCCATGGACTTCCACTTCTAAAAAACCCGTTCCGCCCGTTTCGGAATGAGAGGCCTCCCCCCTCGGGCAGGCCTTGTTTGCTTTCATCCGCCGGGATGGAGCGCCCACACGTCATGGTGTCCGCTTACGCAGTCCGTCCCCCCGATCTCTTTCGATCCGCCGGCTCCAAGACATTCGGCCGACGATTCGTCGAGCGCGCGCTGGTGCTCTCCGCCGTGGTGCACCTCGTGGCCGCCGGACTCTTTCGCGCGGCGGAGGAAAGGAGTGCGCGCCTGGGAGTTCAGCAAATGACGGGAATCCCGGAACAGGTTCACACGGTCAATGTGCTCGTGCCGGTGAAGCTGCCGCCCTTTCCCGGCCGTTTACCCGGATCTTCGCGCGCGAGAGTGGGAAAGATCGAGCCCGTCCCCCCGCCGGGCCCGGATGTCGTCCTATCTGAATTCGGCTTTCCTCGGAACTCGCAACCGATCGGTCCCGAGGGCGGGCCCGGAACGAGTCATGGTGCGCCGAACCCACCCCCGCCCGACCCGACGCCGGCGTTCGCCGGCGCCGACACCCCGCCCCAGCTGGTATATGCCCCGAAGCCGGCATACCCCGACTGGGCGATAGAGGCGCGCGTGGAGGGCAAGGTCCTCCTCTACGTTCTCGTGGGAAAGGACGGCCATCCCAGGAAGGTCATCACGACCGGCGGCGTGCGAGCGCTGGGGGAAGATGCCGCCAGGGCGGTGATGCGCTGGACCTTCCGCCCGGGGCTCTCGAACGGCAATCCCATCGAGGTCTGGGTCGAGGTACCCGTGGTCTTCCGGCTGTAGGGCCAGCGCGACCGGGTCAGAAGGGCTCCCTAGCGGGGCCCTTTTCCTTTTGACAGCCCCGGCTCGGCCGTCTAGTCTCCCGGGACATGGGTTCACGCTTCAAGCTTCGATTCCCCAATCGGTTCCAGCTTGGGATCGCCGCCGGGGCCGCACTCCTCATCGCCGCTACCGCCTGGGCCAAGAGCGGCGTGGATGGCCGAATACCCAGCGAAAGCGGGCTGATCGAGCTCTACGTCACGGGCGGGATCTTCATGCACCCGATCCTCCTCTGCTCGGTGCTCGGCCTCGCGATCATCCTGGAGCGACTCTACTTCTTCGCCAAAGCGCGCACGGACACGAGGCGCCTGATGGGGGAGTTGCTCCACGTGCTCCAGGACCAAGGCTTCGAGCCCGCACAGAGAATGCTTCACTCGAAGCGCGGACCGATCGCCGCGGTCCTCCATTCGGGTCTTCTCCGCGCGAAGAAGGGTCCCGAAGCGGTCGAGAAGGCGATCGAGACGGCCGCCTCGATCCAGACCGCCGGGCTCGAGCGCGGCCTGATCTGGCTGGCGACGGTAGCGAACATCGCTCCGCTCCTCGGATTTCTCGGCACGGTGTCCGGGATGATTCACGCGTTCGAGGCGATCGCGGTGGCGGAGGAGGTTTCCGCGAAGCTCGTGGCGACCGGAATCTACGAAGCGCTCATCACGACCGCGGCGGGGCTGATCGTCGCGATCCCGGTACAGACCGCTCACAACTACTTCGTTTCGAGGATCGACAAGTTCGTCATCGACATGGAGGAGTCGGGCGCGGAGCTGAGCGACGCTCTTGCCACCTATTCCAAGCAGTGGGAGACGTTTCTCTCGACTCTGAAACCGCCCGGCACTCCGGCAGCTCGATGAAGATCGTCAAACGCCGGCATCCCCATCCCGAGATCCCGCTTGTCTCCACGGCGGACGTCTCCTTCCTGCTCCTGATCTTTTTCCTCTCGACGACGATCTTCGCGACCCAGCGCGGCATCTCGCTCGAGCTGCCGGGCCTCGGGGAGGTGCCCCTCGTCGTCCAGCGATCGAAGACGGCGCGGGTCGAGGTTGCGGCGGACCAATCGGTGACGCTCGACAACGTGGCCGTCCCCATGGAAACGCTCAGCAACGCGATCCGACTGAAGCTGCGGGAACGGCCCGACCTGCTCCTGGTCCTCACCGTCTCACCCGCCGCGCCGTACGCCGCGCTTGTGAAGACCCTCGATCAGGTGAAGCTTGCCGGCGCCCGCCAGGTCTCGATCCAGACAGGGAGCCCCTCGTGAAGATCCGCCGCCGGGCTCGTCATCACAACGTGATCCCGACCGCCTCGATGGCGGACATCGCGATGCTCCTGCTGATTTTTTTTCTCAGCACCACGATCTTCAAGGCGCGCGAGGCGCTCTCGGTCCGGTTGCCCGGGGCGACGACCGGAGAGCGGATCCGTAAGGAAGAGGCGATCCGCCTCTGGATCGGCCCGCGCGGTGACGTCGCGTTCAACGACGCGGCCGTTCCGGTCGACCGCGTCGGTGAGGTCCTCGCCTCAAAGCTCGAGCGGAACCCGAGGCTTGCTATCGCCCTCTATGCGGACGCGAGCGTGCCCTACGGCACGGTGGCCCGCATTCTCGACGAGATCCAGAAGGCGCGGGCTCCTCGCGTGATGCTGACGACGGAGCATCGTACCTCGCCATGAGCCTGGGACTCCCGGATCCCCGGCGTTTGGAGCGGAGTTACTACCGCCGTGTCGAGGTGTCGATCTTGATCGCGCTTGCGATCCACGCTGCCGCCATGGTGCTCGCCCCACCGTACGTCCCGAGGCCCTACAAGCTCGACGAGCGGCCGCTGCGTCTCGTGCTGGCCGCCGGTGGCGGGGGGACGGCGGAAATGGCCGCCAGAGCCGGACACTCCGATGCGCCCTCCACGGCGGCCCGTCCGATCCTGCGTCCTACATCGCCTAGGCTGACCCGGGAGCTACGCTACACCCCGGAGCCCATGCAGAGCCTTCCGCCGGCCGCGTCGAGCGGGTCCCAAGGAAGCTCCGATCGAGCGGGGCAGGGTGCGCCCGGGGTGGCCGGCGAGGCGGGTTCCTACGAGTCGGCGCCCGAGGTCTATTACGCCTTCGATTTACCCCCGAGGGTGATCCGGAGCGTCGTGCCCGAATATCCGGCCGCCGCGAAATCCCAAGGCGGGCAGGGAGCGGTGGTCCTGAACGCGAACGTCGACGAGCGGGGCCGCGTGAGGCGCGTCTGGGTGGTGCAGGCGACGGCGCCCGAGATTCTGATTCAGGCCGCGACCGACGCTTTGTATCGTTTCGAGTTCGCTCCGGGTTCGGCGCGGGGGATCCCCGTGAAGTGCACGGTTGCGGTTCCATTCAACTTTCGCCTGAACGTGCATCTATAATC
>VBOX01000035.1 GCA_005893265.1 Candidatus Eiseniibacteriota bacterium | reverse complement strand
AGCGCTCGAGTCCGGCAAGCTGCACGAAATCGGCGAGATCCTTCATCGGTCCTGGCAGCGGAAGAAGCGGCTGGCCGATGGGGTCAGCAATGACCGCCTCGATCGGCTCTATCAGATCGCGCTCGATGCAGGCGCGAGCGGGGGCAAGATCACGGGTGCGGGAGGTGGCGGCTTCCTGCTCCTTTTCTGTGAGCCGGAGAAGCAGGAGCGGGTCACCCGCGCCCTCGGGCGATTCGGCCTGGCACGCATGGCATTCCACCTCGACGATGGCGGCGCCCAAGTGCTCGTAAACTCGGTGCCGCATGTTCCCGGGCTCTCCTACCCTGAGGGAAGATGGATCGGGACTGGCGCAGTCTCCGCCTAGGAATCATCGCGACCGACGCGATCGCGATCGTGGCAGCTTATGCCGCGGCAGCCGCGGTGAGGTTCGGGTTCCCCGAGCTGCTGCGGAATTCGCCCATGCTGACCGCATGCGTCGTGCTCGGCTTGGACGGATTTCTCGTGACGCTCGCGCTCGCATGGCAGCAGGGTACGTATCGCAGGGGTGCCCTGATGGGTGGACACCGTGTCTATCCGCCGCTCGTCACTGCAGTGACCTACGGCGCTGTCACCATGACCGTTCTCAGCCATTTCGTCGGGAGCCCTCTACCCGCATCGCGGGGATGGCTCGTCGGCTGCTGGAGCGGCAGTATTCTCGCGCTCTTCATCTCGCGATTGGTCTGGCGAAGGGTCGCGCTCCAGTGGCGAAAGGGGGGCGCGCTCATCCGCCGCATTCTCATCGCCGGCGCGAACCAGCAGGGAATCGCGGTCGCTCAGCAATTGCACGATCCGTTGCGTCACGGGACGGTGGTCGTCGGATTCCTGGATGACTACGAGCGTCCCGGGACGGAGGTCCTGCCGGGTCTCGCGGTCGTGGGTCACCCCAGCTCGGCGGCGATCAAGGCCCGCGAGCTCAAGGCCGACGAGGTCGTGATCATCCTGGGCGCCTTGGCCTGGGAAAGTCAGCGCCAGCTCGCGGAGCTTGTCACCCGTCCCGACTCACCGGTCGAGGGAAGGATTTCGGCTACCTTCTACGATCTCCTGACCACGTCTGCCGAGCTGAACCATGTGGCTTATGTTCCCATGCTCAGTCTGAACCGGAACCGGCTCTCCGGATTCAATGCGGCGACCAAAAGATTCCTCGATCAAACGGTTTCGGGGGCGATGCTCTTGGCCCTGGCGCCGCTCTTTGGCTATTGGAGGGTCAAGGCGTGGACGCTGCGCTCGCGGATGTTCGAGTTTCAGTCCGTGCTCGGGACTTGCGGGCGGCCGTTTCGTCTCGCGGGGCTGCATGCCGGGCTCACCGGATCCCCGGTTCTGGCCCGACTCCCGGCCCTCTGGAATGTCCTCTGCCAAGATCTGAGTCTCGTCGGGCCCCGGCCGATACGCATGGAGGAGCTGCCGGCGCACGAGCGTTGGCGCGCGAATCTCTTCGCGGTACGCTCCGGACTCACGGGTCTCTGGCGGCTTCGGGAGTCAGAGGACGCCGTCGAGGAGAGGGTCGCGCTCGATCTCTACTACGTTCGGAACTGCACGCTCACGCTGGATCTGCAAATTCTGCTTCAGACAGGGAGGGAGTTGGTTCGCCGTTCCATGGGTCGGAGGAGCCTGCTCGCGCGTTGGAAAGCGGAAGGCGCGAAGGCTGTCGTGCTCGAGGTAGCATCCCAAATTCCTGATGCCGCGAGCTGGGAGGAGGTCTTCGAGGGCGTCCCAGCCGAGGCAACGGGGGAGGGACAGCGCTGATGATGTACGACCAGGTAGAGGAATGGCTGGCGGGTGCGCGGAAGGCGATCGAATCAGTCGATGCCGCGGCAGTGGCCAGGGCAGGTCAGGCTCTTGCTGAGGCGCGGTTTCGTGGCGGGACGGTTTTCATCGCCGGAAATGGAGGGAGCGCGAGCACCGCGAATCATTTCGCGTGCGACCTTCAAAAGGCGACGAGGATCGAAGGCCGGGGCACCCGCGCGATCTCGCTCAGCGACAATACGGCCCTCCTGACGGCGTGGGGAAACGATGTTTCCTTCGACAGCGTGTTCGCCGAACAGCTCCGCCTTCTGGCGGCACCGGGCGACGCGCTCGTGCTGTTCTCGGTAAGCGGATCCTCACCCAACCTGCTCAAGGCGCTCGCGGCGGCAAGAAAGATGAATCTCACAACGGTGGCGCTCCTCGGACGGGACGGCGGGCGCGCCGCGCCGATGGTGGACCACGCCGTCATTGTGTCCAGCGAGGATTTCGGGTGGGTCGAGTCTGCACACCTGGTCCTGGCGCACGTCCTCACGTGCTACGTGCGGCGAGCGATGAGTGAGCATCTCGTCACGAACGGTGCGGTGGAGGAGATGGTCCGGTGACGGGCACCTCGTCTGCGACCCAAGAGGTGCCGGCGCTCGCGGAGTCTCAACCGCGCGACCGAGCCGAGGATCCCTTTGCGCTTCCGCGACGCTACGCGACCTTCGGTATCCGCGCCCAGCTCGTTTTGGGACCGGCAAGCCGATCCTGTATCGATGGAGGGTCGTGGGCCTACGGGGTCGCTACTTCACGGGGTATAAGTTCCGTACCATGGAACGTGATGCGGAGGCGAGGCGACATGGGTTGGAGTCCCTGAACGAGATGGCAGGGCCGGTGTTCAAGATGCGTGACGACCCGCGCGTGACAGGGATTGGGCGCCTGCTTCGTCGTTTCAGCCTCGACGAGCTGCCGCAGCTTTGGAGCGTGCTCAAAGGGGACATGAGCCTCGTAGGACCCCGCCCGCCGCTCCGGACCGAATGGGAGAATTTCGAGCCCTGGCAGCGCCGCAAGCTCGCCGTGAAGCCCGGGATCACCTGCTTGTGGCAGGTTTCCGGCAGATCGGATATCCGGGATTTCAGCGAATGGGTCCGCCTCGACATCGAATACATCGAGCGCTGGACAACCTGGCTCGACCTCAAGATCCTGCTCGCGACGGGCGCGGCGGTCGTCCGCTCGAAAGGAGCCTACTAGGGTGGCGAGGGCTCTGGTCACCGGCGGCGCGGGGTTCATCGGTTCCCATCTGGTCGACGGACTGATCGCGCGCGGCATCGACGTCAGGATCCTCGATCTTCTGACGCCTCCGGTCCATGACGGCCGCGTCCCCGACTACGTCCCCGCGGATGCGGAGTTCGTCCGCGGTGACGTTCGCGACCCGGAATGCATGCGGCAGGCGCTCAGGGACGTGCGGTACGTGTTTCACATGGCCGCCTACCAGGACTACCTCCCCGATTTCAGCACCTTCTTCACGACGAATGCTGCTTCCACGGCGCTCCTCTACGAGCTGATCGTATCCGAGCGTCGAAACGTGGAGCTGGTCGTGGTCGCGTCCTCCCAGGCGGTCTACGGAGAGGGGCGGCACCGATGCGGCAGTGACGGAGACTTCTATCCCGGCCCGCGGTCCGAGGAGCAGCTCGAGCAAGGCGAATGGAACCACACGTGTCCTCGGTGCGGGGGCCGGCTCGAAGCCCTTTGGACGGGCGAAGCGGTCATGAACCCGCACAACCCGTACGGCTTGTCCAAACGTGACCAGGACGAAATCGCGGTGAAGCTCGGCGCGCGCTACAAGATCCCAAGCGTTTCATTCCGGTACTCGATCGTCCAGGGACCGCGCCAGTCCTTTCGAAACGCCTATTCGGGCGCCCTGCGCAATTTCACCGTGCAGCTCGGCTCCGGTGTCCAGCCCCTCATTTACGAGGACGGGGAACAGCAGCGGGACTACGTCGGCATCCGCGACGTTGCTCGCGCGACGCTCCTTCCGCTGGACCGGGCCGCGATGCATGGCGGGTCGTTCAACGTGGGAGGAGATCGTTCGGTCTCCGTGCTCGAGTTGGCGGAGCTGGTCGCGCGCGTCGTCGGCGTCGGCTGCGAGCCCCGAGTGACCGGACTCTATCGGGTCGGGGACACGAGACACATCCGCTCGGATGTGTCCCGGCTCAAGGCACAGGGCTGGCTTCCCGAGGAGAGCCTTGGCGATGTCGTGCGCGGGTACGTCGCGTGGGCCCTCGCGCATCCGGATTTCCACAACGCGGCGGCGGGCGCCCAGGAGCGGATGAAAGAGCTGGGGGTCCTTAGGGCCGCGGCGACCGTCGACTCAAGCCGAGCCTGAACCTCACCACCTCGCACGAAGCTCGATCGAGCCGGTGAGGTGGCCGCGGTCCACGCCCACGACGTGCCCGGCGTTTTTCACGTCCGCGTAACCGATTCGCCCCTCGAGCGACAACCCCGCCTCCGGCCGGAACGCAACCCCAGCGCTCCCGTTCCACGTTCGCTCGACGATGCCCGAAAGAGGCACGTTGTCGACCTTTCCCGACGAAGGAATCCAGGGCTGACCGATTGCTCCCTCGCCTTTTTGAACGCGCGCGACCTGAATGGTCGCGGTCCACGGCACATTCCAATCCAACCGAACTTCCCCCCATGTCTGCTCGGCATCCGGCCCGAGCACATACCCGAGCGGGCGTCCCGCGAACACGAAGTCGTGACCGTGCCAGACCGTGTACACGAAATTGTAGATTCGCGTGTACTCCGCCCGCGCGGATACGATCCGCCGCCCATCGAGCGCGCGCGCCCCATGGACGCCCGTCTGCCAGCCTATCTGCTTGGGCTTGAAGGTGGAGGAGATCGAGTAATCGTCGACGAGGAGCTCGCCGTACCAGCGCAGCCCGCGTCCCATCTTCAGGCTGAAATCGGCGGACGCCATGACGTTGTTCTTGATGAACTTGTTCGTGGAATCCACGCCCGCGGTGAACGCGTCCACGCGCTTCTCGATGAACGTGTAGGGGAAGGCGGGAATGAAGTAATAGAAGATCTGATCGGTACCGTCGAAGCGTGCTTCCTCGGTGACTCCAAGCTCCAGTCGATCGCCGAGGCGGATGCTCAGGCGATGCGCGGCATCGTAGCTTTGCTCGACCGGATCCAGGCTCGCGACGAACCACGAGATCTCGACGTCGCGCAGGATGCCGATGTCGAATCCGAGCCGATCCAGCGCCGGGGCGGCGTCGGAAACACCGAGCGTCCCGGTAGCCCCCGGTCCCCATCGGACCCACGAGTGCGCGAGCGTCGCGCGGATCCGGTGCGGTGTCTCGGCCCCTTCCAACGCGACGTAGCCGCGGTTGAGCCAGGTGTTGAAATCCACTCCCTCCGCGAGCGCGAACTGCGTTCCGAAATTGGGGGTGCCATGACCGCCCTGAGAGGAAGTACCGGCATACCAGTCGCCGAAGAAAAGGAGCCGGGTGGCCACGCGCGCGCTCGCCTGCGCGCCAATCCGATAGTCCCGATTCAGAATCGGGAGGAGCGTGCGGTTCTCCTGGTAAAGCGCCTCCGCATAGGGTGAGACCTCGACGCGGCGACCCTCTTCTTCCAGCACCCATGCCGGGCGCCTGGCCCCTGGAGCATCCGCGGATACTTCGCGTTCGATTCGCGAGAACGATGGGTCCCCCTCCGCCGCGGGCTCGCGCCGCCGCAGGTCGTTCAGGAACGAGAGGGCTTCCCCACGTGTCCAGGGCCGCCGATTCACGAAGAATCCGTCCGACCCGAAGCGAAGCGCCAAAGACTCGATGTCGGAGTAGAGGGGATTCTCGACGGGGATTTCTTCCAGGAGGTCGTATACGGCGAATGCGGGCCTTGGGGTGGCGGAGAATGCCGCGAGAAACGCCGACGCGGCTACGAGGATCAGCGCCCGCCCACGATGCCACCGCGTCTTCCCTGAAGGAGGCCGCATCGCGGGGCAGAATACGGCGTGACCTAGGTCCCGTCCACCGCTAGTTCATCACCGCCTGCATGCGATCGCGCAGATCGACCAGCCTGGGGCGCTCGGCATCGCGCATCTCACCTCTCTTGGGCTTCCGACCGCCGCGTGCGACCTCGCAGCTGGATCCCGGGGTCACGCGGGTCATCTTGCCCTGATGCGGGGCGACATGAGCGGTTCCTTCGAGCACGCAGACGCACGTGCCCGTGGGCTCGGCGATCACCGCGAGCGTGGTGCCCGTCACGTGGATCGTGGCGTCGGGTGTCGTGATTGCGAGGCGCGCGCCGTGGAAGCGCCTTCCGGTCGTGACGCGCAAGAGCCCGCCGGTCACCTTGCCCCTGGGGCCCCGGGCGAACCAGCGTCCGGGGGGCGGCGGGAGAACCATCTCCGTTCCGGGGGAGAGCTGCATCGCGAGGAGCCCCGAGCTGATCAGGTCCAGCTCCTCGGTGCTCTCGAGCCTGATTCGGGAGCCCGGCCGCATGCGTCGCGTCAGCTCAGCCGTGTCTCGAATCGGGATCGAGCGGCCGTTCACGACGAGATGGCCCGAGCCTCCGCTCGGGAGCGCCGTCCAGCCAGGCGGTTGATTGAGCACCGCAAGAACGATCGCGACCGCCGCCGCGGCCGAAAGTCCCGCCGCCCACGCCAGGAAACGCACCGGCCTGCGGGGTGCGATCGCGACGGCACGCGGCCGCTGACCGAAGGTGCCGAAGACAAAATCCCTCCTCAGCCGCTCGCGGAACGTAGGCTCCCCGGTGGGACGGGCCAGGCCGCGAATCCTTTCTAGGACCCGGGTATCCTCGGCTTCCGGATCTTCTCGTAGGCGATCGGTCATTCGAACGTGTTCTCCAACAGCTTCCCCAGCTCCGTCAGGGCGCGCGAGTAGCGCTTGCGCGCCGCGACCGGGCTCGTGCCCGTCAAGGATGCGATCTCCTCGTAGGTGAATCCTTGGTACTCGCGCAATACGACCACGGCCCGCAACGGCTCCTTGAGCTTCCCGATCGCATCCTGCACAAGCCCCTCCCGCTCCGAGGCGATCAATTCCCGTTCCGGGTCCTTGAGGTTCGGGGGGATGGCCCCGTCCCCATGATCCGGATCATCGATCGATATCGCATTCCGCGAAAGCCGGTACGCGCCCGATCTCCACAGGTCGCGGCAGACGTTGTAGGCGATCGTGGTGACCCATGGCCCTGGATCACGATCCGGGTCCAGTGTATGGGCCGCCCGGTGGAGCTTGAGAAAGACCTCCTGGGTCGCGTCCTCAGCCCAGTGCCTGTCGCCGAGAAGTCGGTACACGAGGCCGTAGACGCGATCGAAATGCTGATCGAAGAACGCGGCAAGGGCTTGTGGCTCACGCCGGCGGACCCCCTCTAAGTCCAATACGGACGAGACGGGTGCCTGTGTCCGATCCTGAAGGCTATTTGTCACCGGCGCTCCATGGGGGCGTAATTATCTCCGGGTGGCCCGAGGCCTGGGTCAGGGCGTATGATACTAGGCGAAGCAAGCCTCCGCGCGGTCTCGTCTTTTCCATGGAGGGTTTCGTCATGGTCGCACTCGCCATCAACTGGCTCACGGACGCGGACCAGGCACTGCAAGCCGCGAAGCAGCAATCGAAAGCGGCTCTCCTCGATTTCAGCGCCGCACCCGCCTGAAGCGGCTGTGCTCGGCTGGAAGCCGAGGTCTATCCGAACGAGCGCGTCGTAAACCTCATCACCTCCGAATTCATCCCCGCCAAGATTCACATCAAGGAGCAACCCCAGGTCTTCAAGCGCTTCGGTGTCCAATGGACTCCAACCCAGCTCATCATGAGTCCCGAAGGTGCGGAATGCCATAGGATCGAGGGCTTCCTGTCCGTGGACGACCTCCTCGCTCAGCTCGAGCTGGGAATCGGGAAGGTATGGTTCAAGCAGGAGAAGTACGCCGAGGCCGAGAAGCGTTTCCGTGCGGTCGCCCAAAAGTATCCTTCGACCGAAACCGCGCCGGAAGCCGTCTACTGGGCCGGGGTCTCAGCCTACAAGGCATCGAACGATGCCACGAAGCTGAGCGAGACGCAGCAGATCTTGCAGGGCAAATATCCGTTGAGCGAGTGGGCGCGCAAGGCGGTGGTCTGGGCCAAGCAGCCTGCCTAGGTCACGTCCGCGCCCGCGCCCAGCTCCCACAACTCATGGAGCTCGCCGCGCGTGATCCGGGTTTCGGGCTCGAGCCGGTCCATCACGCCGCGGGCTCCTAGAAGGAGCTGGCGGTCCCGCCGTGGGATCGTCCGCGCGTACCGGCGCATGTGACGGAGCAACGTCGCCGCGTCCTGATGCTCGCCGAGCTTGTCCTGAAGTCGCGCTAGCTGCTTGGCCCGGTGGTGGGCGCTCTGGCCCTCGGAAACCGCGAAGTATTCGACGGCATAGCGGGCGTGCTTCACCGCGATCCTCAGCGCATGCACGTTCGCCGGCGTCGACTTCCGCTCTGCCTCCTGGCACGCCTCGCGCATCCGGTTATCCCATTCGGCGACGATCCGGGGGCCCACCATGTACGCGGGCGCGAGCGCGGGATGGACGCCGCCGGCGGCGCTCGGGGACTCCGGCGCCGCGATCGGCGCCCAGAGGGTCGGCCCGCCGTCGAGCCACCGCTGCGCTCGTTCGCGGAAAGCCTCGTACCGTTTGGAATCGAGACGCCGGAGCAACCGCACCCGGCGTCGCGCGCGCCTGATCTCGAGATACCGCGCGAACACATAGAGGGCCGCTCGCTCGTGCTCGGGCGCCCGCGACACCATCGCGGCCACGCGCCGGAGCCCCACATCGAGATCGCGAACGCCCCCCAGCGCCCTGCCGATCCAGCGCAAGTCCCGACCGAGGCTCTCGCGCGTCTCCTCGGGGATCGCCATCGCGAAGACTTGGAGCGCGGTCCTCAGGCGTCGCGTCGCGACGCGCATGTCGTGGACGTAGTTGGGGTCGAGGTTGAGGCGCGTCCCGGGCTCGTTCCAGAACATCCGCGTCAGGTGGCGCCCGAGCGTTTTCGCGGCGACGTCCGCCAGCCGATCACCCTCGTAGAGAGCATAGGCTCGCTCGGGCATCTCGGGGAGCTTCTCGCCCGCGGTGGCCAACGCCGCCGCAAGCTTGGACTCGACGCTCGTGTGTAGATCCAACCGGCGCTCCACGGCCGCGCGCACCTCTTCGAGCGCCGCGGCCGCACCGTCCAGGGCCTCCACCTCCAGCTCGCGGTAGCTATCGCCGCCGTTTTGGGTTCCTGCCTCGCGCACGCGGTCGAGCGTGACAGAGCCCAACAGCTCGCGCTCGTGCAGCCACCGGAACATCTTCCGCTCGCTCTCGACGCGGGCGCGTGTCGTGAGCCGTGCCAAGACGCGGAGCTTCGCGAGGGGTCGGAGCAAGATGGCCACCGGACCGTTGGGGAGGCTCTCCCAGGGTGGGTCGGTGGGGGGAGCTTCCTGAGCCCACTCCGTTCGCGTGAGCACTTCGCCGGTTTTCGACTGGATGGTCTTCGCCTGAAGCGTGAGCCGCTCGCCCTCCCGCCTCAGGCGCAGGGCGATTCCGGCTCGAAACAGGATCCAGTCGTCGGTATCGAGGTAGCCGTCTTCATGGGTAACCAGGCCCGACGACTCCAGGCGAAAGCCCGCACCCTCGATCGCGTCGCATACCGCCGCGGCGTCGCGTTCTTCCGGGATCCGGAACTTGATTTCCCTCTCGAGCACGGCCGTTCGCAACCTCAGGCGGCTCCGATGTCGCGGAGCGCTCCCGGCTGAATCAGCCATTCGAGCGTGCCGGACCCGGCAGCAAGGGCGTCCGGGAATTCCATCAGACCCGCGCCGCCCTTCTTGTACTCGACGAACGCGGTGTCGTGTTTTCCCGCGAGAAGGTAGGACGTGAAGCTGCTCAAGTGGGGCTCGTGCCCCACCAGAGCGACGGACTCAACGCCCAGGCGGTTCAGATAGGCTACGAGCTCGGCGTGATCGCCTGAGGGGACCAGATGGTCGCAGAAGTCGATCTTTCGGTGCGGAGAAACGACGTCGCGTAGGATCTCGGCCGTCTGTCGCGCGCGTACGAGGGGGCTCGAGATGATTCGATCGAGCTTGGGGGCCACTTCCTTCAGCCCGCGGGCCGCGAGCCGGAACTTGTGGATTCCCTCGGGCGTGAGTGGCCGGTCGTCGTCGTTCTCGAATGCAGGATCTCCGTGCTCGACGGCGATCGCGTGGCGCACGATAAGAAGTTCCATCACAACCTCCAGGGATTCTGAAAGTCTAACATATGAAGTAAGATGGGCGCCATGCCTGCATCCAAGACGCGCGCGTTCTCGATCCGCTGTGCCGGTATGGATGTCGGCAGCAACGCGATCCGGCTCACCATCGCCGAGTTCAAGAGCCCGACCCGTTACAGAATCCTCGAGAGGAGGCGGGTTCCTGTCCGCCTCGGCGAGTCCGTGTTCCACACCGGCCGGATCGCGCCGGAGACCATGGACGCCGCGCTCGATGCGTTTCGTGACTTTCGCCGCTGCATGGAGGAGAACGGCGTCGTTGTGCACCGGGCGGTCGCGACGAGCGCCACGCGGGAGGCAAAGAACCGTGCCGCGTTCCTGGATCGCGTGCACAGCGAGACGGGGATCGACCTCGAGCTGATCCCCGGACCCGAGGAAGCGCGCTTGGTCGCGCTTGGGGTGCGCGCCAAGCTCT
>VBOX01000088.1 GCA_005893265.1 Candidatus Eiseniibacteriota bacterium | reverse complement strand
GTGGAGATGTTCGATCTCCAGGGGCGGCTCGTCCGGACGATCGTGACGGAGACGTTCATGGGAGCGGGAGATCACGAGGCGAGGATTGACGGCCGCGGCCAGAGAGGTGAGAAGCTGGCATCCGGCGTCTACTTCGTTCGTGGGGTGACGGTGGATGGGATCTTCAAGAACACGATCACGATCTTGAAGTAATCCCTGCCGTAGCTTAAGCAGCGGGCAGTGAGGCCCACGGGGCCGCGGTGGAGCCACCGCGGCCCCGAGCCTTTTCCGGCGCGGACGTGTGATACATTGGCCCGATGCCTAGCTACGCGCGCTTCGGGAAGCGCGTTCTGGACCTCACATTGGTCTCGATCGCCTGCATCCCCGCGTTGCCCGTGATCGCGCTCGCGGCCGTCGCGATCAAGCTCGACTCCAGGGGGCCGGTGTTCCACCGAGCGGTCCGGGTCGGAAGAGGCGGGCGGAAATTCACGTTCTTGAAGCTGCGATCGATGCAGGTCGGTGCTGAGGAGTTGCGGGGGCTCCTGCTTCATCTGAACCAGGCGGAGGGACCCGCGTTCAAGCTCCACAACGATCCGCGCGTGACGCGGGTCGGACGGTGGTTGCGCAAGCTGAGCCTCGATGAGCTGCCCCAGCTCCTTCATGTGCTCCAGGGCCACATGAGTCTCGTGGGGCCAAGGCCCCCCTTTCCGGAAGAGGTGGAGCGCTACGAGCCGTGGATGCTCCGCCGTTTGTCCGTGCGGCCCGGCCTCACCTGCCTCTGGCAGATTCGCGGTCGAAGCGATTTGAATTTCGAGGAGTGGATGAGGCTCGACATCGAATACGTGGACCGGCTTTCGTTTTGGCTGGATCTCAGGATCCTCGCCCTCACGGTGCCCGCGGTGATCTCCGCGCGGGGCGCCTATTGACGGTTGCCGCACCCGGTCGCGTGTGGTACCGGTAGCTCATGCGCCTTCACGCGGTTATCCTGGCTGGAGGTCGGGGGGAGCGGTTCTGGCCCCTGTCCCGTAGGTCCAGGCCCAAGCAGTTTCTTCCGCTGCTTGACGATCGCCCGATGCTGGCGCATACCTTGGAGCGGGTCCGCGGCCTGGTGGACCCAGGCGACGTCTGGATCATCACCGCCCAGGATCTGAAGCGGGAAGCGGAGTCGCTCGCGCCGGGCGTGCCAAACGCCCACGTGATTGGCGAGCCGGTCGGAAAAAACACGGCACCCGCAATCGCGCTCGCGGCGAGGTGGATCAAGGAAGCCGGAAGCGGCTCGGCCGTAGCGGTGCTCCCGTCGGACCATCGGATCGAGCCCACAACTCGATTTCGTGAAGAGCTCGCGCGTGCGGCGGGGGTTGCCCTGGAGCGGGACGCGATAATCTTGTTTGGTATCCCGCCCACGCGTCCTGAAACGGGGTACGGCTACATCGAGTCGGGCAAGCCCATCGAGCCCGGCTCACCGTTTCACGTGGTGAATGCTTTCCGCGAGAAGCCGGATCATCAGACCGCGGCGCGCTACCTTTCGGACGGGCATCATCTATGGAACGCGGGGATTTTCGTGTTTCCGCCTGGCGCCCTTCTCGAGGAGATACGCGCTTACCAGCCGGAGATCGCGGCGCTGCTCGAGGGCGTGCCCGGACGTCCGGGGGAAGGAACCCAGGATGCGCTCCGGCGGTTTTATGGCTCGGCACCTTCGATATCAATCGACCACGCCGTCATGGAGCGGTCCCGGAAGAGCCTGGTCGCCCGCGCCGGCTTCGCGTGGGACGACCTCGGGTCCTGGGACGCGATCGGCACACCCAAATCGCGCGATCCTCTGGGAAATGTGATCCGCGGCACCGCGCTTCTCCACAACTGCAAGAACGTTACAGCATTTGCTGAAGGGGGCCTGGTGGCGGGCGTTGGAATTGAAGATTTGGTGATCGTTCGGACCCGCGACGTGACCCTGGTTTGCCGCAGCGGGCGGGCACAGGAGGTCCGCGCGATCGTCGAGCAGCTGAAAGCCCGGAAGGAGTTGGATGAGTACCTCTAGGGTCCCCTGCCGACGGGGGCATCGCTGCCTGGCGGTTTTTAGGCTCTCCGGGTGGGCCCTCGTCTTGGCGGCCGCCGCCGGCTGCGCGAGGCTCGCCGTAAGGCCGCCGGAACCCCCTGCGGCCCGACGGACCGTGGCGCCTGCCGGCGCGGGGACGCCAGCCGCCTCCACGGGAACAACAGTCGTCGCCGGCGGCCCGACGGCCACTCCGACGCCGCCCCCAACCCCCAACCGCGACCCCGGAGAGGAGATAACCCCGGAAGAGCTGGCGGCCATTTCCGAGCCGATTCCCGGCTCCCAGAGTGTTCCGGGAAGGGCTGGTGCGGGAAAACCCGCAGGAGGGGCTCAGGGGAGCTCTCAGGCCCAATCTACGAGGCCTGAATCCCTCGGGCCGCGGCCAACATCTCTTTGGCGGGTACAGATCTTCGTGACTCAGGATCGCGACCTCGCCAACCGAAAGGCGAGGGAGGCGGCCGAGCGGTTACAGGTAAAGGCGCATGTAGAGTTCGAGTCGCCTAACTACAAGGTAAGATTGGGAGACTACAGGTCGGAAGGTGAGGCCCAGCCACTCCGCGACAGGGCGGTCTTTACGGGATACCCGGGGGCATTCAGGGTGCGCTGCGACGCGGGCACAAGCTATGAACTAGATTGAAGTTGCAACGCTGTCGTTCCCAACCCCGGTCTTGACCCCAGCGACAATTCCCGATAAAATGGAGAGCTATGCCAGAGCTACGTAAGGACCCGGTTGTTGGCCGGTGGGTCATCATCTCGACCGAACGCGGCCGCCGTCCGTCCGATTTCAATGGATCGGGCCAGCGCCCCGCAAACGCCAAAGGGTGCCCCTTCTGCGTCGGCAACGAGGACAAAACTCCCTCGGAGATTCTGGCCTATCGCGAGCCGGGGACCCCGCCCAATACACCGGGTTGGACCACGCGTGTGGTGCCGAACAAGTTTCCGGCGCTGCAGATCGAAGGGGGTCTCGATCGCCGTGGCGAGGGCCTCTACGACAAGATGAATGGGATCGGGGCGCACGAGGTCATCATCGAGACGACCGACCATACGAAGGAGCTGAGCGAGCTGAGCGAGGAGCAGATCGAGAACGTCCTCTGGGCGTTCCGCGACCGCGTCGTCGATCTCAAGAACGACAACCGGTTCCGATACATCCTCATCTTCAAGAACCACGGCGAGGCCGCCGGGGCCTCCCTGGAGCACAGCCACACCCAGCTCATCGCCACGCCAATCATTCCCAAGGTTGTGACGGAGGAGCTCGACGGTAGCCTCCAGCATTACCGGCTCAAGGAACGTTGCGTCTTCTGCGACATGATCGAGCAGGAGATTCGCGAGGGAAAACGCATCGTCTCAGAGAACGAGCACTTCGTATCCTTCGAGCCCTTCGCGCCGCGCTTTCCCTTCGAGACCTGGATTCTCCCCCGGAGCCATGTCTCCGCGTTCGAGGACTCCCAGAAGAGCGAGTTCGCATCGCTCGCTCAATCGCTCAAGGACACGCTTGGCAGGATCAACAAGGCGCTCAACCGGCCGCATTACAACTTCATCGTGCACAGTGCCCCGTGTCGCGACGCCCGCCTCGATTATTATCACTGGCACATCGAAATCATGCCCAAGCTCACCAAGGTGGCGGGCTTCGAGTGGGGGACCGGCTTCTACATCAACCCGACGTCGCCCGAAGAGGCGGCTCAGTACCTACGCGACATCCAGCTCTGATCCCGCGCTCCAAACGGAGAACCGCATGACCCAGCGCTTTCGCGTCGCGATCCTGAGTGCCGAGTCGGTTCCGTTCGCCAAGGTGGGCGGTCTCGCGGACGTCGTTGGAGCATTGTCGAAATCGATCGCCGACTTAGGATGCGCGGTTTCGGTTTTCCTGCCACGTTACGCCGGGCTGACGCTCCCTGAGGGTTCGTCGCTCGAGCTGACCTCCGAGATCGAAGTTCCGGTGCGCGGGGAGGACAAGCGCGCCCTTATCTATTTGCTTCGGAACGCGGAGCTCACGCCCCACCTTTCCTTTTACTTCATCGCCAACGACCTCTATTTCGGGCGTCCCGGGATCTATAACGATCCCGCGACCGGGGAAGCCTATCCTGACAATGCCGAGCGGTTCGCCTTCTATTCGCGATCGTGCCTGGAAGCCATGCGCGCGCTCGCGTTCACGCCCGAGGTAATCCACGCGAACGACCACCAGGCCGCGCTCGTGCCGGCCTACTTGAAAACGATCTACGCCGAGGACCCCTTCTTTCAGATGACCGCGACGATCCTCTCCATCCACAACATGGGGTATCAAGGCGTCTACGATCCGGACTCCATGGCGATCGCGGGTTTCCCGCCGGAGTATTTCTATCCGCTATCCCCGTTCGAGTTCTGGGGAAAGATGAACTTCCTCAAGGCGGGGATCCATTTTGCGGATGTCATCACAACCGTGAGCGAACGCTACGCCGAGGAGATCCAGTCGGGGGAGGAGTTCGGGTTTGGGCTACAAGGCGTTCTGAATGCGCGGCACGAAGACCTCGTCGGCGTCTTGAACGGAATCGACGTCCGCATCTGGAATCCGCGTACCGATCGGGCGATTGCGGCCCGCTATGACGCGGAAAGCCTCGAGCTGAAGGGCGTGTGCAAGGCGGCGCTCCTCGACGAAATGGGACTTCCATCGCAGCCGGACCAGCCTCTGTTTGGAATCATCTCGCGTCTTGCCGAGCAAAAAGGCTTCGATCTGATCGAGCCCGCGGCCGACCGGCTCTTCTCCCTTCCCGCGAAATGGGTCCTTCTCGGCAGCGGATCGAAGCGCTACGAGGAGCTCTTCGCTGTGTTGGAGACCAAGTATCCGGACCGGCTGCGATTCCGGAAGGGTTTCGACGACCCGTTGGCCCACCGGATCGAGGCGGGGAGTGACTTTTTCCTCATGCCCTCTCGCTACGAGCCATGTGGTCTCAATCAGATGATGAGCATGCGGTACGGAACGGTCCCGGTGGTGCGCTGGACGGGGGGTCTCGCGGATACGGTCGAACCCTATTCACCCGGATCGGAAGGGGGGACCGGGATCGTATTCGCGCCGTACACGCCTGAGGCGCTTGTCGACGCCGTGGAGGCTGCGGTCCGCCTTTACGAGGAGCCGCGCGCCCTCTTACGCGTGCGCCGGAGCGGAATGGCTCGCGACTTCTCATGGGAGGCGTCGGCCCGGAAATACCTGCAGCTCTACAGGCAAGCGAACGCGTCGCGCCGGATGGGCACGGGGTTTCACAAGTGGCTGGACACCGTGCAGGAGACGGGGCCGGGCCGAGCCTAGCCGGCTTGACGGGGGTCGGGACGGGGATTAGAATTCCCCGGTCCAACCCGACAATTTACCTCGAGAGCGGAAGTAGCTCAGCCCGGTAGAGCTCCACCTTGCCAAGGTGGCTGTCGCGGGTTCAAATCCCGTCTTCCGCTCCATTTTTTCCGTTCGAACCCGATCTACCTATGAAACATTGCCCTCTTCCCTCGTACGTGGTAGTTATTCCCCTCGGTGCCGACGGTCCGGATCGGCGAGACGCTCACGAAAGGAGAGGTGCATGCCTGCCAAGAAAGGCGCGAAGAAAAAGGTAGCGAAGAAGCGTCGCCCCAGCGCAGCGTTCATGAAGCCCATGCAGCCGTCCGCCATTCTCTCCGAGGTGGTCGGATCGAAGGCGATCCCGCGGACCGAGGTGACGAAGAAGCTTTGGGCGTACATCAAGAAGAACAAGCTGCAGGACAAGAACAAACGGACGATGATCAACGCTGATGACAAGCTCCGCGCGGTCTTCGGCGGGAAACGCCAGGTGAGCATGTTCGAGATGACGAAGCTCGTCTCGAAGCATCTCAAATAAGCCCGATAACCTTTCGACGCATTTCCATCGAGACACCCCGTCGCCACCTCGCGATGGGGTGTCTCGCTCTATCGCCCGGATGAAGCCAAGCAGCTCTCGAATCCGCTTCGAGGAGATTGTTCTCATCGTACTCCTCGCGTTCGTGCCGATCTTCTTTTCGCGCGTGACCGCGGAGTGCTTCGAGGTTCCCCAAACGATGCTCCTCGCGACCGGGGCGCTCCTCTTCCTATGGGGTTGGCTCGCTGCCGTCTTCGCGGCGGCTCTGAAGGGCGATCCCGGACGCCTGCTGGCCTCCCTCGGCTCCCGCGCTCTCTCGGGGGCGCGGCGGGATCCGCTCGGCGCCGGCGTCATCCTCTTTCTCGTCTCGTCCGTCGCATCTACGATCGTGTCACCGAACCGAGGGCAGAGCTTGCACGGCGCCCCCGACAGTACCGCGGGCCTCGTGACCGCGTGCGCCACGTCGATCGTCTACTTCATTTCGCGTGGCGTATCGCGTGGGCGTGCCCTCACCCTCGTTCGATACGCGCGGGCGGCCGGCTTCGCGAGCGCGGTGACGGCCACCTACGCCATCATCCAGCTCGCCGGGCTCGACCCCTTCGTCTGGACCCGCACCGCGACGTTCGGAGGGGACGTGCGCGTCTTCGGCACGCTGGGGCATCCCAACATGCTGGGCGCTTACCTCGGCATGACGGTGCCTCTGACGGGCTGGCTCGCGATCCGAATCCGGAGCGCCGTCGAGCGCACTCTCTGGGCGCTGGTGGCGACGGTCTCGATCGTCGTGATCGCCGCCACGCTCTCCCGGGGGGCCTGGATCGGTCTGGGGGCGGCAGCCGTCGCGTGGGCCTTCCTGCGCCTTGCGGCCCGGGGGAGCACCGGCGGACAGGCCACGGCCCGCTCGCCGAGACGGTCGTCGCGGATCCCGACAGCGGCTCTCGCCTCGCTCCTCGCCATCGCCGCCGCCGCGTTTCTCGTCGCGCGTTCCCCCATGGGGCCCAATCTGACGACTCGCGTTCGCGAGATCGCGAGCCTGAGCGCGCCGACGACCCAGTCCAGGCTCCACATCTGGCGCGCGGGACTCGGCATGGCGCGCGATGAGCCGCTCCTGGGCGTCGGCGTCGACGCGTTCGGCACGATGTTTCCGCGGTACCGGACCTCTGCGTATTGGCAGGCGGAGTGGGGGCGCACCCCGAACAAGGCTCACAACGAAGCGATCCAGATCCTCGCGACGCAAGGGATCCTGGGCGGGATCTCGGCGCTCCTCGTCATCCTTTTCGCCGCGGGCGCGATCTGGCGCGCCACGCGTCAGGGCGACCCGGCTGCACGCGAGGGAGCGGTCGCGGCCGGAGCATCCCTGGTCGGGTTCGCGGTTCAAGACCTCGCAAGCTTCACCGTTGTCGCGCTCGGGAGCCTTGCGGCAGCGCTGGCAGGCTGGCTCTCGGCCGCGGGCTCCGAGGATCCGCCCGCGCGCCAGGAGCGTGCGCCGCGCGCGCGGAGGGATCCGGCCCGGGGCTGGCCGCGTATCCTTGCGGGGCTACCGGTCGCGGCGCTCTTCGTGCTGCTCGTAATCTTGCCGATCGGCGCGCAGGTCCACGAGAAGGCGGGGGTCACGGCGGAGCCCGGGAGCCCGGCGCGGGCGCAGGCGTTTCTCCGCGCGTCGAACTTGGCTCCTTGGGATTCCCGATACGATGATTTTCTGGGGTCCTCGCTCCTGGTCGAGTCGGAACGGGAACCGAACGCCGCCCCCGCGCTCCTCAGGCGAGCCGATCGTGCCGAGCGCTCGGCCATACGGACCGAGCCCCAGAACGGTTATTATTACGCCAACCTCGGACGCATCGCCGCGGCTCGGACGCGACTCAAACCTCCCGAGAGCTCGATTGCGGACGTTCAGGCCACATTCCAGGAGGCCGTGGCGCGCGACACCGTGAACGCGCAGATTATGGATCAGGCGAGCAATGCCCTCATGCAGGTTGGCGATGTCGTCCAAGCGCGCGCGATCGCGCTCCGGTCGGCTGCCCTCTATCCGGACCTGGCGCAGCCGATGGCCTTTTTCGGCTACGCGGCGTTGATGGACCAACGGTGGCAGGACGCGGCCGACACCCTGGAGATCGCGATCAAGCGCCAGTGGTGGCTGGAGAAGGCCGCCACGGCGGCAGCCTGGAGCAACCTCGCGGCCGCCTACCTCGCGCTCGGCAGGAACGAGGACGCGCGCCGCGCGGCGGAGTCAGGGGTCGAGTTGGATCCAAGAAACCCGGACGCCGCGGCAAATCTGAAAATCGCGATCGGCCGGCGCGGGGAAGGCA
Source organism: Candidatus Eiseniibacteriota bacterium (assembly GCA_005893265.1). Taxonomy (GTDB): domain Bacteria; phylum Eisenbacteria; class RBG-16-71-46; order SZUA-252; family SZUA-252; genus WS-7. Next base: position 43,584 of record VBOX01000088.1, on the reverse strand, counting down.
TCGCGCGATGACCTCACGGCCATGATCCACGGAAAACTCACGTGATTCTCGTCGACGACGCGAGCCAGGATGAAACGTCCCGCCTCGCGCGCCAGCTGGGCATCACGACATTCATCCATTCCCGAAACCTCGGATACGGCGGGAATCAGAAGACCTGCTACCGGGAAGCGCTCCGCGCCGGCGCCGACGTGACGATCATGGTCCATCCCGACTACCAATACACGCCGGCCCTGGTCACCGCGATGGCGTCCATGGTCGCGAACGGGGTCTACGACACCGTGCTCGGGTCCCGCATGCTCGGCACGAGTGCTCTGAAGGGAGGGATGCCCCGATACAAGTACGTCGCGAACCGCATCCTGACCCTGATCGAGAACGTGATGCTGCAGCGCAAGCTCTCCGAGTACCACACCGGGTACCGCGCCTTCAGCCGTGAAGTGCTCGAGTCGCTTCCGCTCGAGGAGAACTCCAACGACTTCGTCTTCGACAACGAGATGCTCGCCCAGGCCGTGGCATTTGGATACCGGATTGGCGAAGTGAGCTGTCCGACCCGCTACTTCGTGGAGGCCTCGAGCATCTCATTCCCTCGCGCGGTTCGCTATGGATTGGGGGTGCTTGCGGTGTGTCTCAAGTACCGCCTGCACCGATGGGGCCTTCGCCGTTTCTCGATATTCGAGCCAGAGGGCCGGAGGCTCTCCGTCGGCGGGTACGCACGCGCGGAGGTTCCGCCGATACCGCCACGCGCGGACGCGTGAGCACGCCCTCATTCGAACCGGTCGTCGTATGTGCATGCGGCTCCCGGGACCTTGCGCCCGCATTGCGCGGCTTTCGCGTCGCGGAGACACGGTTCGGCCTGAGGCGTTGCCGGCGCTGCGAACGCATGTTGCTCGACCCGCGCCCACGTCCGAATGCGCTCGCGGCCTCCTACGACGCCGACTACTACGGGGCCGGGGCAAGAAAGTTCGTTCCTCCCATCGAGGACGTGGTCGACCGATTTCGCGACGGCCGGGCCCGGCTCGCCCGGCGGCTCGTGGCGAAGATCCGCCCCGACGGCGTGGGGAGGGTCCTTGACCTGGGCTGCGGGAGCGGTCAGTTCCTGGCGCGTCTTTCGGCTTCTGGGTTGAGCTGCGACGGGACGGAGCTCTTGGAGGAGACGGGGCGAAGAGCATCGGAGTTGGCGGGGATTCGTCTCCACGTTGGACCGCTTGAGTCCGACACGTACCCGCCGGGGTCGTTCGATCTCATTTCCATCTGGCATGTGCTGGAGCATCTGCCCGACCCGGATCATGTCCTGGGCCTCTGCGCGCTATGGATCGACGAGCGGGGCGCCCTCCTCGTTGCCGCGCCGAATATCGATTCGTGGCAGGCGCGCCTCTTCGGCGGGTCGTGGTTTCACCTGGATCCGCCGCGGCATCTCTTCCATTTCAACCGGGCTTCCCTGAAGGCCGCCTTGGGCAAGGCGGGATTTCGGGTGGAGGTCATCCGGACCCTCTCCTGGGAGCAGAACCTGTACGGAATTCTGCAAAGCGTCCTCAACGCGCTGGGGTTTCCCCGTGACGAATTCTATGAGGTCTTGAAGGGGAAACGGTCGCTCTTCGGATCCGCCCGATACGTTCTGGAAGCCGCGCTGATGGCCGCGATCTTCCTTCCGGCGTTCCTCCTCGTGGTTCTCGAGGCGCTCGGCGGCCGTGGGGGGACGTTGGAGTGCGTCGCGCGCAAGAGCGATCCGCTCAAAGGAGCGAGGTGAACACCGCCAGGTAGTCGCGAACTTCCCTCGTATGGAGGAAGTTATCGCGGACGTGCGCGTGCCCCTCGGCGCCCAGCTCGTGCCTTAGGTCGGAGTTGTCGAGAAGGCGGATGGTCTGGAGCGCCGCGCCTTCGATCGAGCGCGAGAGCAGCCCCGTGCGCTCGTGCAATACCTGTAAGGGGATCCCGCCGACCGCGCTCGCAACGACGGCGCGCCGCTTCCACAGCGCTTCGGAGACTGTGAGCGCGAAGCCTTCCCGGAGCGATTTCTGCATGACCACGGCCGAGGCGCGCTGGAGCGCGTTGATCTCGACGTCCGATCCGGGCGGTAGCTCCAGCACGGTCACGTCCTTCACCTTCGCCGCGCCCTCCCGCACTTCCGCCAGCACCTGAGCGCCCTCGGGATCGTCGCTTGCTCCTCCACCCGCGAGGAGGAGCCGGGCGCGCCGCCTCGCGCGCACCATCCGAAAGGCTTCGATCACCCCGATCGGGTCCTTGATGCGGTCAAAGCGGGAGATCTGCGTGACCCAGGGACCCCGGCGCGGCAGATCGAGGCGCTCCATGATGGATGAGACCTCCTCCTGCTCCATGTCGCGGTTCTTGGCGGAGAACGGGTCGATGGAGGGCGGCACGAGGTAGGTGGGAATGGGGAGCGGGGGGACGAACTCGATTGCCGAGAAGATCGACGCGTCGTACTGGCATACGGACGGCCGCAGGAATTCCCAGTGATCCGGGTCGCGGGAAGAGAGATCGATGTGACACCGCCATACCCAGCGCTGGCCGGGTGCGCGACGGAGTGCGATGAGCCCCGCGGGCTGCGGGTCGTGAATCAGGATGAGGTCGCCGTCGAGCGCAAGGCGTTGTGCTTCGCGGCGAGTCCGCTCCATGTAGATCTCGCGATCCTCCGCGGTGAGCGTTTCGGAATGCCCGTGAAGCGCGTTGTGGATCTTCTTCGTCACGCCGAAGAAACGGTCGTCCCCCTCCATGACTTCCCAGGTGGTTGGAACGCCCAGCTCGTTCAGGATGACCACCAGGCGGTGCAGGATCTCCGCGACGCCTCCCCCCGTCTTGGTCGTATTAACCATGACGATGCGATGGCCCTTGAGCCGCCGCGCGATCGCCTCGAGCGCCCGGAGTGTGTCCGGACCCACGACCCGCTCGTAGCGGTGAAGCCATCCGTTCATCTCGGGTTCGGCGGAATCCAGCAAGGGGGAGTCCACCTCCACGCTCGGGACGGTCTCGTTCATCCTTTGGCATCCTGAGGTGTCTTGCGGAGGCGCCCCGCAAACCGCGCCACAACCTCACGTGCTTCCTGACGTCGCACGGACTCCGACTCCTCGGTCCGCCGCACAAGGCGGGCCGGGATGAGCGCCCGGCGCCAGCGGGAGCCGATTTCGCGATGGAGCCGGAGCAGGGGCATCCCTCCCATCGTCAACGATTCCGCGACGCCCGCGAGCTTGTGACCGCCGTTACGCTCGAGCCAGAGAACCAGATCGTCCTCCACAGGACCGAGCACTCTCGCCTCGATCAGGTGGTAGAAGGCGGCTGCGCTATCCACGTGCCGCCAAACCTCGGGGACCTGCTCGGGTAGTTCCGTCTCCACGCCGAGCGGCGCCTTCACGCTCCGCGCGGTCACGAAGTGGAAAGCCGCAGCATGCGGAGTCCCGATGTCCGGACGTTTCCGACCGATGACGTCGTCGAGGATCCGGAGCAGCGAGGCACGCAGCTCTTCCATCGGAAGGAGAGGCTGCGTCCCCGCGAAGGCGAGGCGCTCCGCGGTCTCCGGGTCTTGTAGGGCTACCCCCACCCAGCGCGCGAAGTCGTTGGGCGGCAGATCGTGGGCGCGCGGGTGGCGCACGACCATCCGGATGATGTGATGGAACAGGGACCCGGGTGGGACTGTGGCAATCCCCTCGCGGAGCGTCGCGAAATCGGTCGCGACGGGACCGGCGGGGAACTCGAGGTGCGCGACGGTTGAGAAACGGAAGCCGGTGTCGGTCATGACCGGTTGGCGGGAGTCTCGCTGTCGGTGGCGCGCAGGTACTCGACCACGAGATCACGCGCCAAGTCGCGACATCCGAGGCCGAACGCGAGGGCCAACGCGAGACCCGCCGCGCCGACCGCGGCGATTCCGACCGCCATGACGAGCTGCGCCGCGAGCCCGAGCTGCTCTAGGGCCATGAGCACCATGAAGACGACCAGCACCGTGACGATGGCCTGGGAGCGGAGGCGACCCAGCCGCACGCCGGTCGAGGACAGGAGCGTGCCGATGATCCGCCCGGCCCCAGCCGCGATCGGAATCCCAAGGAGGAGGACGAGAGCGGACGTCAGCACGCGTGGCACGACGTCCTGAAGCCGGGCCGTGATGGAGGGTGCTAAGTCCATGCCCATGATCCGAAGGGAGACCATGATGGACGCGAGGATGATCGACCAGAACGTGATGTACCCCGCGAAGCGGCTCGGGGGGAACTCGGGAGCCGGGCCCCCCGCCTCTCTCAGCCGCGCGTAGGACGTGTCGATGCCGATCAACGACACGAGCGTCTGAACCAGGCGGGAGAGAAGCGTCGCGAGAAGATAGCCAAGCAGGAACACGCCGGCCGAGATCAGGAACAGGATTAGCCCTTCCGAGACGCTGGTCAGGATCGACTGAAGCTGCGTCCCGAAATCAGGGGGAAGGATGGAGCTCATTTCTACTCGCACGGTTCCACCTCCTTCGGTCACGCCGAGCCGGCACGACAAGCCGCCACGGCATCGAGAAAACGGGTGACCCCCGTGAGGGTCGCCACCCGGTACCGCGCGCGTGTCCCGACGCGGCCGACGCGAACCGGAAAATCACGGCGGCCGAGCACGGCAAACGCAGGTTCGTCCCCGAGACTATCGCCGAAACAAAACACGCACCCAGGCTTCAACTTCGCCCTGAGAGCGCGGAGCGCGCGCCCCTTGTCGTGACCCCGCGGCACGAAATCCACCACATGCCGCCCCGGAACGGGAACAAAGCCATGACTCCTTGCCTCCATCGAAGCTACCGCCTTGAGCCCTCGACGCAGCTCTCGCAGCCGCCGGGCATCCCGGACGTTCCGGTCGTGTACCGCCACGGTCAATCCCTTCACCTCAAGCAGCGCGCCGCGGACCGACGCGACAAGCGGTCTCAGCGCTCGCGCCACGCGCGCGCACCCACGCCGCAGCCGCTTGAGGAGCTGCGTGGGGGGCCCCAGGGGGCCTTCGAGACCGTACTGGCCGATGAGAAGCACGTTCCGTACCGGCACCATGCGCCTCATGTCCGTGAGCGGGCGCGCGCTCAGGATTGCGATCCTGACGGCTCGGGCCTCCGCGCCACGCGCGAGCGACCGAAGCGTCCGTTCCGGAACCCTCGCCAGGTCGGGACGTCGCGCGAAGGGAGCGATCGTTCCGTCCAGGTCGAGCGCGATGAGCACAGTGCGGTCCGCCTCGCGCAGGATCCGCCGGACGCTCCGCCAGGTCGGGCGTTCGAAGAATGGCCGCGTCACCGTGAGGACGCGCCGGGACGCGGGGCTCCCGGCACGAGGTGCAGACGCCGCGCATCCCGCAGGATCTTGCGCGCCCAGTCATAGATGTTCTGTCCGGCCACGACCTCGCGCATGGACCGCATCCTTCGCGCGCGTTCCGCCGGGTCCATCGTGAGCGCGCGCCCGATCGCGGCGGCTAGAGCCTCGGTGTCGTAGGGGCTCGCCTGAATGGCTTGGTCCAGCTCCCGCGCCGCCCCCGTGAAGGGGCTCAAGACCAGCGCGCCGTCCAAATGCACTTTCGCCGCGACGTACTCCTTCGCCACCAAATTCATCCCGTCGTGAAGCGCGCTCACCACGGCCACGTCGGCCAGCACGTAATAGGGAATCAGATCGCGAAACCCCAAGTTCCGCGTGATGAGGTGAATCGCGGGGCGCTCCGCCGTACCGAACCGCTGGTTGAGCCGCACGGCCAACTCCTCGACCGTGGCGGCCAGCGACTGGTACTCGGGCAGATCCACACGAGACGGAACGCCGATCTGGATGAACGATACCTGACCGCGAAGCTCAGGACGGGTCTCGAGGAGATGCTTATAGGCCACCATCCGCTCGGGGATTCCCTTCGTGTAGTCGAGGCGATCCACTCCGAGCACGATCTTCACGCCCCCCAGACCGAGCTGTTCCCGGATTTGATCCGCGGCCCGCGCGGCCCACGGCTCGGAAGCGGCGAGCGAGATCTCGGCGGCATCGGGGCTGATCGGGTAGGTCCGCACGAACGTCTTGCGGCCCCGGCGGCGGATCGCGAATCGCTCGTGGTCGATCTGCGCTTCAAGTTCCTGGGCCACCGTGTCCAGAAAATTGTTCGCGTGATACTGGATGTGAAAGCCAACCAGGTCGCAGGCGAGAAGCCCCTCGAGAAGCTCGCGCCGCCAAGGGAAGGTGCGGAACACCTCCCGATTCGGCCACGGGATGTGCCAGAACATGATGATCGAGAGATCGGGACGCCGAGCCCGGAGGACCGATGCGCAGAGGCCAAGATGATAGTCCTGCAACAGGACGAGTCCCGGCTTGGAGCCGATCGCGGCAAGAATCGCCTCGGCGAACTGCTCGTTGACCTCCTGGTAGGCGCGCCACTGTGCCGCCACGAAGTGGGGTCTCACGTAGACGATGTGGCAGAGCGGCCAGAGGCAACCGTTGCAGAATCGGCGGTACTCGAGCTCCCTGGCCTCCGGCTCGATCCAAAGCCGCTTCAGCGTGTACCGTTCGTTGCCGGGCGGGACCCGCACCTTTCCTTCCTCATCCACGACGAGGCGATCGGCGTCCGCGGCGCCCTGGGCGATCCAGGTGGCCCCGGTGGCACGCGCCACGGAGTCGAGCGCGGAGGCCAGCCCTCCCGGACTCCGGACGACCTCGATCCCCGAGGGAGCCTTGACGTGCATGTAAGGCTCCCGGTTCGAGGCGATCACGATCTGCGCGCTTCCGAGGTAGCTCCGGGCGGCCCGCGCAAGTTCATCGGGAGTGGTCTGATCCGAGACCTCGCTTCCCAAAGCTTGGCGGCTGGCCATCCGGGTGAGCGCCCGGCGAACGCGTTTTGCCACGTCGGTCTTTGCCGTACCCATAAGCGTTGAATTGTAGGAAGGACAGGCGGTTCCGGAAAGAGGATTCCGAATGCTATATGATGATCGGGATCATGGACATCATCCGGTTACAAGACCAGTTCTATATCCTCGCGACCTCCTCACGAATCGATGACCGCACGCGGGTATTGAAACACGGCGATACATTCGCCGTTTTCGACCGTTTCGGCGACATGGAGACGGTCGGGATGGGAGAGCTGGGTCTCTACCACCCAACCCCGACGTTCGCACCAACGGGCGGCTCGCGATTTCGCGCGGTACGATCCACGTCGCGAGGGAGCAGCTCCTGTGGGATGGGGTTTGCTATGAGCGGATCCGCGTTTCGAACTACGGGCTCGAGCCGATCCACGTCACCCTCCGGTGTCGCTGGGATGTCGACTTCGCCGACATCTTCGAGGTCCGAGGCACGCGGCGCGACGCCACCGGCCGGAAGCTCGCGCCGGTCCTTGGGGACTCCTGCGTGACTCTCTCGTACGAAGGTCTGGACGGCGTCGTGCGGAGGACCCGCATTTCCTGCGAGCCGACCCCGGCACGCGTTTCCGAATCGGAGTTCGAATTCGACGTCGCTCTCGAGAGCCGCGAGGCAACGTCCTACGTCGTTCGATTCGCCTGCGAGGTGGGGCGCGTTCCGAAGGAGCCTCTCCGCTTCGGGGAGGCGAGGCGTGCCGCGCTGGAGGCGCTCGAACGCGACCAGGCGGACCAGTGTGTCGTGGCCTCATCCAACGAGCAATTCAACGATTGGCTGAACCGCTCGGGGTCCGATTTGCACATGATGCTGACCGAAACCGGGTGCGGCCCGTATCCGTACGCCGGAGTTCCCTGGTTCAGCACCCCCTTCGGACGGGACGGAATCATCACAGCGCTGGAGGTTCTCTGGATGAACCCCGGGCTTGCGAATGGCGTCCTGTGTTTCCTCGCAGAGACCCAGGCGCAGGAGCAGAGCTTCGACGTCGACGCGGAGCCCGGGAAGATCATCCACGAGATGCGCCGCGGTGAAATGGCCGCGTTGGGAGAGGTCCCGTTTCGCCGCTACTACGGAAGCGTGGACGCGACGCCACTCTTCGTCATGCTCGCGGGAGCCTACGCCAGATGCACCGGGGATCTGGACCTGATCCGGCGCATCTGGCCGAACATCGAGCTCGCGCTCGCCTGGATGGAGGGGTACGGGGACCGTGATCGCGACGGCTTCGTCGAGTACTTCCGCGCTTCGCCGAAGGGGCTCGCCAATCAGGGATGGAAGGATTCCGGCGACTCGATCTTCCACGAGGACGGCACGCTGGCCAAGGGCCCAATCGCGCTTTGCGAGGTCCAGGGCTACGTGTTCGCCGCTCGCAGGGAGGGGTCGGCCCTTGCCGCCGCCCTCGGGATGGGCGACCTCGCGGACCGTCTAAGACACCAGGCAGAAGCCATCCAACGGCGATTCGAGGAGATGTTGTGGTGTGACGACCTTGAAGCCTACGCGCTTGCGCTCGATGGTGAGAAGCGCGCGTGCCGGGTGCTCGCCTCCAACGCGGGGCATTGCCTCTGGACCGGTATCGCCGATCGGTCGAGGGCGGAACGCCTGGCGCGGCGCTTCGAGCGAGAGGATTTTCACAGCGGCTGGGGAATACGGACGCTTGCAGCCGGACAGGCCCGTTACAACCCGATGTCCTATCACAACGGGTCGGTTTGGCCGCATGACAACGCCATCATCGCGGCCGGGCTCGCCCGTTACGGCTTCAAGGAACCGGCGATCCGGCTTCTCTCGGGCCTCTTCGACGCCACCGTGTTCCTGGATTTGAGCCGACTGCCGGAGCTCTTCTGCGGCTTCCCGCGGGGCGCGGGAGCGGGACCGACACCCTACCCCGTCGCGTGCGCGCCGCAATCGTGGGCCGCGGGCGCCGTGTACCTACTCTTGCAGTCCTGCCTCGGGCTCAGTGTGGACGGAGTCACCTCGCGAGTCACCTTCGATCACCCGGCGCTGCCGCAGAGTCTGGAGGAGATCACGATTCGGAGGCTTCGGGTCGGGGAGGGGTCGGTGGATCTGATCATTCGGCGATATGAGCGTGACGTCGGGGTGGACGTGCTCGACCGGACGGGCAGAGTCCAGGTCGAGGTGCTCAAGTGAGGCAAGCTGCTCGGATTGCGGTGGGGGCATGTCGAGGCGCCGCTCGAGCGAGGGGGCGAGAAGCTCCAAGACGCGGAGCGGCAGGGCGCTCGTGAACCGGTACTGGTCCGCCCTGCGCCCGAAAACGGACGCTGTTACGACTCCGTAGTACCGGCCGCCGATAAAGAAGGTGAACGCGGCCGTTCGGCTGACGACCTGAGACGATAGGAGTTTCCCGCCGCGCGCGAACGTGTCGAAGCGATTGTCTCCCGTTCCCGTCTTGCCGCCGACCGGGATGGGCTTGCCGGTCGCATCGCGGAACAAGTCCTTGAGCCGGCGGGCGGTGCCCGCCTCGCTTTCCACGACGTCGGTGAGCACGCTCCGGGCGGTGCTCGCGACCGCGGGAGAGAGCAGACGGTGGCTTGGCGGAGCTTCGGCCTCGAGCGCTGTGTGGTACGGGGTCCCGGGCGCGAACACGAGGCGATTGATCCGCTGTGCTGGACGGTCCAACCCTTCGTTCACGATGATTCCCATGAGCTCCGCCAGCGCCGACGGTCGATCCGCGGAGCTCCCGATCGCGGTCGCGTAGGAGGGCACGAGCCGCTCGAAGGGGAATCCAAGTCGCCGCCAATACGGGGTCATTCGCGTGAATGCATCGCGCTCGATCCGAGCCCTGAGCCTCAGGTCCTGCGCGTGGCGATTCTGCGTGCGGAATAGCCACTCCCATGCCTGGCGTCGCGCCTTACCGCTCGCTTGGATCAGTCCCTCCTGCGAGAGTCCGGGATCGCGCGCGAGGGTCCCGGCGCACCAAACCTCGAGCGGATCCTTCCCGAGTAGATAGGCGCAATCCTCGAGCTTGAGCCAGGGGCCGATGCCCCGGGCCGTGAACCGCCCGCGCAAGCCGGCGTACTTCCGGAGCCACGCGCCGAGGGAATCGGCGGGAGCACCCGGATGCCAGGCGAAATAGGCGATCGCGAGTGGGCGCGGCGATCGGCTCTCCACACCCAGGAGACGGTCGAGCGATTGGCGAGGCGTGAGACCGTGGTAGTCCCGGTATGCCCGGGCGATCGTGGCTCTCGATTCCTCCTCGGCGATCCCCGCCAACATGCTCTGCCGCGTCAGGGAGTCTTCGCCCGAAAGCACGTCCTCGGCGCTGTATGGCAGGCGGGCCAGGTGATAACGGACGATGTCGCGCATGAGTCGCACGAATACCAGGTTCGTTGAATGGGCTGCCGCTTCGCGAATCGTGAGCGTCTTGCGGTCATCGGTCGGATCGAAGTTGACGAAGGTGTGGACACCGCCTCCTGTGAAGAAACGCTCCCCCGGGCTCGCCGAATAGGTCCGCTCGACCGCGCGGTCCAGGAAGCTGTCGACGGGCATGGCGTGCATGGACTGGTAGTCCAGGAGCGTCTCGCAGGCCCATCGCGTCAGGGGGTCCCGCGCCTTTTGCTCGGCATCGCCTATCGCGAGGGCATTGCGGTTCGAGAGCTCCTGATGCAGCTCCTCCATGATTTCCAGGTAATGGACCAGCGTGCGTACTTTCGCCGTGCTCCCAAGGGCCATCTTCACCCCTTCGTTCACATCGCAGGGGCGGCGGAGGTTGTCGGCGTGCACCCGGATCTCGTTTCGTTGGGGTGTCCGCTCACACAGGAGGACGCTGTAGATCACGCGCTTGGGATCTCCCTGCGATAGGAGGTGCACCCCATTGAGTCCATTCCGGGCCAGGTAGGTGGAATCGGAGAGGCGGCCCATGAGGTCTTCCGTCTCGCGCTGGAGCCCCGCGTCGATTGTGGACTCCACGTCGAGGTGGAGGCGGTTCAGGTCGTAGAGGCCGCCGACGGCGAGCGCCTGCTCGAGGTCGATCCGGATCCGATTCGCGGCCTTGCTCGCGGGCGAGATACGGTGGTCGCGGGTCGTGGTCGAGGGCGACGCAAACGAGAGTGGGACGGCTCGGACACGCTCCGCGAACCCGGAATCGAGGACCCCCTCGCGCGCCAGAAGGGTGGCGTACCCGTCGGCGCGCCGTTCCAGAGCGGCCCGGTCCTCGGTGAGATAGCGGCTCGGCGCCCGGACGGCGCAAAGGAGAGCCAGGACATGCTTCAAGGCGCGCGCCCGCTGGGCGACTGTTTTGCCGCTGTGGATCCGGCCCATCGTTCGAGATGGGTCCTGTCCGAACCATACCGAGAGCCCCTGGTTCAGACCGAACACCTCGCCGTGGGCGGGCGTCGCTCCGAGCGGAACGCTGTTCAGATAGTCGAGGATGATGTGCTGTCTTTCCTTGCGGGTGTCGGTGCCTTCCTGGTAGACGCGCAAGCTCGCCGTGAGCACCTGCCGGAGCTTGTCGACCGGTGAGCCTGTCCTGCCATCTTCGGAGTGGCGGTATTTCTCGACCTGGACCGCGAGCGTGCTCCCACCCTCCACGCGGACCGGGAATCCGAAGCGATTTGCGGAGTAGATGAGGACCGCCTTCGTCCAGCGTCCCCAGTCGATTGCGGGATTGCTCCACGGGCTCGTCTCCTTGTCGAGCTCGCGGTTCTCGATGAACAGGAGCGACCTCACCACGACCGGCGGGATCTCCTCATACCGGACGAAACTGTTGGTTCGATCCGGAGCCTCGAAGAGGTCGCCCCCGTCGGCGCCTTCGATGGACAGCCCGGTCACGGCCGGTTCTCGATAGGGAGGCGAAATTCCGAATCGGGCGGCGGCAACGAGCGCCGGGGAGAAGCGAGCCTGCTCCGCGATCCTGAACCCGTGCGATTTGAGAGTTCGCGCGAACTCGGGGATGCGGGTGTAGCCGCGACGGACGTCCGCCGGGCCACCGGTAGGAAAAACCACGCCATTCGTCGGACCGGGCTGGATGTAATAGGTCAGCCCTTTCGCCCATTGCGCGAAGAGGCGGGATTCCAGGACTCCGGTGTTGGTCTCCCAGTTCAGCGTCAGGAGGAGGAGCGCCAACCCCGACAGGGCCCAGGCCCACTTGGGAACCCTATGGAGCTGCCCTCGGACCGCGAGCGCCCCCTGAAAAGCCGTTCGAAGCCTCGGTACGCGCGTCAGTGCCCACGCGACGGGCTTGAGCTCACGAATCATTTTCTCCCTTACACCCAGGTGCACCGTAAGGTGCGGCCGGGAGAGGATAATTATTTATTACTCGAAACATGATCAGGGCTTCGGGTCCTGCATCCGGCAGCGGTAATCAATTGGTACTGATACCGTTGCGCACAACACTCTGGCGCCACCCGCGCCGCTTCGTTCGTCCCGAATCGTCCGGCTTATATTGAAACCTCGGCCCATAGAGCATAGATTGCAAGGTCTGAGCCGGTTCCAGTCGGCCGCGGAACGCAGCTCATCCATTCGGACAGAATTGGTTACAGAGGAGCGACTCCGCATGGTGGAGCGGCGCTTCCCCAGAGAACTCGGTTCCCTCGAGCCGATTTCCGTGTTCGTTGCAGCCTACCTGCGCTCCAGGGGAATCGACCCGGAGCACGCATACACGGTGGATCTCCTAATCGAGGAGCTGTTCACAAACCAGCTCAAGCACGCCAAGGGGGGTGGCCCAGAGGTGAGCCTAGGTCTGGCCGGCGAGGAGACTGACCTCGCCATCACCCTACGCGACTTCAACGTTGAATCCTTCGACCCCACGTCCGCCCCGCGCGAAGCAGCGCCCGGAGGCGAGGATCGTGGTCTGGGACTTCGGCTCGTGAGGCATCTTTCGGATTCCATGCGTTACGAGTACAAGGAACGGAGCGCCGTCATCACCGTCACAAAGAAGCTCACCCCTTGATGTTCGACATTCAGATCCAGGACGGCGGCTTGATCAGGCTGTCCGGCAGGCTCGATGCCTCGCAGGCCGATCACGCCAAAGCCATGCTCCTGTCGGTGAATCAGTCGGCAACGATCGATCTAACCGACTTGGACTATGTCTCGAGCGCTGGCCTGGGGGTGCTCGTCCAGACGTACAAGCGGCTCCACGACGCGGGCCACAGCTTGAGACTCACAAACCTTAAACCCCGGATTCGGAGTGTTTTCACCTACGCCGGGCTCGACAGAGTACTGAAACTTGAGTAGGTCGACCAGGACCTTCGGATGCCCTCCTTCCGGGAGCGCGGGGGTGGATTTCCAGACCAACCTTTACCCCGGATGTTTGTAGTTATGGTCGAACACGAGGAAGATGGCCTGCTGGAACGGTGCCTTGAAGGCGATGGGGGTGCGTTCGGGCAGTTGGTTGACCGGTACCAGCGGGTCCTCTTCAACGTGTCACTTCGGATGGTAGGGAATCGGGAAGATGCGCGGGATATCACCCAAACTGTTTTCCTGAAGGCCTACGAAAACCTTGGCAAGTTCGACCGGAGGCACAGGTTCTTCAGCTGGGTGTATCGAATCATGATCAACGAAACCCTCAATCACTTGAACCGGGCCCGGCGGACAGAGCCGCTGGATGAGACGATGGCGGCCGAGCAATGCGGTCCTGATGAGGATTGCGCGCGGCACCGCCTTCACGATTCGGTCCAGTCGGCGCTCATGGAGTTGTCGCCGGACTACCGGCAGGTGATCATCCTCAGGCACTTCGCCCAGCTCTCGTATCAAGAGATGAGCAGCGTGCTCGAAGTGCCTGAAAAGACCGTGAAGTCGCGCCTTCACACCGCGCGGCAGCTCTTGGGCGGCATCTTCTCCAAGAGCGGGATTGCCCTCTCATGAAAGACAAAGAGATGCAACGCCTCATGAATGATCAGCTGGACGGGCTCGCGACCCCTGCCGAATCCGAGCGGCTCCGGCGGGAGCTCGCTTCCGATGAGGGTGCGCGAAAGGAGTATCGAAGCCTCGGAGCTGTCTTCGATGTCCTGAATCGGGCGGAAATCGAGGAACCACCTCCGGATCTCAAGCAGAACGTAATGCGAGCGATTCATCACCGCGTAGAGATGATGCCGGTGCGGAAGGGCTGGCGTGAATTGATCGGGGCCGCCTTCCGGAAGCGGCCCGCGTTCGGGTACGCCTACTCATTCGCGGCCGGTGCCGCCCTCGCGGTGCTGGCGTTCGCTCTGCTGACCGGCAACTCCATTATGGGGTCTGGGATCGAATCCGGTCCCTTCTCGGGAACGATGTTGCCGTCCCTCGGGGTAGGGCAGCTTCGGAGGATCGATAGCCGGGAGTTCACCTTGCGGGACGGGCGGGTGCTCGCCGAGATGTTGTCGGGCGGCGACCGATTCGTGGCCCGGATTACCGCGAGGGCGCCTGAGGGGACCGAGGTGGTCGTCTCCTATGATCCTGGCTCTTGGAGCGTCGCGGGCCTGCGGCAGCACCCGGCGACCGCGAACGACGTGATGCTTGGTTTTGGTCGCATTTCCGTTAGGATCCAGCAGATCGGCGAAAGCCAGTACCTCCTGTACCTGGCACGGAGGGGACCGGCCGGGTCTCCACTCCGAATCGCAATCCACTCCCCGAATGGTCATGTCCAGGGCGAGCTCGAGACTCGCGTTCCCCGTCCCGGCAGCTAGGAGGGTTGGATATTCGGTGGGTCGCCAACGTTTGGCGGCCTCACCTGTATTTACGACATAGCGGATGGCGATGTACCAGGGGCAGTCAATGGCCTGGGGCGGTTTGCAGGCAAAGGAGGAAGCGATGAACAGGTGGAGGGTGATTCTGGGGTTGGTGGTGGTCGCAGTCGCCGGGATCGCGGTGGCGCACTACACGGGAGTCTTTCCGCCGAAGTCGGGGCTTGAGGGCACGATTGGCGCGGCAAAGCGTTACCAGGCGACGCAGATCACGGACAAGGACGTGGTGCTTCAGGATCCTCAAATCGTGGCCCTATTGCAAAGCGATCTATTCCACAAGGTGATCGCGACCCCCGAATTCAGGAAGCTTTCCCAGAGCGATGAGTTCTGGCAGTTGGTGACCACGTCGGATTTCCGGAAAATCATCCTGCTTCCTGACGCGGACGGTGGGCGCCGGATCAAGCTTCCGGATGCCGATGGTGGGCGTCAGATCAAGCTTCCGGATGCGGATGGTGGCCGTCAGGTGAAGCTTCCCGACGCGGACGGTGGGCGTCAGATCAAGCTTCCGGATGCCGATGGTGGCCGTCAGATCAAGCTTCCGGACGCTGATGGTGGCCGTCAGGTGAAGCTTCCGGATGCCGATGGTGGCCGTCAGATCAAGCTTCCGGATGCCGATGGTGGCCGTCAGATCAAGCTTCCCGACGCCGATGGCGGGCGTCAGATCAAGCTTCCGGACGCCGATGGGCTGGGCAAGTTCGCCAAGGCGCACCCGGAATTCAACAAGCTGGTCCACGACCGCGACTTCCTAAATCTGGTCCAAGACAGGAACTTCCTGCAGCTGGTAGCGAGCGATCAATTCCAGCGGCTTGCGAGCGTGTCGGATGTCCAGAAAGTCGTCAGCGAGGCATCCGGAGAGTAACGTCAACCCGAGGCATATCGAAGGCGAGGAGACCCCAGCGCGCTCGCGCGGGGTCTCCTTGTCGTTCCATCGATGGCGGATGATCCCCCGCGCGGTTTCGCGCGCCACAACCGTGGCCGCGCTCCTTCTCCTGCCGCAGATTTCCCAGGCCGAACTGGCGACGATCGAGACTCAAGACCTCCGACTTGTCTACAACAGGAGCACCCTCTCTTTCCTCGCGCCCTACGCCTCACGATGCTTCGAGAATTCGATGCGCTTCCACCAGCGCTTGTTCCACTACACGCCGACCGAGAAGGTGAACGTGATCCTCGACGACGTTTCCGACTTCGGCAACGCCGGCGTCTCGGTCAACCCGAGGAACAGCATGCTGGTCCACATAGCCCCGGTGAACTTCGTCTACGAGACCGGTCCTTCGAACGAGCGGATCAACTTCACCATGAACCACGAGGTGGTCCACGTCGTGGCGCTGGATCAGGCTGCAGGCGCGGACAAGGTTTTCCGGGAGCTCTTCCGTGGGAAGGTGCGCGAAACAAACGAGCACCCCGAGTCAATTCTCTACAGCTTTCTTTGTCTGCCGCGACGCGCGGCCCCGCGGTGGTATCACGAGGGGATCGCCGTCTTCCTCGAGACCTGGATGGCCGGCGGCATCGGCAGAGCGCAGGGCCCCTACGACGAGATGGTGTTCCGCTCGATGGTCCGGGACGGCAGCCGGTTCTACGACCCCCTGGGCCTTGAGTCCGAGGGAACCAAGGTCGATTTTCAGATCGGAGCGAATTCCTATCTGTACGGGACGCGTTTCCTGAGCTACCTGGCCTTTCGGTATTCGCCCGAAAGCCTGATCCAGTGGGTCTCCCGGCGGCCGGGAAGCAAGCGCTACTTCGCCTCTCAATTTCGCCGGGTCTACGGTCTATCCCTGGCGGAGGCATGGCAGGAGTGGATCGGGTGGGAGCACGGGTTCCAGCAAGCGAACCTGGATTCGATCCGGCTCCACCCCACTACGCCTTACCGCGATCTGTCGCAGCGGGCCCTGGGCTCCGTCTCGCGGGCGATCTTCGATTCCGATTCGCGGACGATCTACGCCGCCGTCGATTACCCTGGGGCCGTGGCGTTCATCGCGGCCATCCCGCCGGACGGCGGTCCGATCCGACGCATACGCGAGGTGAAGGGACCGGCTCTCTATTTCGTTTGCTCGCTTGCCTACGACCCAGCGGCCAAGACGCTGTTCTACACGACCGACAATGACGCTTTGCGTGACCTCTGCGCTCTCGACCCCGCCTCGGGGAAGTCCCGCGTGCTCATCAAGAACGCGCGAATCGGGGACCTCGTGCTCAACCGACAGGACCGGTCGCTTTGGGGGGTGAGGCATTTCAATGGCATATCGACCCTCGTGCGGATTCCGTACCCCTACAAGGACTGGGATCAGGTCTTCTCGTGGCCGTTCGGGCGCGACATCTACGACATCGACCTCTCGCCCGACGGTACCCGTCTCTCCGGGTCGCTCGCGGAGATCAGCGGTCGGCAATCGCTCCGTCTGTGGAGCACCCGAGCCTTGCTCGAACAGGACACAACGTCCACGACGCTCTACGATTTCGGGACCTCGATCCCGTCCAGTTTCGTCTTCTCACCGGACGGTAAGGCGCTCTACGGCAGCTCGTACTACACTGGCGCGTCCAACATCTTTCGATGGGATCTCGATCGCGATTCGATGAGCGTGGTGACGAACGGTGAGACTGGTTTTTTCAGGCCGCTGCCGCTGGCCAAGGACTCCCTCGTCGTCTTTCGCTATACGGGCCAGGGCTTCGTGCCGGCGATCGTGGACCCCAAACCGATCTCGGACGTGAGCGCGATCACGTTTCTCGGCCAGGCGATCGCGGAGAAACACCCAATCGTGAAGAGATGGATCATGCCATCCCCGCTCGGCGTGAACATTGATTCGCTTACGACGTTTCGCGGCAACTATCGGGGAATCGGAGATCTGGGGCTCGCGTCGATGTACCCGATCGTCGAGGGATACAAGGACGCGGCCGCCTTCGGAATGCGCTTCGACCTCTCCGACCCCGTCTCGACGAGCACCGTCGATCTCTCCGCGACGTATTCTCCGTCCGGGCGCCTAGGCGGCGACGAGCGCGTTCACGTGAGCGCAAGCTACCGGCACTTCGATTGGAGCGCTCGGGCCAAGTGGAACGGCGCGAGCTTCTACGATCTGTTCGGGCCCACCAAGGTAGGGCGCAAGGGTCACTCTGCCGGCATCACGTGGAGGCATTCTCTGGTGTACGATCCTCCCCGGAATCTCGACCTCGCCGCGGGGGTTACAGGTTTCAGCGGGCTCGAGGCGCTGCCGGACGCGCAGAACATCTCGACGTCCCCTGGATTCGACAAGCTCGTGACGTCGACCGCGCAATTGAGCTTTCGAAACGTGCGCTCATCCTTGGGTGCGGTGGACGCCGAGAAGGGATACAAATGGCAGATCCTGACCAGTACGAACGCCGTGCGATTCGACCGTTTGGGGCACGCGGCATGGCGCGGATTCCCGTTCGGCGTCGGCACCATCGACGTGGGCACGCCCCTCCCTGTCCACCACTCCTCGATTTGGCTTCGCTCTTCCGCCGGGTATTCGCCCGGTCCACGGGACGAGCCGTTCGCGAATTTCTACTTCGGCGGTTTTGGGAACAACTGGGTCGAATACCAGGATCCGAGGCGCTACCGCGAGTACTCGAGCTTCCCCGGAGTTGAGATCGATGAAATTGCGGGCACGAGCTTCGCGAAGGCGCTCCTGGACTGCAATCTTCCGCCCCTCCGTTTCCGGAGGCTGGGGAAGCTCGCATTCTACGCGACGTGGCTCCGCGCCTCGCTTTTCGGAGGAGGGATCGTCACCGACTTGGATGACGCCTCAGAACGCGCCACGGTCGGCCACGTCGGCGCCCAGGCGGATCTGAGGCTCACGTTGCTCGTTCAGCAGCCGCTCATGCTTTCGTGCGGTTACGCGAGAGCCTTCGGGCGCTACCGCCGCCTGAGCGATGAATGGATGGTCTCCCTCAAGATCCTATGACGGGCGTCGGATGGGTGCGCTAAGCCTCCTCCTCGGATTCCTCCCGGTTGTCCTCTTTCTCGCGGCCCTGATCCTGATGGACAGCTACGAGCTCGTCACGCGGAGGTCGATCCTGGCCGCACTCATGGCCGGCGCCGCGGCGGCCCTCCTATGCTCTCTCGCGAACCAGCTCCTCGTCGTACACTTGAGGCTCGACGTGGATGTGCTGCGCCGCTACGTGGCTCCTGTCCTCGAGGAGAGCGTGAAGGCGATGTACATCGTGTACCTCATCCGTTCGTCAAGGGTGGGTTTCCTGGTCGACGCCGGCATCCAGGGATTCGCGGTCGGCACCGGCTTCGCCATCATCGAGAATCTCTACTACGCCAGCGCGACGAGGGACCAGGGACTGGGTCTCTGGATCGTCCGTGGACTGGGCACCGCCGTCATGCACGGCTCCGCGACCGCGATTGTCGCAATCCTGTCGAAATCGCTCACGGAGCGGCGCAGCTCGATGTCGCCCAAGCTCTTCCTGCCGGGTATCGCGCTCGCCGCGGTTGCCCATTCGCTCTTCAATCAGTTCATCCTGAGCCCGTTCGTCTCTACCGCGGCCATGCTGATCGTGATGCCGCTGCTCGTGGGGATCGTGTTTGAGCGGAGCGAGAAGGCCACTCGCGAGTGGCTTGGTACGGACCTGGATAGCGAGGTCGAGTTGCTCGACCTGATTCAGAGCGGCGAGATCGCGGAGACCCCGGTGGGAACCTATCTCGCCTCGCTGAACCGTTTCCCTGGCCGGGTCGTGGCCGACATGCTCTGCCTGCTTCGCATCCATCTCGAGCTCTCCCTTCGGGCGAAGGGCATCCTGATCGCTCACTCGGCCGGCGTTCACCTTCCCGTCGACGATCAGGTGCGCGCAAACCTCGAGGAGATGAGGTACCTCGAGCGGTCGATCGGCAAGACGGGGAAGATCGCGATCAAGCCGATCCTGCGAACAAGCGCGCGCGATCTATGGGAGATCTACATGCTCCGGGGATGACGGAGGGGTCATGCCCGGCAGATTGCAAGCAGGGGGATGGCTTTTTTGCGGTTACCGCCGGCTGGGTTGATGGCCTCGTTGATGGCCTCGTTGAATGTATCTTCGTTAGTGGCTGATAAAACGCATGATACGGCTCGGTATTTTCACGTAACCCGGCCTAAAGCCCTGCACAAATCTTGCTTCTCCTCCGAGGCCGCGGGCGGGGGGTCAGTGCAGACTGCAACAGTGCCAACCGGGTACGGCCCGTATCGGGGAGTGAGAGATGGCCAAGAAAATCCTGATCGTCGAAGACAACGAAGACGCGGCCCTTGCAACCACGGTGCAGTTCGCCGGCGCCGGATTCGAGGTCCGCTCCGTATCGACCGCCAAGGACGCGGTCAAGGCAATCGATCTTTTCGAACCGGATCTGGTGATCCTGGATCTTCTGATTCCGGGCGGCGGCGGGTACTCCGTGCTCAAGGCGCTGAGGAGCGCGCCGCACACGAGCCGCGTTCCGGTGATCGTGGTGACCGGCCTCGAGGACAGGGAGTACAAGGAAAGGATCCGCGCGTTCGGCATCGGCGCGTTCCTCGTAAAGCCATGCGAGCCGGATGCTCTCATCACGAAGGCACGAGAGCTCCTGGACATCGCTCCGAAGATCGAAGAAAGAATTCTCATCAAGTCACGTCCGCGGCGCCGTGGAGACGCTACCGTCCAGAGTTGATGGATCCCGTCGAGGGGATCGGCCCCGGAGGGGAGTCACCTCCGGGGCTTTTTCATGGACCCGGTCGGGGGCGCTTCGAGTGCCGTCAGGAATCCCCGCTGGCCTTTGGTGATTCGCTGGTGCGCCTCCTCGAGGGGGAACCAGCCGGCACGATCGATCTCCGGAAATTCCTGCCGCCGTCCGGTGCGGGGAGGCCACTCCAGAGTGAAGGTGTTGCTCCGGACCGCATCCGCGTCGTAGTCCCCTGGAACCGCCCACGCTTCGATAATTTTCCCGCTCGCTTGCCCGCGCGCGCCGAGCGCGACGTACGGCCCGTTCGGGGGATCGAATCCGGTCTCCTCTCGAAACTCCCGCTTCGCTGCATCGAGGGGATCTTCTTCCGCTCCGACTTCTCCTTTGGGGATCGACCATGCTCCGAGGTCTTTCCCGGCCCAGTGGGGGCCGCCCGGGTGGACCAGGAGTACCTCACGCGAGCCGTCGCGAATCCGATAGACCAGTAGTCCCGCGCTTCTCATCGATTCTCGATCCCCGCCCCTCCAACGCGAAACCCTTCGTCTTCGGGAATCCGCATATTATCGTACCGCTTCCCGGTAGTCCTGCGGTCCGTCCAGCGACGCGAGGGGAGATGGTGGAATCCAAGGATGCGGAGTTAGCGAAGCCCCTGCTCCTATTCGACGGGGATTGCGATTTTTGCCGGCGCTGGATCGCTCGTTGGAAACGGGCCACCGGCGACCGCGTCGAGTACGCCCCGTTCCAGGAAGTCGGGACGCGCTTCCCGGAGATCCCGAAGGCTCCGTTCGCCGAGGCGGTTCATCTGGTCGAGCCGGACGGTCGCATCTCACGTGGTGGGGAAGCGGTCTTCCGGGCCCTCGCGTACGCACCCGGCCATAGGGGATGGCTCTGGGCCTACCGGCATGTCCCCGGATTCTCCGGCCTGAGCGAGTGGTGCTACCGGCTCGTGGCCAGACACAGGCCGGTGTTCACCCGCGTCACCGATTGGGTCTGGGGAGCGCACGTGCTCCCACCCGGGGAGTCCCTCACGTGCTGGTGCTTCATCCGGCTGCTCGCGATCGTCTACCTGGTCGCGATCGTGTCGCTCTGGACGCAGATCCAGGGTCTTGTCGGAAGCGGCGGAATCCTGCCCGTCGGCGCGTTCATGAACGCTCTTCATCAGGCCGATAGCCTCGGCTTCCAACGCTACTGGTTCGTTCCGACGCTGTGCTGGCTCAGCTCGAGCGATTGGTTCCTGAACGCGCTCTGCGCGGGAGGCGTGGCGCTCGCGACGGGGCTGGCACTCGGGTTCGCGCCGATTCTCTGCCTGTTCGGGCTCTGGGCGATTTACCTGTCGCTCGCTACGGTGTGCCGAGAGTTTCTGTGGTTTCAGTGGGATGGATTGCTCCTCGAAATGGGATTCATCTCGATATTCCTCGTCTCGCGCGGATGGTGGTCTACTCCGCGAACCGATCCTGAGCCCGGGCGCGGAGCGCTTCGACTGTCGCGGTGGCTGCTCTTCCGGCTGCTTTTCGCCTCCGCCGCCGTGAAGGTTGCGAGCGGCGACCCGGCGTGGCGCGATCTCACGGCCCTGAGCTATCACTATGAGACGCAGCCGCTGCCCCCTTGGACCGCGTGGTACGCGCACCATCTGCCGCTCTGGGTCCATCGGATGGCGACCGGGGCGACGCTCCTGGTCGAAGGGGCCGTGGCCTTCTTCATCTTCGCGCCGCGTAAGATCCGAATCGCCGGCGCGGCGCTGATCGCGGCACACCAGATTCTCATCGCTCTGACCGGGAATTATGGCTTCTTCAATTGGCTCGTGTTGGCGCTCTGTGTCCTCCTTCTCGACGACGGAGTCTGGCCCCCGGTGTTGAGGAAACGGCTCGCGCCGATACCAAGTATGGCTCCGCGCGCCAGGCCATGGCCCGTGTGGATTCGCAGGCCCGTGCTCGCGGGGCTGCTTCTCTTGAGCCTCGTGCCGCTCCTGGATGCCGTGCACGTCCCGGCGGCTCGGCTCGGTCCGCTACCGCAGGCGTATGAGGCGGTCTCGCCGTTTCGCACCGTGAATCATTACGGCCTCTTCGCGATCATGACCAAGGAACGTCCCGAGATCCTCATTGAGGGGAGCATGGACGGCACGGACTGGAAGACGTACGAATTCCGATACAAGCCTGGAGAGCCGACAAGGACACCGCCGTTCGTCGCGCCCCATCAGCCGCGCCTGGACTGGCAAATGTGGTTTGCCGCCTTGAGCGACTTTCAGCATCAGCGCTGGCTCCTGAGGCTGTGCTACCAGCTGCTGCGGAATTCGCCGCCCGTCGTGAACCTGTTTGCCGGGAATCCGTTCCCGGGCACGCCGCCACGCTATATTCGCGCGGTGGTCTACCGGTATCACTTTACGGATTCCGCCGCGCGCCGCGCGAGCGGCGCCTGGTGGCGGCGCGAGCCTCTCGGGCTCTACTGTCCCGTGCTCACGCTGGAAGCCGGCCAACTTGCCGCGGCCCCTCCGGAGCTTCAGCGATGACGCGCGGCCGGCACGTCGTCGTGTGCGGCGCCGGCATCATCGGTCTCTCCGCGGCCTATTACCTGCTCGAGCGCGGCCACCGCGTCACGATCGTCGAGCGCGGGGCGCCCGGGCACGACTGCTGCTCGCTCGGAAACGCCGGCTTCATCTCCCCGAGTCATTTTCTTCCGTTGGCTGCTCCCGGTGTCCTCGTGAAGGCGCTCCAGTGGATGAGGGATCCGGAGAGCCCGTTCTACGTTCATCCCAGGCTCGACCCCGGGCTGATCGCGTGGGGGTTTCGATTCTGGCGCGCGTCCAACAGAACCCGCGCGCACCGGGCGGGACCCCTCCTGCGCGATCTAAACCTGGCGAGCCGCTCGCTCTACGAAGATCTGGCCCGAAGCACGGGCAACGAGTTCGGGCTCCAATGCCGGGGCCTGCTTGTTCTGGTCCGCTCGGAGCGGGGGCTCGAGGAGGAGGCGGAGCTCGCTTCGAGATCGCGCCAGCTCGGGATGCCCTCCCGGGTGCTTGGGGCCGAAGAGATCGCGGCCCTCGAGCCAGGCGTGACGCTCGATGTCCGAGGCGGCGTTCTCTATCCCCTCGACGCGCATCTCGTACCTCAACAGCTCGTGGCGACGCTGACGCGGCTGGTGAGGGAGCGGGGAGGCGTCTTCCTGTGGAACGCGGAGGTGGGCGGCTGGCGGCGTCGCGGCGATACTTTGGAAGCGGCCGTCACCGGGGACGGCGATATCGAAGGAGACGGGTTCGTCCTGGCGGCTGGTGCGTGGACGCCGGGTGTCGCGCGCCAGCTCGGTTTGGGGATCCCCATGCAGCCGGGCAAAGGCTACAGCATAACGCTCGGCGCCCCGCGCCAGCTGCCGCAGCACTCGTTCATACTTCAAGAGGCGAGGGTCGCGATTACGCCGATGGGATCATCGCTCCGCGTTGGGGGAACGATGGAGCTTGCCGGCTACGACCTTCGAATCAACCCGCCGCGCATCCGGGGCATGACCCGCTCCCTCTCGAGATATCTTCCGGAGTTTCGCCCTGAGGATTTCGCTTCGTGTCGGCCATGGTGCGGGCTCCGTCCGTGCACTCCTGACGGTCTCCCCTACGTCGGGCGCACCCGGCGATGGCGGAATCTGATCGCGGCGGCGGGCCACGCCATGATGGGGATCAGCATGGGGCCGATCACCGGGAAGCTCGTCGCCGAGATCGTGTCCGGGGAGCCGCCGTCGGTTGAGCTTCGGGCTCTCAGTCCCGATCGGTACGGCTAGGCTTCCAAGATCAGAAGGCCCTCAATGCTTGACGGACCCACCCGCCGCGGGCGCCTGCGGCTGGCTGTCGGAGCTCCACATGTCCCTGTACATCTTCCAACCGGCGCCATCACGCTTCCACACGACGATGTACTTCCCGACGTCCATCGTGCTCCCGTTGGTCGCGATGAGGGTGTAGCGACCGGTCTCCCACGCGGTGGCCGGGTTGGAGTCGACCTCGACCGTCTCGAACTGAATCCGCGCAACCGGCATCGCCAGCGCGCCTTTCCACAGCTCCTGGATCGCCCTCCGACCCGCCACCGGGGCAACGCCCGGCGGGAATACTTCAGCGTCTTCAGCGTAAAGGTGCCCTATCGCCGAAGGATCGCGATGCGAGAAAGCTTCGGAGAATCGCGCGCGCTCTGCTTCGAGCGTCGCTTTCAACGCCGCGTGGTCTCGCCCTTTCTCGGAAGCGCAAGCGCCCGCGATGCCGATCAGGGCGAGAAGAGCAACCACCTGTGGTCGGCTCAGATCCGCCCCCGGTTGCGTCGATCGATCCCGTGAGATTTACGGGGTCGCCTGCCATGGGTTGCCTGCGGCTCAACCCCCTGGGCGGGTTGAGGGCGCGCCTGGGTCGAGTGTCCTGAGGCTCCATGCGTGCGCCCCCTGGGATGAGGGCCGGTCCGCCCGCGCGGCGGGTGGAACGGGGCGGACTTTCGCTGCGCCGGACGCTGCTTGTAATCGAAGTCGGGGAGAATCACGCGAGGCACCGACCGTCCTAGGAAACGCTCGATCGCGGTCAGCTGCTTCTGCTCCTCGGGCGCGATGAGCGTGAAGGCGTCGCCGACCGCATCGACACGTCCGGTCCGCCCGATCCGATGAACGTAGTCCTCGGGAGCATGCGGCACGTCGTAGTTGATGACATGGGTGATTCCCTCGACATCGATGCCGCGCGACGCGATGTCGGTCGCGACGAGGACCTGCACGCGGCCGCGTCTCAGGTCGCCTAGGGCACGCTCGCGTTGGCTCTGGCTCCGGTTTCCGTGGAGCGTGGCCACGGAATGGCCCCGGCGCTGGAGATCCCTCGCGAGCTTGTCGGCGCCGTGCTTCGTCCTCGCGAACACGATCACGCTGCTCACCTCGGACCGGGAGAGCATGGAGTCGAGGAGGTCGGTCTTCAAATGCCGAGGAACGGGGTAGACAGCCTGCGTGATCCCGGCAGCAGGCCGCTGAGGCGGCGCTAGGTCGACGCGGGCGGGATGGCGGAGCGCCTCCTGTGCAACCCGGTTCAGATCGGGCGGCATCGTGGCCGAGAACATGAGGGTCTGGCGATCCCGGGGCATGAGGCGAAGGATCCGCTTCAAGTCGGGGGCGAAGCCCATGTCCACCATCCGGTCCGCCTCATCGAGCACCAACACCTCGATGTAGTCGAGCCGGAGCGCGAGCCGATCGTGCAAATCCAGCAACCTCCCAGGCGTCGCGACGAGAAAATCGACCCCGATCTGCTTCAACATTCGTTCCTGGGGCGGGATCGGAACTCCGCCGTATACGACCCCGACCCGAAGGTCCGTGAATCGCGCGTAGTCCCGCGCGTTCGTTTCCACCTGCGCGGCAAGCTCGCGCGTCGGCGTCAGCACGAGCACCCGCAGGCGCCGCGGCCCTCCGAGCAGGCGTGTCAGAATGGGAAGGACGAACGCCGCGGTCTTTCCGGTTCCGGTCTGGGCCGCGCCGATCAGGTCCTTGCCTTCGAGGATGATCGGGATGGCTTTGCTCTGAATCGGCGTGGGCTGGACATAGCCTGCCGCCCGCACGCCTTTGACGACGAGCGGGGAGAGTCCGAGCGAGGCGAATGGCATGCGGGGGAGAATACGCGACTTCGGCCGGGGCCGCTGCTAGAATCGACAGCTTGAGCTCCCGCCCGGTTCCTGACGTGCCCCCCTTTGGCCACCGGATGCTCAATCACTGGTCCTTGGACCCGGACGTGATCTACTTGAATCACGGGACGGTCGGGGCCCCGCCGCGCCGCGTCCTCGCGGCACAACAGGCCATCCGAGACGAAATCGAACGACAGCCGGCGCGCTTTCTGCTGCGCGAGCTCTCCGCGATTACGGTCGGCGAGCCACGTACGGCCCAGCCACGGATGCGCGCGGCCGCCGATCAGGTGGCCGCCTTCCTTGGAGCGCGCGGGGACGATCTCGTGTTCGTCGACAACGCGACGACCGGCGTGAATGCCGTGCTCCGCTCGTTCCCTTTCGGGGAAGGGGATGAAATTCTCATCGGCGATCATGCCTACGGCGCCATCGCGAACGCGACCGCGTTCCATGCGAAAGAGCGTGGAGCACGGGTGCACACGGTGGAGCTCCCGGACCCATCGCGGGGAGAGGCCGCATTCGTCGAATGTGTGGTCCGTGCGATCGGACCCCGGACCCGCCTGGCCATCGTGGACCACATCACCTCCGAGAGCGCGCTGGTCCTGCCGATCGCCGAGATCGTCGCGCGTTGTCGCCGCGAAGGCGTGGCGGTCCTGATCGACGGCGCACACGCGCCGGGCGCTCTTCCCATCGACCTCCCGGCTCTAGGTGCGGACTGGTACGTGGGCAACCTCCACAAATGGGCGTACGCGCCCCGGAGCTGCGCGTTTCTTTGGGCGGCCGCGGGACGCCAGGAGAGCCTCCACCCGCTCGTCATCTCCTGGGGACTTGGGCAGGGGTTTGCCGCTGAGTTCGACTGGGTCGGAACCAAGGATCCAACGGCCTATCTGGCCGCCCCCGAGGGGATCGCGTTCATGCGGGAGCTGGGGATCGTCGCGGTTCGGTCCTACAACCACCGTCTCGCCTGGGAGGGCGCCGCGCTCTTGAGCGCGCGCCTGCGAACGAGCTTCCGTGTGGAGGAATCGATGGTCGGCACCATGGCGACGGTTCCGCTTCCGGAGCGAATGGGATGCACCAGGGAGGACGCGGCCCGGCTGCGTGACGCGCTCCTCTTCCGGGACCGGATCGAGGTACAAATCCACGCATGGCGTGGACGACTCTGGGCACGACTTTCCACCCAAATCTACAATGAAATCGCTGATGTAGAGCGGCTCGCGACGTCCATCGCGGCCAGAGTTTGAGCAGCCCGGGCGCGATCTGCATTTTGCCCGGCCCCCGGACCAAAGTCGAAATCGTTTGAGTTTCCCGATCCCATAGCCGATATTCCCTATAGCAGCTCCCATCTAGCGAGGATCCCATTTGCTCCCAATCGCGATTCTGACCGGCTGTTGCGTCTCCGTCGTTCAATCCAGCTTTTTCGAGTGGGCATTTCACCGCTATTGGCTTCACCGTCCGTGGCTTCCCAAGGATTGCTTCACGACGCATACCCTGATCCACCATCAATTGTGCAAGTTTGACGATACGTTCCACGTGGTGGAGGAGGAGCAGGAGGAAGCCCTTCACTTCCAATGGTGGGGCGGGCCGATCCTCATCGCGATCAACACGGTTCCCTGGGTGCTCGTGTCCTGGGGCCTCGCGGCGCTCGGCGTGCGGTTTCCCTACGTGGCGTCTGTGGTGGCGTTCGCAGCGACGCTCACCGCCTACTACGTGGGATACGAGAGCCTGCACTATTTCATGCACAAGCCGAGCCTCCAGTTCATAGAACGGTCGAGATACTTTCAGTTTCTGAAGCGGCACCACCGGATTCATCACGTCCACATGAACCGCAATCTAAACGTGCTGCTCCCGCTCGCGGATCTGGTGTTGGGGACGCTCGTCACCAAGATGCCGGCTCCGATTCCAACGCCTCCGTCCGCGCGGATGGTGGCTCGCCGCCATAGTCACTTCGGGAAGCGCACGCAGAACCGCTAAGACGTACCTGCCAGCCGGTTGAATCTGCGGCCCAGGGCGATGGCGACCGCAAGCCAGACGCCGATGAGCACGATGTTCACAACGGCGAAGTGCTTCGGCGCGAATGCGAACCAGGTTGTGCCCGCGAACACGATTCCAGCCGAGATCACGTCCCCGAATCGCACGAAGAAGGTGTCGTTCGCCTGCTTCGCTTTGTACTTCGCCTCGCGGCTCGTCGGCAAATAGAGGGCATGCCGGGTCGTGTTCTGCAGGGAATAGTCGATCGAGTTTTCCGCCAGCTTGGCTGTTCGGATGAACGAGAGAATCGGGAAGAAGGCCATGGACCCGTAGCCGAGGAGCGCCACGACGGGCAGGACCAGGAGCGCGATCCGCACGCCGAAGTACTTCAGCACCCGCGAGACGAGAAGCGCTTGGACGGCGCCGGAGAGGACGTTCACCACCGTGAAGAAGTTGCCGTAGAACTCGCCGATCACCTTTTTCTCGTTCAGCCCTCCGGCGGACGCCGCACCGTGCGCCGCGGTGTACAGGGTCACGACGGTCTTACCCAGGATGTACTCCCCGGTCGTGTTCACGAGATTGCTCAACAGCATCAGCGCCGCGATGAGGAGGAGGTAGCCGTCGCTGATCACCAGCGCGAACCCGCTCCGCCCGCGCAAACGGTCTTCCGCGGCCGAAGAGTCGGCGGCCGGACCTCCGACGGCCGCCGACTCCACACCGGCGGTCCGGGGCTCTCGTCCCCGGGCGCGCTTCTCGCGGGCATTCACGATGTTCGTCAGCACCATGCAGAGAACGAGGAGCATCGCGGCGCCGAGCATGAACGGATAGGGTCCATAGTGCTTTACCAGTTGGCCTGTCACGAACGCGCCCGCGATCGCGCCGAGCGACGCCCCGATGCCAACGATCGCGAACAGCCGCTTGCCTTGCTCCACCGTATAGACGTCATTGGCGAAGGCCCAGAGCTGGGCGACGACCATGAGGTTGAAAATACCGACCCAGATGAAGAAGGCGACGCCGATCGGGACGCCGGCTCGGTTCAGGCCGAAGAACGCGAAGAGGCATAGGATGAAGAACAGCGTCACGAAGTTAATCAGTCGAACGCGGGAGACTCGGGAGGCGAGCGCGCTGTACAGCGGCACGATCACGATGAGGATTCCCGCGATCGCGGCGGCGGCGTAGCTCTTCACTTCGGCCCCGCCCCCGGGAGCGGCGAGGATGAGAGGCTCGCGAATCGTCTTGAGAAGGTAGTACCCCGCGAGCAGGAGGAAGATATTCAGCATCAGGAGGACCGCGGTGACGCCCTCCCCGGGGCGCACGTCCGTGAAGACGTTGAGGATCCGATCGAGCAGACTGCGTTCGGGCCCTGGTGTCGTGCCGCGGCCTTGTTCCCCTTCGGTGGACGTCCATCTCATGTGGGCTCTCCGGGCGCCTCGTCTACCGCGAGGAAGCCTTGTCTGGGGATCATCGTGCGTGGCGCACCCGGGTGACAACCCAGCCCGAGTCCAGTCGCTTGAGCTCCACGCGAACCGGCTGCGCTCCGCTTCCGGCAATCGAGAGCGTGATCTCAAGGCCGGCCTCGCCTTGTTCAGGCAGCCTCAACTCCGTCGTGGCCAAGCGCTGCGGGTCCGACGTTTTGCCGGGGCGGCCGGGCGTCCGGAGCTCGGCCACGTACTCGCGCGCACCGGTCCATCCGATATCACGGGCCAGATCGTGGAAGCGCAGGACCCCGCCTTCCACGTGGAAGAAGTCGAGGGGTACGACGCGATTGAACCAGTAACGCGCCACCTTGTCGCGGCGCTCGATGAGGGTCCGGAGGAGGTAGGCGGGAGCCCGCGGGTCCTCGTACCCGGCCGCATCGATCGCCGCCGCGATCTGCGCATCGGAGAACGAGGCCACGAGCTTGGCTCCCCAGTAACAGTCGCGGAGGGTCATCTCGCGAAACGGTGCGACCTGTTCGAGGGGCTCCCAGTGGTCCGGGTGAAAGAATTTGGATTCGAAATTGCCGACGGATGGAATTCCCGTTTCCTGATGAGCGCGCCGCCAGGGTTCCACGACAAATCCCAGCGTGAGCAGCCGCTTCGCCGTCCACCCGAAACTGACCCGCTTCTCGTAGCCATAGAGAAGCGGCTTGGCTCCTTCAGCGGCCGCGCCCAGGGAACCGTTGACGTCCAGCAGATAGTGGGTGACGTGCCCCGAGCCATCGGCCCGCTTGGCGTACATGTCGAGCGACTGGTGATCCTTGACGTCCCAGTTGTTGAGCCACGAATAGAAGACGTAGAGGCCGCGCAGCTCACGCCGGTTCTTGTGCTGGTACCAGTCGTTCGGATCGTCGCGTCGCTTGCCTCGAAGATCGACCGGGCCCACAGGCTTTCCCGGAAGGAACAAGCTCGCGCCGCCGTAGTAGCGGCCGTCCGACGCGTGCGCCCCGCGGGCCAGGATGCCGGCGAGATCCTCTTCGGTGATGGGCTCCTTCGAGCCCGCCTTGGCGAGGGCGGTCCGCAAATGGAGGTCCTCCCGCCGGAACGTCACGGTCTGATCCAGGGATATGTTGTATCCGGCCGCCCAAACGAGACGGCTCGAGACTGTCCCTGCGCCCGAGCCGGCCTGGGCGGAGCCCGGTAGGTCAAGCTTGACGATCCATTTCCTTCCGTCGGCGTCCTTGATTTGGAACCCAGGATTGTAGCCGCCCTTCTTGAGATCCGTGACGGTCCAGGGTTTCGCGGGCATGACTCCGCCGAACGGTCCCTCGCGAATCTCGCGCATGGAAACGGCGCGCATGTGATTCCGGTTCGTGAACCAGGAGGAATTGGCAACCTCGTCGAACGCGTTCTCGTTCGCGGATGGCTGTTCCAATTCGACCCCGAACGGCTTCATCAGCCAAATGATTTTGTCCGGGACGTCGAAGGTCTTGCTGATCGGCTCCACGATGGCCTGGCGGAACATGTAGCTGTAGAGACTGACCTTCCTCACGCGAGGCTCTGGCATCGGAAGCGCGTCGTGGTCGATCCACGTGCTGCTGTCGGTCGGGACGCTCCGATCTGTCCGGTCTGCTGCAGCGGAGGCTGGCGCGCCTCCCCCGGCGAGGGCGATCCACGCTACCGTCACGAAAACCCGCACGCGAGCGCCCATTAGAAGTGCGCCTCCAGGTCCGCCTTGACGTTGAGCCCCTCGTGTCCCCTCGCCGCTTCGATCTCAGCGACCTGACCCGGGCTGATCCGCGCGCGCAGGCCCCCGCCTAACGATGGGTGAGCCGCGCCAAGCGTGAGTCGGCTGGAAGTCGATGCGACCTCGCCCAGCTCGGCGAGTCCGAATGCCCAAACGGGGCGCATGATCTCCCAGCGGTACTCGGCATGACCGATCGCGAGCCGGCGGTCGCGGAAGCGCCCGGTGGGGTATCCCGCGAAGTGGTTCGCGTCCGAGGACTCCGCTAGACGATAGAAGGGCACCGGCGCGGAGCCGCTCCGTGGATCGACGCCTTCATAGACGAGCCGCGCCGCGATCACGCGTCTCCTCGAGAAGACCGGAAGATAGCCGCGCGCCTCGACGCGCCAATCATCGAAACGAAGGTCGCTGCCGTCCGAGCTTCGAAATCTCCTGACTTCCGGACGCAGGTGGACGCCTTCGGACGGCTCGGCGCCGTCGAGGGCCGCGAAATCCCCGCCCACCCCGAGCCACCAGACCTGGGAGCCCTGCGTGAGGAAGGGCACGTCCGTCGGGTTGAAGACGTCGACCGACCTCGGGCTACCGTTGTATCCCTGTCCGATCCCGACATCCGAGATCCCCACGCTCGCGCGTACTCGGCGCAACGGATCGCGGCCGGCGAAGAGGTAAGCGCTCGCGAGATCCGCGCGGCGCAGAAAATAGGTGGGGTCGGAGCTCGAGAAATTGCCGATCCCGTAGAAGCGGCGGTTGGGACGATAGTCGTACAGCGCGTCGATGCCGCCTCCGAGGAACGACACGCTGTCTCCGGCGTGGGCTCGAATCCTTGCCTTGCGACTGTCCCTGGGAGACCAGGCGCCCGTCAGACCGATCTTCGATCCGGGCCCGAGAAAGGCCGGGACCGCGACGGTCGCCCCGATCCATTCGGGCGACACCTGGATCCGTCCCTTGCTCGTGTGGAACTCCTCCGCGGTCGGGCCGGCCGCCTCGATTCCGCGCGTGAGCAACCGGAGCGGGAGAAAAGCCAATCGGAAGGGAGCGCGCAGCACGGTCTCCCATCGGCGCTCGTGGTCCGGCCGTGCGACCCGCGGTCCCGCTGCTTCAACGTCTCCTTCGATGAGAGCCGAAGGCGCAACCCAGGTGGAATCACCGAAGCGAGGCTCCGCGCGAGCGCTGTCTACAATGCAGGCCGCCGGCAACACGCAGAGCGCGAGCGCAAGAATGGTTCCGCCCTGGGGCCACCGGGGTGTTCGATGGAGCATCGTGAACCTCCCTCATTGTGCTGGTACCGCACGGATCCATCCAATCGATCCATAGTGCTTGATGACTCTCGGCTGAGTTCGGCGCGCTCGCGTCGCCCTGCGTCGTGCATCCGGTGTGGCTATGGCATCGGTTGCTTTCGGGTGGGTGAGGGACTGCCGCATTCTACCTGTGGACCGGCAGCCAAGCGATGACCTTTTGCCTTATTCGTGGATGGTCGCGCTCGACGAGTCGAGGGGGGAAAGCGTGGAGAAACAGGAAGCCGTTGTGGACGGGGCCGTTCCTGGGAAGCCGGCACCGGAGACGGGAGACCTCGCCCGCGGGCGCCGGCGCGGCGAAAGAAAAAATCCCCTAGGTGACCTTCTTCACGGTGCCTGGTATGTCCTTAAGGGCTAGGACACCGACCACCTTCATGCCTCGGCTGAGGACCGGCATCAGGGGGACTCTGTTCTCCTTCATGAGGCTTGCCGCCTCCGTGGCCTCGGTGCTCTCGAAGCAGAAGAGAATGTCGGGCGCGATAATGTCCGCGACCCGCGTGGGCAAGGGGCGACGTCTCATCGGGGCGACCCGTGCTGCGATTTCCCGGCGGCTGACCAATCCAACCAGGAGCCCATCTCTGCAGACAGGGAGAGGATCGCTCTCATACGATTCCAACTTGCGGGCTACCTCCTCGAGCGAGGCGTCGGCCTGGACAACGTCGAATCTGCGTGTCATGAGCTCACCAGCGGTCATAGGTGCTCCTCCAGGGCAGGCTTCGGATACAAGAGGCTGGGATCGGCGACAGACGAGCCTGCTCCATTACCTGAATCTCACCACTCTAACAAGTCTCGTGCCGATCGATTACGGAGTTCGAGGGCACCTTCGTTGAATCCTTGAGCGCGACCGAATTGCGAGGTGGGTGCGCCGGAGACTCGCGGGAGGATGGGTCGTACGAGGGCAGGGCTCGCGCCCAGTACGTGCAGAAAAGGGAGCACGCCTTGTAATAACTTCACGCAAGAGGTACATGTGCCCACAGGGAACCACCAGCCTCTATAGGACTTTCGGCCGGCGTCTTCGGCATTGGCGCGCGCTCTGCTTAGGTGCTCGTGAGCAGGTCGGGAGCCGGTTTCTGGAGGGGAGTGCCCGGAACCATGCGACGCGGAGCGCCAGGTGCCACACGAGGAGCGTCTAGGTCATGACTCTTGGCGCCTACCGACGAAAGCGGGATTTCAGCCGTACGCCCGAGCCCAGGGGCGGTGCAAAGTCCTCCCAGGGGCGGCGGTTCGTGGTCCAAGAGCACGCTGCCTCGCGGTTGCATTACGACTTCCGCCTGGAGTTGGACGGTGTACTGAAAAGCTGGGCCGTCCCCAAGGGCCCGAGCCCTGATCCGGGGGAGAGGCGACTCGCCGTTCAGGTGGAGGACTACCCGATCGAGTACGGCGCCTTCGAGGGAACGATTCCGAAAGGCCAATACGGTGCTGGTACCGTGGGGATCTGGGATCTCGGTGCGTGGGCGCCGGTCGGGGACCCGCATGAGGGCCTCAAGCGGGGGCACCTCGTCTTCGAGTTGGTAGGCGGGAAGCTCACCGGGAGGTGGGCCCTGGTCCGAATCCGCGGGCGCGCCGACAAGAGCGGCGGGAAGAACTGGCTTCTCATCAGGGAGGGGGACGCGCCGCTAGGTCAGGACCCCTGAGCAATCGGCGGCCGGGGGCGGGCAACTCTGCGGATCCCCGCGAGCCGCGTGATCACCCACCATCCGGTCGCCATTCCACTACCGTAGTTCAATCACCAGGCTGGTCGAGGACGCCTCCAGGCGTCCGCCTCATGGCCTGTCGCGCGCTGTCGCTCCAGCGCCTGACTGTGGAGCCGACGCGCCGTCTGGTGTCTCTCCCGTGGGCGGGGGCGAGCAGCAGGGCAATTCCGGCTCCCACCACGGCTCCAACCACGAAAGGGACGATATTGGGCGCGTTGTGTCCTATGTCGTTTGAGTTGGGGTACACATCCATGGTTCGCCTCCAATCACCGGCCAGCGTGGGCCGGATCTATGTTCCGAGCGAATCCTTGTTTGAACGCTCCTGCGCAAACGTGAACCCAGGCGAACGCGGCGGACACCTTTGTTACAATTGCAGCCCTGGTTCGGGCCGGGTCCGGCCCCCCGGCGACGCAGCCGCCGGTAGTTGGAGGGGCCGGTTGCCCGGGCGTCCGACGGACAACCGCGGTCGACTGCCTTTAAGCAATATCAGGGCCCATGGGACAAGCTGGCGGAGCAACTGGGCGTCCTTTGTCTAATTTTCAAAGACTTTGCTTGCAACGCCTACAGGGCCCCGCCACAATGATTGGGATGGACCGGTGACTGCTGCTGCCGTTCTCACACGCTGGCTACGATGGGATCGCGCATTGGCCATGACGCAGCCCAAGGTCGACATCTCGGCGCACCAACCCCAATAACCACGGTCCCATGGATCCCCCCATCCCTGAAGGACCTCCGTTTGTATTGGATCCGGCCCTCGTGACCGACGAGGAGGCACTGCGGGTGCTGGAGACCGATCTCCGCCTCGCCGCTCATCTACGCGCGTTGTCCCGCGTGTCGCTGGTAACCGCCCACGATATTCGGACTCCGCTCCACACGATGGTCCTCTATTTGGAGCTTCTGCGTCGAACCATCGCGGACAAGTCCGGCCCGGATACGTCCGTTCGTCAGGAGCGTTACGTGGATGTCATCGGTTCGGAAATTCGGAAGCTCGAGCAGATGTTGGAGGGCCTCTTGGGCCAGACTCGGGTCGCCGAGGAAACAAGCGAGCGGTTTGACCTCGTCGGAGCCGCCCGTGACCTCCACGGGTTCCTCGACCCGTATTGCCGCCGGGCAAGAGTGCAGGTTCCTCTCAGCCTGCCCGATACGCCGGTCCTGGTGGAAGGGAATCGAGATTCGATCAAGCAGGCGCTGATTCACATCCTCATGACCATCGTGGAAGCATTTCCGGACGGTGGGGAAATGGGCATGTCCGTGGCCGCCGGCCGAGGGAAGGCGGTCCTCTTGATCACGGGCGCGGGGCCGGGGATGCCGGCAGCGATCCTCGACGGCTCGGACGAGGCGCTCCCCACGAACCGCGCCTACGGCGCGGAGCGCGGCCTTTACGTGGCGCGTCGCGTCGTGGAACGTCACGGCGGAACCATCAAGATGCGACCCGGCGGCCGGCGTAGCGCGGCTGCCAGCCTGGAAATCCAGCTCCCACTGATCGCACCCGAAGGCTGAGGAGACGATGCCGGTCGCACTGATCATCGACGACGAAGCCAAGAGCCTCGCGGCCATGACAGAGCTCGTGGAGAAGGAGGGCTTCTCCACAATGTCCGCCGGATCATTGGCGGAGGCCCGCGACCAGCTCGCCCAAACGCGCCCCGACGTCATCCTCGTGGATCAGATGTTGCCCGACGGAAACGGCCTCGACCTGCTCCAGGCCCTCGAACCGGGGTCGCGTCCGGAAATCATCTTGATCACCGGGCACGCATCGGTGGATTCCGCAGTGGCGGCGCTCCGCGTCGGCGTGCTCGACTACCTGACGAAACCGGTCGATATCCGCCGGCTGAAGACCGTTCTTGCGAACGTCTCACGTACGCTGGCGCTCAAAGAAGAGATCGGCTCCTTGCGCGGCGAGCTGCGCGAGCTTGGACGCTTCGGGCGGCTGATCGGAAACTCCCAGATCATGCAGAAGGTCTACGACCTCGTCGTCAAGGTGGCCCCGACCGAGGCGACCGTGCTGCTCGTCGGCGAGAGCGGCACCGGAAAGGAAGAGGTGGCTGCCACCATCCACGAGCTCGGACGCCGGCGTGGCCAGGCCTTCCTTCCCGTCAATTGCGGCGCGGTGCCGGCCAACCTCATCGAAAGCGAGTTGTTCGGCCACGAGCGTGGCAGCTTCACCGGGGCGACGCAGCTCCATCGCGGGTACTTCGAGCGTGTGTCTCGCGGGACCCTTTTCCTCGACGAGATCACGGAAATGCCCCTCGAGCTTCAAGTGAAGCTCCTGCGCGTTCTGGAGACCGGGACACTGCTTCGCGTCGGCGGGGATGAGCCGATCTCCGTGGATGTCCGGGTGATTGCGGCCAGCAACCGGCCGCCGGAGACCGCCGTCAAGGAGGGCAAGTTCCGAGAGGACCTGCTCTACCGGCTCAACGTTTTCCCGATCGTGCTTCCCCCCTTGCGCGATCGGGGCAGCGACATCAACCTTTTGGCAGAGCACTTCCTCGCTCAGATCAACCGCGAGGAGGGCACCTCCAAGAAATTTGGAGCCGCCGCCCTCCGTAGGATGGCGGCATACAGCTGGCCGGGAAACGTGCGCGAGCTCAAGAACATGATCCGGCGAGCATTCATCCTGAGCGAGGATGTCGTTGAGATGGACGCGCTCCCCGTCGGCCCCGCCGCCCGGGCAGTTTCCGGGGCGCCGTCGTCCAACGACGCCATGCAGGTGGGTATGTCGCTCGCGGAGATCGAGCGGCATTTCATCCTGGCCACGCTCGAGCATTTCGGCGGGGACAAGAGGAAGGCGGCCGAGGTCCTCGGGATCAGCCTGAAGACAATCTACAACCGCCTGAACAACTACTCCGCGACGGTCTAGTACTCCGCCGCTATACCGCTCGACCGCTCGAAATCGTGTGCCTCCCCCCGGCGAGGGCGCGCGAGGTTTCCGGATGAATCAGGGACCGATATGCTTCCACGTAGTCTTCCGCCATGCGCCTCGAAGTGAACCGCTCCTCGAAGGCCCTCCGGCATGACGCGCGGCTGAGATCGCCGATCCGTTTCACGGCGCTCACGGCCTCGTCGATGGATCCCACAACGTAGCCGGTCACACCGTCTTCGATCACCTCCGGAACGGAGCCTCGTCGGTAAGCGATCACAGGAGTACCGCACGCCATGGCCTCGATCATGACAAGCCCGAACGGCTCCGGCCAATCGATGGGGAAGAGCAGGGCGCACGCGTCGCTCAGGAACGGGACCTTCTCTTGTTCCCCGATTTCGCCCAGGAATTCTATCCCTGGCCCCCCGAGCAGAGGCCGGATCACCTCGTCGAAATAGGCGCGGTCCACCGCGTCGATTTTGGCGGCAATCCTGATCTCCATGCCCGCCAGTCGCGCGATCTCGATCGCGCGATCGACCCGTTTTTCGGGCGAGATGCGCCCCAGGAACGCGAGGTAGCCACCGGGCTCCAATCGAGGCGTGCCGAACGCGTGCGGAAGGCCGTGGTGGACCGTGGTCAGCCAGTTCGCCCACGGAAGCGGTGCGCGCTGAGCGTCCGAAATGGACACGAGCGGCATGTCGGAATACTCGCGGTAGATGGGGACCAGATCCGTGAGATCCAGGCGGCCGTGCAGCGTCGTAAGCGTGGGCACCTTCAGCCGGCGCGAGAGCGGGAAATGCATGTAGTCACAGTGAAAATGGATCACGTCGAACCGGTCCGACTCGCGCACGACCCGTTCGAGCATGAGGATGTGATGCGCGAGCGGATCCCTGCAATGCTCGTCGAGCCGAAGGGATCGGGGACAGGCGGGGATGAGCCGAGCCCGGGTGTCGGAATCGCCGCTTGCGAACAGGGTGACGTCGTGGCCCTCCGACACCAGCTCATCCGTCAGATACGAAACGACTCGCTCCGTTCCTCCATAGAGCTTCGGTGGGACGGACTCGTAAAGAGGCGCCACCTGGGCGATCGAAAGGCGTTCCGGAAGGGCGCAGCGCGTACCAGACTGGCCATCGTCAAATGGCTTCCATGCCGCACCGTTAGCCCCAAAATCGACAACGGTTTCTATGGACATCCGACTCCTCCGACCTTCTCCGCGGGTGGGCAAAAAAGAGGTCCTGAGCGTTGCAGCCTTCCTCATTATCTAGAGCAGCACACGGCATGCCGACACACGTGACGATGCGTAGGGCTGCGGAGGTGTGTGAGGTGGGTCGCTTCCTTGTAGCTTCTACAACGGACGGGTACCCATTACATGGTTTGTGGCCGAGCACCTCCTGGTCTCGCCCTCCATGCGGAGGATCGCACGGGGCGGCCATCTCGGAGCCGATTTTCTTTTAGGACCACGAACATCCTTCACCGAGGCGTGCTTTAGCGATGCGCGCCCACAGGAAGATCGGCCCCTGGCCCTTCCACTGACGGGACCCCGGTGGAAGTGGCACGATTGGTGCGGAGATGTGTGCGCATGAGGTTTTAAGCGAGCGGGTGCTGGGGGTCCGGACGTCAAAGATCTGGCCCCAGACCGAACGGCAGAGTCTTCGGTCCGATCCTCCGGCTCTGCTCGCTTTGATCTGTACGACCCAGGGGCCCTCCACTGGCCTTCCGACCGGGACTGGGCGGTTCCCCACCCAACCCTCTCCCCTTAATGGAGGGCCCCTCTACTTATCGGATCGGTACCGGGGGAGCAAGTCATGTCGCTTCTACTTCAGATTTGCCTCGTGGTCGTGACGGTTGCGGTGGTCGCCATCGCCGTCGCGAACATCAAGGTCGCGCGTGACTTTCGAAAAACCTCAAGCGCCTTCTCCAACCTCGCGGAAGAATTCCGACAGTGGGTAGATCAGCTCAAGAGTGTCACCCAGGAAGCCCACGGGGCCATTGCTTCAATACGAGAAACCGTCCCACGCCTTCGACGCATGGTGGATCGCTTCGAATCCATTGGAGAACGCACGGCGGCGCTTTCCGATGCCATGCTCCATGAGGTGGAGGAGCCCGTTCGGGCCGTTCTCGCGGTGGCCCGAGGCGTGAGATACGGGACGCGGCGATTCATGGAGCGTATGACGCGACGGTTCACGGACCGCTCCGCGAACAACGGAGGCACGAACTATGAGTGATCCTTCGCGGATGCCGGCCACCTCGGGCGCCGCGAACTAACGCACAGCAGCAGCAATCCACAATCCCCCGGCGAGGCAGCGCTATATCAGGCGTAGTGTTCAGCCGGCTCGGAGCGGCTCTGGGACCCGAAGAGACATCTCGTGCGCCCGTTCCCGAGCGATAGACGCTCTCACAACGAGCGGTGCCCGCCGGGGTTCCCACCCCGGCATCGCCCCGACCCCCAGGCTCCCTGCGTGCCAGACCCCAGGCATTCAGGCAGCGATGTTGCGCCCGACACGTTTCTTCCATAGACTCCCGTGCCGCTACCGAAAACGTCCAATGGCAACGGACGAAATGGCGTTCGCCGATTCAACCCTCGATCTCTGCCCGGAGAATTCTGCACCCTATGCCGACCCGCCGGTTCCTCACGAGCCTCCTAGCCGGCCTAGGGGTCGCCGCGATCTATCTGCTCGCGGGAAAAATAGGGTTGAGCCTCGCGTTCGTGAACGCGAGCGCTTCTGCGGTTTGGCCCCCTACGGGAATCGCGCTCGCGGCGTTCCTTGTTCTCGGTTATCGCATCTGGCCGTTCGTGCTGCTCGGGGCGTTCCTCGTCAACGTTACGACAGCGGGAAATGCGGCTACCTCGTTGGGCATCGCGGCAGGGAACACACTGGAAGGACTGCTCGGGAGCTACCTCGTCCGCCGATTCGCCGGTGGCCCCGGTGTTTTCGAGCAGCCGAACAATATTTTCAAGTTCACGGTCCTTGCAGGGATGTTGAGTACCGCGGTGAGCGCCACGATCGGCGTCACAACGCTTTCCCTGGGTGGGTTCGCGGCATGGCGCGATTTCTGGGCCATCTGGCTGACCTGGTGGCTCGGAGACGCTTCTGGCGCGCTCGTCGTGGCACCCGTCGCCCTGCTCTGGTGGCTCGAGCCGAAGGTATTCTGGACTGGGAAGCAAGTCGCCGAGGCGGCCTCGCTCCTGCTCACGTTGGCCACGGTGGCCATGCTGGTGTTCCATGGCATCTCCCCCTTCGCGGACAGGCGATACCCTCTGGAATACTTCTGTCTCCCTCCACTGGTATGGGCCGCGTTCCGCTTCAGTCAGCGGGAGGCCGCGACCACCGTTGTGATGCTCTCCGCAATGGCCATCGTCGGGACGCTGGGAGGTTATGGGCCCTTTGCCGGCCGCCCACCGAACGTGTCGCTCCTCCTGCTCCAAGGCTTCATGGCGGTGGTATCGGTCATGATCCTCTCCGTGGCGGCGGCGGTCGCGGGCCGACGCCGCGTCGAGAGGGCCATGCGGGGGCTCAACGAGGAGCTGGAGCAAAGGGTCACGGAACGGACCGAGCAGCTCTGGATATCCAATCAGGAGCTTCGGAACCAGGTCGCCAAACGGGCACGGGCCCAAGAGAAGCTGGAGAAGAGCGAGGCCCGGCTTCACGAAGCTCAGCGAGCGGCGCGGATGGGAAGCTGGGAATGGGACATCGAACGAGACGTCGTCTGGTGGTCGGACGAGCTCTACTCGATCTACGGGCTCGACCCCGCCGCGTTCGGGGGCAGCTACGAAGCATTCCTGGAACGGGTCCATCCCGACGATCGCGAGCATGCCAACACCGTAGTGTCCACCGCCGTTCGCGAGAAGCAGCCCTTCAGCTTCGAGCACCGGATCGTCCGGCCCGACGGGGGCGTCCGTGTTCTTCTCGGACAGGGAGTGACCCTGACGGACGCGCGCGGCAAGCCGGTGCGGATGATCGGGACGGGCCAGGACATCACCGAGCATAAGAAGGCGGAGACGGCCCGTACCTCGCTGGCCCGCGAGCAGGCAGCGCGTATAGAGGCGGAGGCTGCCAATCGTCTCAAAGACGAGTTTCTCGCCACGCTCTCGCACGAGCTCCGCACGCCGCTCAATGCCATCATGGGTTGGGCCAACCTTCTTCGAGAAGGGCGGCTCGATCCGGAGACGACCGCGCGGGCCGTGGAGACAATCAGTCGGAACGTCCGGATTCAGAGCCATCTGATCTCAGACATCCTGGATATCTCCCGGATGGCCGTCGGCCAGTTGGATATCAGGGTCCAGGCCCTGGACATCGCCGCGGTCATCGAGAGCGCTCTCGATACGATGAGGCCGATGGCGGAGGCCAAGAGGGTCGTCATGAGATCGAATCTGTCCCACCCCACCAAGCCGGTCATGGGGGATCCGGATCGACTCCAGCAAGTTGTATGGAACCTGCTCTCGAACGCGATCAAGTTCAGCCCCGACGGCGGACGGGTGACGATTACCCTCAAACACGAGCGATCCCGCGCATCGATCCGCGTGGAGGACGACGGTCCCGGTATCCCCCCGGAGTTCCTACCGCACGTGTTCGAGCGCTTCCGCCAGAGGGACTCCTCCGGCACGCGCAAACATGGCGGCCTCGGATTGGGCCTCGCGATCGTGCGGCACATCGTGGAGCTTCATCGAGGGACCGTTTCGGCCTCGAACCGTGACGACGGGAAGGGGGCCGTTTTCTCGGTGACGTTGCCCCTGGTCGAAGTGCCCGCGCTGCGTGGAAGCAAGGGGGAGGCGATCTCAGGGAGCTTGGCGCCCGTGGAAGAGGGCGGCCGCCCCGCTCAATCCCTCCAGGGGACGCGGATTCTCTTGGTGGAAGACGAGTCCGACTCGAGGGAGCTGATCGCGATGGTTCTGACGGGTCGCGGGGCCGACGTTGTCGCCGTGGGGTCCTGCCGCGAGGCGTTGTCCGCGTTCGCGAAGGAACGTCCCGACCTTCTGATCAGCGACATCGCGATGCCAGGGGAGAGCGGGTATGACCTTATCGGAAGGCTCCGTTCGCTCCCCGCCGAGCAGGGTGGGGCGACGCCGGCCATCGCGCTCACCGCCTATGCGGGCCCCGAGGACGTGAGCCATGCCCTGCAGGCCGGTTTCGACGCCCACATCGCGAAGCCGGTCGAGATGAATGATCTGATCCGCGCCTTGAAGGATCTCATGGACGATCGGACCGGGAGCAGAGCACCGCGGGACCGAACGCCGTCCAAGTAAGGAACGGCGCGGCAGCCCCGAATCGAGCGGGCAGCCTTATTCGTACCGCAGCGACTCGATCGCGTCCAACGAAGCCGCGCGCCTTGCCGGCCAGACCCCGAAGAGAATTCCCACCGCGGCCGCGAACACGAACGCGATCACGACCGATGAAGCGCCCACCGACGTATTCCACTGAAATGCGCTCCGCGCGAGAATCGCGGAACCAGCTCCCAAGATGATACCGATCGTGCCGCCCAGGAGGCAAAGGACCACCGCCTCGATCAGAAACTGAAGAAGAATCGTCTTCTGCGTCGCGCCGAGCGCCTTTCGGATCCCGATCTCGCGGGTCCGTTCGGTCACCGAGACGAGCATGATGTTCATGATTCCGATCCCGCCGACGAGCAGGCTCACCGCAGCGATCCCCGCGAGCAAGTAGGTGAACACGCGGGTGGTCTCGCCTAAGGTAGTCAGGAAATCGGCCTGGTTCCGGATGATAAAGTCGTCATCCTGCCCCGGCCTCAGCCGGTGCTCGCGGCGAAGGATCCGCTGAACCTCGGCCATCGTTACCGGGATGTCGTCCTCCGACGGAGCGAGCACGCTGATCGAGCGAATCCGGTCGCTGCCGATCAGGCGATAGCGCGCGGTCTGGATGGGCACCAGGACCTGGTCGTCGGGGTTCGCGAACCCTCCGCCTTGGCCCTTGGACGCGAGCACACCGATGACTTGGAATTGAATTCCGTTGATCCGGATTTCCGAGCCGACCACCGCCTCGCCCGATGCAATCCCCAGGTCGGTCACTACCTGGGCCCCGAGCACCGCGACCCGCCGGCGCGCGGCGTCTTCGGCATCCGAGAACATCCGCCCGGATTCGATCGCGAACTTTCTGACCTCGAGGTAGTTCGCGGTCGTTCCGACGATCGATGTGTTGTCGTTCTTGTTCTCGTACTGAACCTGGAGCGAGCGCGACATCTCCGGTTGGACCGCGGCCACGAACGTGGAGCGCTCCTCCAGGGCCTTGGCATCGTCCATCGTCAGCGGCGCGCGTTCAGTGGAGGAGGCAACGCCCCCCGCGCCCCTCGCCTGAGACGGGAAAACGGTCAGGAGCGTCGTGCCAAGGGAGGCGATGCGGTCCCGGACCGATTGCTGCGCGCCTCGACCGAGCGCGACCATCGCGATGACCGCGCCCACCCCGATCACGATTCCGAGCATGGTCAAGAAGGAGCGCAGCTTGTTCGCTCGAAGCGCTTCGAGCGCGACGGAGACAGTTTCCCCAATCAGCATGCTACGGCCCTCCGCCGGGACCCCGCCCGCCACCACCGCCGCCGCCGCGGGCGCCTCCGCCGCCCCCGCCGCCACCCGGCCCGGGCACGCCGGGTACGCCGCTCCCGAGCCGCTGGCGAATCCTGTTCTGGGTATCGGCACGGGAGGCCTGGGCCTCCGCGACACCCAGGAGAACGACCTGCTCTCCTTCCTTGACCCCTTCTAAGACCTCCGCGTAATCAAAATCGCTGAGGCCTAGCCGCACAATCCGAGGCTCGAGCCCGTCCGCGGTCTTCACGAACGCGACCTGCGCGCGATTGGCTCGCCCCGGGCCGCCGGTTGAGCTGCGTCCCGGACCGCCGGCAAACCGGGATCTGCGC